>DAIPYL010000018.1:0-6722 GCA_036782755.1 Jeotgalicoccus sp. | reverse complement strand
TCTCTTCTGCCTGTGAGGAGCTGTTGCGGGTCGATGAAGAGCTCTCTTCTGCCTGTGAGGCAATGTTACAGGCAGGTGAACACTCAATTTCAACTCAATTCTTCAATTCATAGTAAATAAGTAAGTTTTATGACGTAAATTATTGAATTATTAGAAATAAGTGATATCATTAATTTTAATTCATAGTTATCAAGTAGGAAAATGCGGTGTTACATATCCGAAAAACATATGTATCGGAAGGAGAATTTCATGGAGTTTAATATTTTAAATCAAAGTCCTGTTCTTGACGGACTTTCTGTCCAAGAGTCACTCAGCCATACGGTGGAACTTGCGAAGCTCGCAGATACGCATGGCTACAAGCGTTATTTTGTTTCTGAGCATCACAATATGGAAAATCTCATCGGTACTGCACCTGAGGTTTTAGTGACTCATCTTATAAATCATACGAAGAATATCAATATCGGTGCCGGTGGCGTTATGCTGTCGCATCATAATCCGTTTCATGTTGCCGAACAGTTTCAGCTGATCAGCCACCTTGCACCTGGCCGTGTAAATCTCGGTGTCGGCAAAGCTCCGGGCGGTACACCACTGTCAACTGCTGCGCTGCAGCATGAACTCCGTCCAGATATCGATTCTTTCAATGACAGATTCTTAAAGCTGAAATCTTATGTTGACGGTACTCATGAGAATCACAATGTCCTTAAAATATCAGCGGACACCGATTCTTCGAAGCCCGATCTTTTCCTGCTCGGCGGAAGTTTATCGTCTGCTGAGTTCGCAGCGGAGAACGGCGTGAACTTCATCTTCGCCCACTTCATTAAGAACGATGAAGCACTTTTGAAAGAAGTCGCGGCGGCGTACAAAGAACAGTATCCGGCCGGTAAATTCATTACCGCATTAACGGTGCTCGCCGCTGAAACTGATGAAGAGAAAAAAGCTGCAGTTGAGGCCAATGCAATCTACTCCCTGAAATTCAAAGACGGCAAAACATTGCGCGTGACTACTGAAAAACAGGTTAATGATTATATTAAAAACACCGATGAAAAAATCGAAGTGGAGAAAAGCGAACTCGATATGATACTCGGTACAAAAGCAGAGATCATAGCAAAACTGAATGAGCTCGCTGAGAGCAATCCTATCGACGAGTTCATGTTCCACATTCCGTCAATCGATGCTGCATTACGCAATCATACAGTCGAAACACTCGCACCAATTCATACCATACACAAAGAAAAGGCTGGGATATTATGAGTAAGAAAGTACAATTCGGAGTCATGCTGCACGGTCCGGGCGGACATATGAACGCATGGAGAAGTGCTGACGTACCAAGCGATGCGAGCGTTAATTTTGAACATTATAAAAATATTACGTTAAAAGCTGAAGAGGCAGGTTTTTCATTTATCTTCGTCGCTGACGGTCTTTTTATTAACGATAAATCCATTCCGCACTTTTTAAGCCGTTTTGAACCGCTGACTTTACTTGGTGCACTTGCTCCGATTACATCTCATATCGGTTTAGTTGCAACAGTATCGACATCGTACAGCGAGCCGTTCACCATTGCGCGCCAGCTTGCATCAGTTGATATGATGAGCGGCGGACGAGCAGGATGGAATGTTGTAACATCTCCGCTTGAAGGCAGCGCTAAAAACTTCAGCAAAGATAAACACCCGGAACACAGTCTCCGTTACGATATCGCAGACGAACACCTTTCAGTCGTACAGGGTCTGTGGGATTCCTGGGAAGATGATGCATTTATCCGCGACAAAGAAAGCGGACAGTATTTCGATAAAGATAAAATGCACGAACTGAACTACGAAGGAGAATTCTTCAAAATTTCAGGGCCGCTGAATATTGAGCGTTCACCGCAGGGCCAGCCGATTATCTTCCAGGCAGGTGCATCACCGAAAGGTTCTGCTTTCGCAGCAAGAAATGCAGATGCGGTATTTACGAATGCGAGCACGCTTGAAAAAGCACAGAAAAATTATGCCGATCTGCGTCAGCAGGCAGCTGACAACGGACGCAATCCGGACGAAATCAAAGTATTCCCGACCTTGCAGCCGATTGTCGGTAAAGATCACGAAGAAGTCCGTGAACGTTACGAGTACATTAAAAACTTAGTTACTATAGAAGAAGCCCTTCTGTATCTCGGCCGTTACTTCGACCATCATGACTTCAGCCAGTACGACGTCGATGCACCGTTCCCTGAACTTGGTGATATCGGGAAGAACAGCTTCCGGTCGACAACGGATGAAATTAAGAAACGCGCCAAAGAAAACAATCTGACGCTACGTGATGTTGCGATGGAAGAAACAACACGTGAAAGTGCATTTATGGGCACGTACGAAGAAGTTGCCAATCAGATTATTGACTGGGTGGAAAACGACGGCGCCGACGGATTCGTTCTGACACCGCACGTACTTGGAGATTTCTTCCACGATTTCATCGATAAAGTCGTTCCGATTTTAGTTGAAAAAGGATATTACGACACTGCATACGAAGGCAAAACATTACGTGATGAACTTGGACTGCCGTTTAAAGAAAACAGATACAGTAAATAAATTATTGAGTGAGCACCTGATTCCATTGGATCAGGTGTTTTTTTGATGCTTGCCGGCAGTTTGCGGGTTTTCGAATACGACGGTGATTTGCCGTCGTGCTCCAAACAACCATCGTCCTGCGATTCAATTCATTTTCTCCCTCATTTCACAATGTAAACGCTTTAATTTTCTTTTTAGTCAAAATTATCAGAATTCTTATTGACGGATGCGATTCTCCTTGCTACACTTAGCAACTCATTCACTTATTCGACTTCGCAGGAGGGCTGCTATGCTGACTTTACTAATTTCTTTATTTTTACTGGTGACAGGTTATCTTATTTACGGGAAAATTGTAGAACGTATTTTTGTTATTGATGATAAAAACCCGACACCGGCATACGCGACCAATGATGGTGTTGACTATATGCCGATGCATCCATTCAAAGGATGGCTGATTCAGCTGTTAAACATAGCGGGCCTCGGTCCTGTGTTTGGTGCAGTGGCAGGTGCTGTTTACGGGCCGCCGGCTTTAATCTGGATCGTACTCGGCTGTATATTTGCCGGAGCAGTTCACGATTACTTTTCCGGTATGCTCAGCTTAAGACATGGCGGTTCACAATTCCCCGCTCTTGTTGAAAAGTATCTGGGCAAAGGTGTTAAAGTTTTCATTTATATTGTTTCACTTGCACTGATGATTCTTGTAACAGCTGCATTTACTGCAGGTCCTGCAGAATTAATTGAACTTAAATCAGGCGGCGCGATTCCATTCTTTGTTGCTTTAATTATTATTTTCACATATTTTGTGATTGCAGCGGTATTACCAATCGATAAAATTATCGGACGCATTTATCCATTCTTCGGTGCGGTACTTATTATTATGGCAGTTTCGGTTTTAATTGGTTTAATATTTTCAAGCACGCCGATTCCGAACCTGACTTTTGAAAACCAGCATCCGGAAGGACTGCCTGTATGGCCCCTTATCATGGTTACCATTTCATGTGGTGCGATCAGCGGATTCCATTCAACGCAAAGTCCAATTATTGCGCGTACTGTTAAGAAAGAATCGGACGGACGCAGAGTATTCTTTGGTGCAATGATTGCAGAAGGTGTTATTGCATTAATCTGGGCAACTGCAGGTATGACTTTCTTCCACGGTACAGGCGGACTTGCTGAAGCACTTGCAATCGGCGGACCGGCTGGTGTTATCGATACAATCTCTATTGAAATGCTCGGTTCAGCCGGTGCGATATTAGCATTCCTTGGTGCGATTATTTTACCAATTACAACTGGGGATACCGCATTACGTTCTTCACGTATGATGCTTACTGAAGCAGTAGCCAGTATGAGAAAGAGCAAGAGAGTTCCTAAGATGTTCTGGATGACACTGTGTGTCGGTATTCCGGCATTCCTGCTGTCTACGATTGACTACATGTTCTTATGGCGCTACCTCGGCTTTACTAACCAGACCGTTGCAGCGACAATGTTATGGGTTGCAACAGTTTATCTGTTAAGAGAAGGTAAATTCCATTACGTTGCCGGTATTCCTGCACTGTTTATGACCGGTGTAGTGGGAACGTATTTCCTTTATGCTCCGGAAACTTTAAATCTGGACTACAATATTTCCATCATCGGCGGATTAATTCCGGTTGCTGTTACAGGTTACCTGTACGTCAGAGCTATTCTGAAACAGCGTACTGCTGAAGTTAAAGATCCGGCATATGAACATTAAAAATTAAATGAAGACTGGTATGAGATAAACTCATGCCGGTTTTTTTGTTTGAAAAGCTGTGAAAGCCTGTCATTCCGGTTCAGTTAATTACAATGAGTAAAGAAGTCCCCGAAAGTTCAACCGTCCAGTATCCTTTTCTACTCCATAAAAACAGCGGGGCAAGAATCATTTTCAGATTCTCGTCCCGCTGTTAAATTTATTATATATTAGTGGATGAAGTTGTGACCAGACACTTGAGAAGCACTGATTGTTCTTGTGTTTACCTGTCCAACTCCGCCGCCAAATTGCATTTCAGAAACAGTAACTGATCCGTCGCCGTTTACACTTTCGACAATCGCAACGTGACCAAGTCCATATGCGCCATTAGTGTAAGCTGGCGTCTGCATAATTGCACCTACTGAAGGCGAATTGCTTACTGAGTAACCTGATGCCTGAGCACCGGCTGCCCAGTTTGTAGCGTTGCCCCAGTTGTTGCCTGCGCCTAAACCGCGCTGAGAACGTTGTTCAAATACATACCATGCACATGTACCCCAGTCATAGTAGTTTGAGCCGTTACTTGCACTTGTTACCGGTGTTGCCGGAATTGGAGTCGCTGCTGGTGCTGCTGCAGGAGTTGCTGCCTGAGGCTGTTCAACTTCCTGCACTGCTGGAGCTGAAACTTCCTGTACTGGAGCAACTTCAGCTGCTTGTACTTCTTGTACTTGTTGTACTTCTTGTACTTCTTCTACCGCTGGAGCTGAAACTTCTTCAACTGCCGGAGCTGCAGTTTCCTGTACCGGAGCTGCTTCTTCTACAGTTTCAACTGCTGGAGCTGCTTCTGCAGCAACTACAAGTGTTTTACCAGCAATGATAAGATCTGAAGATAAGTTATTCCAAGCTTTAATTTCATCAACTGTTACATCAAATTGATTAGCAATAGCGAATAAAGTGTCACCAGCTTCAATTGTATATGTAGTTGAATTTGTTTCTGCTTTTTCAGCTGCTGGTGCCGCACTTGGTGCTTCAGCGTCTACTTTAAGAACGTCGCCAGGGAAAATAAGATCTGAAGTTAAGTTGTTTAATGACTTAATTTCGTTCACTGATTGTGATGCGCCTGCCGAAATACTCCAAAGCGTGTCACCTGATTCTACTGTAATTTCTGATGCTGATATATTAGCTGCAGCTACTGCTGATAAAGCTGTAAGCGATGCTGCAGAGATAATTGTTTTTTTCATGTTTAAATCCTCCATAGTTTGGGAATATAATTATTGAACTCTGTCCCGAGTCATTTCCACGAGTCTTACTATAGCATATGATACAAGCGATTTGGCATTTGTAACTGACTTGTAACCTAATAGAAAAATTTATGAGATTAGAGTTATATAAAGTAAGCGTCTTCAGAATTGTAAATTTTAAGTAAAACACCCGCAACCCTTGATACATAAAGGTTACGGGTGTTTTATCGTATATTTTAAATTCAAAGTTATCAAACTTTTGTAATATAACTGTAATGTTATTATGTGAAGGCTTACCGCAGTCAAACCGGCCTTATATTACTGTCGTATAGGATGACAGTTTCTCAAGCTCACTCTTACCGAGCAGATTATCTGTGATGATTGCCGTAAAATCGCTGAAATCACTAATCTTGGCAAATGAAGTGTGATTCATCTTGCTGGAATCCACGACAAGATACGCCGCTTGTCCGCATTCCATCATTAAATTCTTCACTTTAGCCTTCTCAATAGTTGGTGCAAAAATCCCTTCATCAACAGTCATCGCCTGTGTTCCGACGAAAGATACATTCACTTTAATATTATTCAGTACATCTATTGTCTGAGTACCGTACATCGATCCGATGTTCTGCTGCACAGTACCGCCGAGAATAATCACTTCATGATGACTGTCTATTAACTCAGCCGCTGCTTTAATATCATTAGTAATAATACGCACTGTATAATCTTCGTTCTTTAACAGCTTGCAGATTTCAAGAGTCGTCGTGCCGGCATCTAGCAGAATCGTTTGATTAGGCTTGATAAACTGCATCGCTTTTTTGGCAATCAGCCGCTTTTCTTCTATATTAACCATCTGTTTTTTAACAAAAGGCACTTCATTTAAGAAGGAATCTTTTAAAAGGATTGAATTAGACGTTCTGATAATCTGTTCATCCGATTCAAGCTCCTTCAAATCACGACGAACTGTCATTTCTGAAACGTTAAGTTCCTCAGCAAGCATCTCGATTGTTACAGTCCTGTCTCCAGCTACACGGTTTACAATATATTCTTGTCTTTTTCTCTTCATATGTATCACCTTGGGATTAATTTTATTATTTACTATTTATATTGTAACGCAATTAATGTGATTAATTTACATTATATTTGTGATTCTGTGAATTTTTAACACATTAATTGCAGGTTGTGCGGTTGGATTCATATGAGCTCTGTTCATACCACTTCCAAACCGCTGGGATTCATATGAGC
>DAIPYL010000017.1:0-31861 GCA_036782755.1 Jeotgalicoccus sp. | reverse complement strand
GAAGCGTCTGGAAACCCTTTGTTGAATTGACATTGTCCTTCGAAGCGTCTGGAAGCCCTTTGTCGAACCGATATTGTCTCCCAGCATATATTAACAAACAAAAAAGCAGCCGCAAATCGAAATTTGCAGCTGCTTCTATTATATTTACATAAATCCGATCAGCATTCCGCCGATTGCCCCTGTTACAACAATTACCCATGGCGGGAGTTTGAAGTTGACGAGCATGACAAACAGTATTGCTGCCAGTGCGAAGTCGACCGGTTTTAAAATTGAACTTGTCCAGATTGGTGTGTACAGAGCCGAGATTAAAATACCAATTACTGCGGCATTTGCTCCCATTACAGCACCTTTGACTTTATCGTTATTACGGAGCATATCCCAGAATGGCAGTGCGCCTAATATTAACAGGAATGCAGGCAGGAATATTGCTGCTGTTGCAACGAGTCCGCCAATCCAGCCGTTCATAACTGTTCCGAGGTATGCTGCGAATGTAAACAGCGGTCCGGGCACGGCTTGTGTTGCACCGTATCCTGCGAGGAATTCTTCTGCAGAAATCCATCCCATTGGAACGAGTTCCTGTTCAAGAAGCGGAAGTACTACGTGCCCGCCTCCGAATACGAGTGCGCCTGCTCTGTAGAAACTGTCTATTACTGCAACCCAGTATGAGCCTGTCAGTTCACGGAATGCCGGGAGCGCAAACAGCAGTATGAAAAACAGCACTAGACAGACAGCCGAGAAGCTTTTCTTAATTGGGAATGCAGCTGCTTTTTTACCATCGTCCTTATGGTCTTTAAAAAGAATAAAACCAATGAACGCTGCAATCAGTATAACTCCTACCTGTGTAAACACCGATTGAAAGAGCAGTGTTCCAACGAGAGCTAAAAGTGCAATGACTTTTCTTTGAATATCCGGTGCAAGATTCTTACTCATTCCCATAATTGCATGGGCAACGATAACAACCGCAACAATTTTAAGACCATGTATCCAGCCTGCATCTGCGATATCAAATGTAGTCAGCAGTGATGCAAAAATCATCAGTACGATAACGGATGGCAGTGTAAAGCCGATAAATGATGTCAGTCCTCCAAGCACGCCTCCGCGCATTACACCGACTCCGATGCCCACCTGACTGGATGCAGGGCCCGGCAGGAATTGTGAAAGTGCGACTAAGTCAGCATAGCTTTTCTCATCCATCCATTTTTTGCGTCGGACGTATTCGGTGTGGAAATAACCGAGATGAGCTGTAGGACCGCCGAATGAAGTCAGTCCAAGTCTCGTGGATACTAACAGTATTTCTATGAGTATTCTTATTTTATTCATTTATTTCTCCTATATATGTAATCTTAGTCAAACCTACCACGGAAACAGCTATTTTTAAACTGGCAATAAGATATTTACAAAGATTTAACATATATCAAACAACTTATTTTAATCAATATTCATATGATATAATTATCTTCAAAATAACATCACTGCAGAGGAGTTCAGTCTAATGACAGATCAGCAGATATTAACTACAGTTTTCGCATCGATAGGACTCTTTTTAATATTAATTTCACTCGGTATTTATATTTTCGGTGTCGCAGTGAAAAAACGTCAGTGTACCAGTGAAACAACAGGCGTTGTCGTCGATAAGGTTCGCGGCGGTGATAATAATTTATATCCCGTTATAGAATATACCGTTGACGGAACGGTATACAGAAGAAAGAAAAATGTGACTGCACATGGTTCGATTAATAACGGTTATCCATTCGGGCATGAGCTGACTGTATTATATGATCCGGATAAACCGAAACGCTGTTTAATCGGCGGGACTAAAGTACAGACTGTCGCAGCATTTATTCCGTCAATAATCGGAATGGTATTTTTTACGGTTGGCATAATCATATTTTTATTTTAATAATATTTCAGGCAGGGGAATGCAGATGAAGAAAAGAGAAAGAAGTGCAGCAGCTGCACACAATATAAGCGGTAAATTAAGATGTCCGCTTTGTCATGGTACTGTCGAAGTCAAAGAGTTGAAAAGTATAGTCTGTACTAACAATCATACTTTTGACTTCGCAAAACAGGGCTACCTTAATATGCTGAAGAAACCTGTAAATACACAATACGACGACGCTTTATTTGATGCGCGTCAGAGAATTATCAGCGATGTTGAACTGTACGCACCGGTCCATGACAAGATTGCCGATATAATAACAAGCAGATCTGCAGAAAATTCGCTGCTGTTTGATGCAGGTTCTGGTGAAGGATCCCACTTAAAATTAATACAAGACAAAGTAAGCGTCGAAACATTGAAAGGAATTGGCCTGGACATTTCCAAAGAAGGTATATTGATGGCTGCCAAAAACTATGCGGGGCCGGTATGGATTGTAGGAGACCTTGCGAATCCGCCGCTTGATGACGTTTCATGCAGATTCATTCTGAACTTTCTGTCACCTGCGAATTATTCCGAGTTTAAACGGATTTTATCCGATGACGGAATTATTATAAAAGTAATTCCAGGCAGTAATTACCTGAAAGAACTGCGTACGGAATTATTCAGTAATACAGAAGAAAGCGAATATGAAAATAATAAAACACTTGATTTGCTGAAGAAAAATGTTACTGTAGTCAGTGAGGAACGTATTACGTATACGAAAACACTTGATGCAGACGGCTTGAAAGATCTCATCTCTATGTCACCGCTTGGATGGCATGCTGATAAAGAGCAGATTGAAACATTTGTCAGCGGAGGACATAAAGACATTACTGTCGATATGCATATTATGATAGCAGCAAGTGAACAGGACCGGTGAAATATTTCCACTTTAATTTCATACTAAGTATTTGCTATTTTTCAGCTCATAGTTAATAATTACACTAAATAAAACGTATTTCATGGAAATATTACCATGTTTATTACAAACACGTTACAAAGTAAAAGAATTAGACCAATACCCTTGAAATATTCCGAACATTAAAATACAATGAGAATACATTAAGAAATACATAACAGAACGAACAAACATAAGTTAAAGCTATACTCTTCATATCATTAACTAACTCGTTCTTCGATAGTGCCTTTGGCCTAGATATCATATTATATTATTTATCTGTTAGGGAGACTTTAGATCTCCCTTTTTTTGTTGCCTTTTTTAAGGCCGTTAAAACATTATGAAGGTGAACATATTATGAACAAAGAAGAATTACATAAACATGCTGATAAATTTCTACATGATAATTTTAATCTCAAACTCGAAATCCCTGTCAGAATATCAAAGCGGATGAAATCAAAACTTGGTGCATTCCAGATTAAACTGCAGGGCAGAAAAGTTGTGTCTAAAGAAATTGTAATGTCCCATACGTTTCTTATAAATAATACTGAAGAAACGGTTCTCGATGTGCTCTATCATGAATGTGTGCACTATGCGCTTTACACATTGAAGAAACCGTACAGGGATTCCGACCGTGAATTTATAGAAACACTGGAGCGTCTCGGTATTTCAAGCACGAGAACATATAAATATAAAGGGCAGTCCTACTTATATGAATGCAAAAAGTGCAGCTACCAATTTACGAAAAGGGTCAAAGGTTATAACAAGCGTTATATTTGCCGGCATTGCCGCGGGGAATTTATTTATAAAGGAGCAGTTGAAACCAGGTAATAACAAATTATTAAAAATTGTTTGACAATTAAAACAGGTTAGACTAATATGATATACAATTAAATAAGAAAATTATCCAGAGAGACGGAGGGATCAGGCCCTGTGAAGTTTCAGCAGCAGGCTTTTTAAGTACTGTGCTAAATCCTGCAGGCATCGGCTTGAAAGATAATCACACAACGCCATTTGTCTATATAGATAAATGGCGTTTTATTTATACATAGGAGGGATTTCATGAGCATTCAGCTGAACAATGTTTCAAAAACGTATCATTTAAAAGGCAGGAGTGTTGAGGCATTAAAACCCACATCACTCACGGTTGAAACCGGTGAGATTTTCGGACTGATCGGTTACTCGGGTGCCGGTAAAAGTACGCTGGTGAGATTAATTAACTTACTAGAGAAGCCGTCGACAGGTACCGTCACGGTTGGAAGCGACAATCTTACAGAGCTTTCATCAAAAGATTTGCGTATCCGGCGCCAGAAAATCGGTATGATTTTCCAGCAGTTTAATTTAATCGAGTCAAAGACAGTATATGAAAATATTGAATTCGTTCTTAAAGCGAGTAAATACAATAAGAAAGATGTACCGGCAAGAATTGAAGAACTGCTGAAGCTCGTCGGACTAAGTGATAAATCAAACATCAGTGCTTCCAATTTAAGCGGCGGACAGAAACAGCGTGTCGGTATCGCGAGAGCACTTGCCAACAATCCTGATATTCTGCTGTGTGATGAAGCAACGAGTGCGTTGGACCCGGATACGACAAAGAGTATTTTAAACCTCCTTAAGAGTATAAACCGGTCACTCGGTATTACTATCGTAATTATTACGCATGAGATGGAAGTAATTAAAGAGATTGCCGACCGTGTCGGGGTCATGTCTGCTGGTGAAATTATTGAAACAGGTGACACATACAATGTGTTCAGTCACCCGAAAGAAGAAATTACGAAGGACTTCGTACAGGAAATTTACAATTTCGAAGTGCCGTCACAAATTAAAGAAACGCCTGAAAATCAAGTGATTACAATTCAGTTCCTCAGTGAGAACGCTGAAGAGAACTATTTAAATCAGCTGTATCGGGATTTTGATTTAAGTATCAGTATTTTAAACGGCAGAATTGAATACATTAAGGAAAAACCGCTCGGCTTTTTAATGTTCCAGGTTTCAGGAAAAGTTGAGGAAGTCGAACGTCTTAAAACACATATCGATAATACACTGGGCATAGAAAGGGTGGGTTATATTGGATAACTTAAGTCAGCTGTGGCCATTGCTGTACCGTGCACTTTTAGAAACGGCACTGATGGTCTCGATATCAATATTTTTTGCGGTACTGATCGGTCTGCCGCTCGGTATTCTGCTCTATATTACACAGCATCCGCTGCTGTTTAAAATTAAACCGTTAAACGCCACGCTCGGATGGCTCGTAAATATAATCAGGTCTTTCCCTTTTATTATTTTAATCGTGGCAATTATGCCATTTGCCACATGGCTCGTTAATGCATCACACGGACCGGTCTTTGCCAGTGTTGCATTATCCATCGCAGCAGTACCATTATTCGCACGTCTTGTTGAATCAAGCTTTAACAGTGTCAAAGACGGAGTTATTGAAGCGAGTATTGCAGGGGGAGCACCGATTTACTTAATCGTGACAGATGTCCTGCTTCCTGAAGCAAAGAAAAGCATCACTCAGGCAATTACACTGACGATTATTTCAATCATTGCATTCAGTGCAACTGCCGGCGTTGTCGGCGGGGGCGGAGTTGGTGACCTGGCTATTCGTTACGGTTACTACCGCTATGATACATTAACGATGATTGTTACGGTAATCGTTCTCGTAATCATCGTACAAATTGTCCAGTGGGCAGGAGACTTTATTTCTAACAGAGCGGAGGAAAAATAAATGCGCGGAATTATAATATTTTTAATCGGTACATTAGCCGTTATTGCAGGTACCAGTATTCTTCTTTATGAAGATGAAGGTGAAGTTATTACAATCGGCGCATCAAGCGGACCCTTTGCTGATATGGCAACTTTTGCACTGAAGCCTGTACTTGAAGAACAGGGCTATTCTGTTGAAGTTGTTGAGTACAGCGACTACATTCAGCCGAATAACGCACTCTCAAACGGCGACCTCGATGCCAACCTGTTCCAGAACGTTCTGTTTATGGAGAGTTTTAATGAAGAAAACGGTGCAGATCTGAAAAATATTATTCAGGTGCCGACAGCCCCGATGGGACTGTACAGCAGCGAGTTCAGTTCGCTCGAAGATATCGCATCAGGCAGTGAAGTTGCACTTCCGCTAGACCCTGTAAACTCAAGCCGGGGGTTTTTAACGCTGCAGGATGCAGGACTGATTACAATCAGTGACGATGCAGATATGTTTGCTATCGACGAAGCGGATATTATTGATAACAAGAAAAACCTGGAGTTTATTTACCAGGATGCAGGCCAGCTGCCGAGAAGTGTGGACCAGATCGGCTTGTCGCTCGTGCCGGGCAACTTCGCTCTTGCAAGCGAAATGAAACTCAGTGACGCACTGACTTTAGAGAATATGAATGAGAACTTTAGAAACCAGATTGTTATTAATAATGAAGATACCGGTTCTAAAATGGAAGAAGATCTGATTAATGCAGTACAGTCAGAAGAATTTAATCAGGTCATTGACGAAGACTTTAAAGGATTCGATAAACCGGAGGAGGACGAATAAATGGCGAGTGAACTTTTAAACTCATTAAGCCCGAGCTATTTCAGCAGCATGATGAATCAAAAGCTTGAAGTAGGGGATAAACCGCTGTTAAATCTTGCAGTCGGCATTCCCGACGGGCGGACTCCGAAAGTCATTACAGATGCAGTGAAAACAGCAATCGATAAAGAAGAAAATCAGAAGTACGGTGCATTCCGCGGCAAACCGGAACTTAAAGACAGTATTAAAAGATTTTATAAACGCACATATGATGTAGAGCTTGAAGATGAGAATATTGCAATCCTCTTCGGTACTAAAAATGCACTGGTTAACTTTCCGCTCGCACATGTGAACCCGGGTGCAGGCATTATGCTGCCTAATCCAGGCTATGCCGATTACATTACAGCCGTCGAACTGGCGCAGGCAAAATTAATCGATCTGCCGCTCCTTGCAGAGAACAGTTATCTGCCGGACTTTGATGCGCTTGAAGCAGAACTTAAGGAAACGGATCTCATCTATTTGAACTATCCGTCCAATCCGGTCGGTGCAGCTGCGGATAAAGAGTTTTTTGATGATGTGATTCAGAGGTTCAAAGGTACAAAGACGCAGGTTGTTCACGACTTTGCATATTCTGCATTCGGCTTTAACGGCGCTCATCCGAGCATACTGACAAGCGATCCGGACTTTGAAGTGTCGATGGAAATTTATTCGCTGTCAAAAGGATTTAATATGTCAGGTTACAGAATCGGCTTTGCCGCAGGCAACAAAGATATGATTGAAAGTATTAATAAGTTTCAGGATTATACGAATGCAGGAGTATTCGGTGTCACACAGGATGCTGCAATTGCAGCGCTAGATAATGCGGACACATTGATTCCTGAGCAAAATGAAATCTTCAGGAAACGCAAAGACTTCATTAATAAGTCGCTTAAAGATTTAAATATTCCAATAGAACCGATTCAGGGTGGAATCTTCGGCTGGATAAAAGTGCCTGCAGGTTTTAACGGCGAGAGCTTTGTTGCTTATCTGCTGAAAGAACAGTCGATTCTCACAACTCCGGGCAAGCCGTTCGGTGACCGTGCGGTAGATTATATCCGTATATCACTTGCTGTCCGTGATGAGGATTTAAAAACATTTGCAGAAAGACTCAGTGAGATTAAAACTCTCTGGGAAGATTAGTTTATTGTGAGTGTGCAAATGTGGTATTATTTACCCAGATATTAATTTTTGGGGGCGGCATGAGAGTGACTAAGTTTTTTAATAGAAACCGCATGTTAATCGTGCTGTTTGGCATAGTAGTATTAATTGCACTAATCGGTTTTTCGCTGACGGACAGAGATTCCACAACGAAAGCTGAACAATTTACCGGTGATACGGTTGCAGCAACGCAGCAGGTTGCCGGCGCACCGTTCGGTTTTATAAGCAATATATTTTCCAATATTACGGGAAGTTTCAGTGCCCTTGAAGAAAACAAAGAGCTGAAACAGCAGCTCGATATGCTGCCTCAGCTGCAGGCTGACAATGAACGGCTTGCTGCTGAAAACGAAGAGCTGCGCAAGTCGCTTGAAGTGAGTTCAAGCATGGCTTACGAAACAGTCAATGCACGTGTCATTTCACGGGCGCCCGATCAGTGGCTTGAATCCTTTACAATAGATAAAGGAGAGAAAGACGGTATTAAAGAAGGCATGGCAGTTTCAACGTCCGAAGGACTGATTGGAATTGTTACACGCGTTAACGGGGGATCAAGTTTTATCGAGATGATTTCCACGAATGCATCCCAGAACAATATGTCTGTTGAAGTCAGACATAACGATGAAGCGGTGTACGGAAATATCCGCAACTACGATACAGAAAAAGATGTACTTGTTGTTGAGAACATTAAAAGCAAGGTCAAACTTGAAGAAGGCGATGAAGTGTATACTTCAGGTCTGACGGGTGCATTCCCTGAAGGAATAATTATCGGTAAAGTAGTTGAAGTTGAGAACGATGAGTACGGTCTCAGCCAGAATGCGTATGTGCAGATGAACAGCGACCTGAATGATGTGGATAACGTGTTTGTCTTAAAGCGCGATCCTGAATCATTGGAGGACTGACAGTAATGCAGATGATAGTAATTTTCATAATCGGAATGATACTGATGTATGCGGATATGGCTTTTGCCACTTTCAGTCCGATGACGGTTTTTGGTATTGAAGTATATTTCGTGCCGAAACTCCTGTTTATGTATATCCTGCTCCTTACAATTTATGCAGGGCCGAGAATCAGTATTTTTTTTGCAATACTGTTGGGTACTATGCTGGATATTTACATCGGTTCTCTGTACGGCATTCACATTTTCGGTTTTATCGCTTTTGTCGTCTTTATGCAGACAGCATTCAGAGTATTTTACAGAGATTTTGTAGCGATGGCATTTGTCGTGCTGCTGAATTCATTTTTATTCGATTTTTATCAGTATGCAGTTTACAGCGTACTCGATTTTATAGCGATGCCGCTGTTTGACTATATCGCACTTCGTGCAATACCGAGTGTACTGGTCAGCGCATTGTTTTTCGTCATCCTTTATGTCCTCGCCATTCAGACAGCAAAAGTCAGAAAAGAATTACGCAGAATCAATTGACACATTCATTTATATTTTATATAATACAGTAGTTGATGAAACGTAAACATCAACCGCTCATATATAGGTACAAGAGGAATTAGCCCACCTATAGTGGCGTGTCTTAAATAATAGGAGGTGTAAGTATGTTTGCAATCATCGAAACAGGTGGTAAACAGGTAAAAGTTGAAGAAGGTCAATCAATCTTCGTTGAGAAACTGGAAGTTGAAGAAGGTGCTGAATTCACGTTTGACAAAGTACTTTTTGTTGGAGGCGACAGCGTTAAAGTTGGAGTTCCTACAATTGAAGGTGCTACTGTTACAGCTACAGTTGAAAAGCATGGACGCGGTAAGAAGATTAATGTTATCAAGTTCAAGCGCAGAAAAAACTACAGCCGTAAACAAGGTCATCGTCAGCCATATACTAAATTAACAATCGGCAAAATCAACGCATAATGATTAATGTTATCGTTGCACGTAACAGTGAAGAGCATATTACCGGATTTACGATGGACGGACACGCGGACTTTGATGTACACGGAAAAGACCTCGTATGTGCAGGTGCTTCGGCAGTTGTATTCGGCAGTGTGAACGCGCTTTTTGCGCTGACTGATTGCGAGCCGGCCATAGACATGGCCGATGAAGGTGGATATTTAAGCGTGAAGCTTGAAGATACATCCGATGACAGAGTTCAGTTGATTTTGGAAACAATGATTGTGTCATTAAAAACTATTGAAAACGAATATAATGAATTTATAAAAATCGAACAAGAGTGAGGTGTATTCAATGTTAAAATTAGACTTACAGTTCTTCGCATCGAAAAAAGGGGTAGGGTCGACTAGAAACGGTCGTGACTCTGAATCAAAGCGCCTTGGTGCTAAAAGACAAGATGGACAATTCGTAACAGGCGGATCTATTTTATTCCGTCAGCGCGGCACTAAAATTCACCCGGGTGAAAACGTAGGACGCGGCGGAGATGACACACTATTCGCGAAAATCGACGGTGTTGTTAAATTCGAACGTGTCGGACGCGACAAAAAACGTGTTTCTGTATATCAGGAAGCAAAATAATAATTTTGTGGCATCAGCTTCTGCTGATGTCTTTTTTTATGAATGTTATAATTTAAAATAGAGAATAATTATATGGAGGTGAGTGTTATGTTTATAGATTACGTATCCGTACACTTGAAAGCAGGTAACGGCGGTAACGGTCTGGTAGCATATCGCAGAGAGAAATATATCCCGATGGGCGGACCATCAGGCGGAGACGGCGGAAATGGTGCAGATATCATTATGGAAGTCGATGAAGGATTAAGAACATTAATGGACTTCAGATTCCAGCGCCACTTTAAAGCAACTCACGGTGAAAACGGAATGAATTCTAATATGCACGGTAAAAACAGTGCGCCATTAGTATTAAAAGTGCCGCCGGGCACAATCGTTAAAAACTCGGAAAATGGTGAAACACTTGCAGATCTGGTTGAACACGGCCAGCAGGCGGTTATCGCTAAAGGCGGACGCGGCGGACGAGGCAACTCCCGTTTTGCGACAAGCAGAAACCCGGCACCGGACTTTGCAGAAAACGGTGAACCCGGTCATGAACTTGAGGTAACACTTGAACTTAAAATGATGGCAGACGTCGGCATTGTCGGTTTCCCGAGTGTGGGTAAATCAACATTGCTTGGCACTGTATCGCAGGCGAAACCTAAAGTGGGAGACTATCACTTTACAACGCTGCAGCCCAACTTAGGTGTCGCACAGGCAAAAGACGGACGGACATTTGTTATGGCTGATATGCCGGGATTAATTGAAGGCGCATCTGACGGCACAGGACTTGGACACCAGTTCCTGCGCCACATTGAACGTACGAAAGTACTCGTGCACGTAGTGGATATTTCTGAAACTGACGGCAGAGATGCAATTGAAGACTATAAAACAATCCGCAATGAAATGGCTTTATTTAATGAAGAACTCCTTGAGCGTCCTGAAGTCATTGCATTAAATAAAGTGGAATTAATCGACTACGATGAAGAAATTATTAATAACTTCATTAACGGCATTGATACGGATAATGATATTGTCCAGATTTCAGCGGCAACAGGTGAAAATATCGATCAGTTACTATATAAAGTAGCAGATTTGCTGGAAGAACAGCCTGTTGTTAAAGAAGAAATTGAGACGGAAAGCCGCGTGATTTACCGTCACGAAAAAGATCCTGATAAATTTGAAATTTCACGTGACGACGACGGTGCTTATGTTGTGTCAGGCGGAGCAATTGAACGTCTGTTCATGATGACTGACTTTACACGCGAAGCTGCAGTACGCAGATTTGCAAGACAGATGCGCACGATGGGAATCGACGATGCGCTGCGTGACCGCGGCATTCAGGCCGGGGATACCGTACGTATTTTAGGCGGAGAGTTTGAATTTGTAGAATAGGTGATTATAAATGTATCAGTATATAAAAGGTAAGCTGACTGAAGTTAAACCATCAGGAGCAACGGTTGAAACGGGCGGTATCGGTTATTTACTGCTCGTTCCGAACCCGTTCCGTCTTGAACGCTATATCAATACAGATGTAACGATTTTTACCGAGCTCATCGTCAGAGATGACTCGCACACGCTGTATGGTTTTACCAGCGAAAGTGAAAAATCAATGTTTAAATCATTGTTGAAAGTGACAGGGATTGGTCCTAAAAGTGCCTTGGCTATACTTGCTGCAGCAACGCCAAATGAAATTATCAGTGCAATTGAAAGAGAAGATAATGCCTTTATGCAGAAGTTCCCGGGTATCGGGAAAAAGAGCGCGAGCCAGATTATTCTGGACTTGAAAGGCAAGCTGAAGCCGGATAGCGCAGCAGAACCTGCTGAAACGCCGGCGGCACTTGCAGATGATGCTTACGTTGAAGAAGCGCTGATGGCACTTGAAGTGCTCGGCTATTCAAAACGCGAACTGACACGCATTGAGAAAAAGCTTGTTAAGGAAGATATCGGTTCTGTTGATGAAGCAGTCAAACTTGGACTTAAACTATTACTAAATTAAACGGGGTGAAGTAATGGATGAACGTATTTTAGATGAGCATGAGCACGATGATGAAGTATCGCTGGAATTATCGCTCCGGCCTTCAAAACTGCAGCAGTATATCGGACAGGATGCGCTTAAAAACAATTTAAGCGTGTTTATCGAAGCGGCAAAAATGCGGGAAGAAGCGCTGGATCATGTTATTCTGCATGGTCCGCCGGGGCTAGGTAAAACGACGCTTGCAAATATTATCGCTGCAGAAATGAACGTTAATATTAAAACGACATCCGGACCGGCGGTAGAACGTGCCGGCGACCTCGCTGCGATTTTATCCAGTTTAGAACCGGGTGATGTGCTCTTTATCGATGAAATTCACAGACTGCCGCGTTTCGTTGAAGAAATTTTATATTCAGCCATGGAGGATTTCTTTATCGATGTAGTAATCGGCCAGGGCGATGAAGCGAGAAGTATCCGCATCGACCTGCCGCCGTTTACATTAGTCGGTGCAACGACGCGTTTCGGAAGTCTGTCGGCACCATTAAGGGACCGTTTCGGTGTTCAGCTCAGACTGCAGTATTACGATCTTGACAGTCTGAAACTGATTATCGAACGGACAGCGGATATTTTTGAAGTGGCAATTCCGGAAAACAGTCTGGATGAGCTGGCGAGAAGATCCCGCGGTACGCCGCGAATCGCGAACAGACTGCTTCGCCGGGTGAGAGATTTCTCGATGGTTAAAGGTGAAAAAGCAATTACACTTGATACGACAAATTACGCACTTAAAGTGCTTGAAGTCGATCCGGAAGGACTTGAACCGATCGATCATAAAATTATGCGTACAATTATCGGTACATACGGCGGCGGTCCGGTCGGACTTGAAACTGTAGCAGTATCAATCGGTGAGGAAGTCGTCACACTGAACGATGTGTACGAACCGTATTTAATTCAGCGCGGATTTTTGGAGCGCACACCGAGAGGGCGTAAAGCCACAGCTAAATCATTTGAGTATTTTAAAAATATTGATATGGATTAAGCTGTTTTAGGAGGAAAGATATGAAGCTTACAGAATTTGATTTTCATCTGCCTGAGAATTTAATCGCGCAGACACCGTTAAAAGAACGTACGAATTCAAGACTGCTTGCCGTTAATAAGACGACAGGCGAGTTGAGTGATAAACATTTTTACGATGTTGCAGATTACTTTAACCCGGGCGACGTACTCGTATTAAACGATACGAAAGTACTGCCGGCAAGACTGTTCGGCATTAAAGAAGAAACCGGCGCTAAAATCGAAATGCTGCTCTTAAAACCAATTGACGGCGGATATGAAGTATTAATCCGTCCATCGAAAAAAGTGAGTATCGGTACTATGGTGACATTCGGTGAAGGCAAGCTTGCCGCGGAATGCACAGCAAAATTCGAAGAAGGCATTCATCATATGAAATTAATTTACGACGGTATTCTGGAAAACGTTCTGGATGAGCTTGGCGAAATGCCGCTGCCGCCGTACATTAAAGAAAAACTTGATGATAAAGACCGTTACCAGACTGTCTTTGCGCGTGAATCGGGATCTGCTGCCGCACCGACAGCGGGACTGCATTTTACTGAAGAACTGCTTGCAGAAATTAAAGACAAAGGTGTAGATATTGTTTACATTACACTGCATGTCGGACTTGGAACATTCCGTCCGGTTGCAGCAGAAACAATTGAAGACCATAAAATGCACAGCGAATTTTATACGATGACAGCTGAAGCAGCAAAAACACTGAACGATTCGAAAGCAGCAGGCGGGAAAGTGATCAGTGTCGGTACGACGAGTACACGCACGCTTGAAACAATTATTCACGACCACGGTGAATTTAAAGAAGCATCCGGATTTACAGATATCTTTATCTACCCGGGCTTTGAATACAAAGCGGTGGACGTCTTAATCACAAACTTCCACCTGCCTAAATCTTCACTTGTGATGCTGGTCAGCGCGTTCAGTTCACGTGAACACATATTAAATGCATATGCACATGCGGTTGACTCGGAATACCGATTCTTCTCGTTTGGCGATGCGATGATTTTATATTAAAGAGGTGACCAATATGGCAATTCGCTATGAACATATTAAAACGTGCAGGCAGACTGGTGCGCGTCTCGGCAAACTTCATACACCGCACGGTGTCATTGATACGCCGATTTTCATGCCGGTCGGCACGCTTGCAACTGTTAAGACGATGTCTCCTGAAGAGCTCGCTGATATCGGTTCGCAGATTATACTGTCGAACACGTATCACTTATGGCTCCGTCCGGGTAATGACATAATTAAAGAAGCCGGCGGGCTTCACAAGTTCATGAACTGGGATAAACCGATTCTTACAGATTCGGGCGGTTTCCAGGTATTCAGTCTGAGCCACCGCCGTAAAATTACGGAAGAGGGCGTGCATTTCCGCAGCCATCTGGACGGTTCAAAGCTGTTTTTAGGACCTGAAGGCGCAATGGACATTCAGCATGACCTCGGCTCTGACATTATGATGAGTTTTGATGAGTGTGCGGCAATTCCGTCAACACACGACTACGTAAAACAGTCGGTTGAGCGTACGACACGCTGGGCTGACCGCGGTTTAAACCATCACATTAAAAAAGGACACGATAAACACCAGGCGCTTTTTGGCATCGTCCAGGGCGGGGAATACAAAGACCTGCGTGAACAGAGTGCGAAAGACTTGGTGGCGATGGACTTCCCGGGTTATTCTATCGGCGGTTTGTCCGTTGGTGAACCAAAACCTGTAATGTACAGAGTGCTTGAAGAAACAGTGCATCTTTTACCGGAAGACAAACCGAGATATTTAATGGGAATCGGTTCTCCGGACGCATTAATTGAAGGTGTTATGCGGGGCGTGGACATGTTTGACTGTGTGCTGCCGACGCGTATTGCACGTAACGGGACAACGATGACTTCTACGGGACGCGTCGTTGTGAAGAACAAGAAATTTGAACGTGATTTTACACCGCTCGATCCGAATTGCGACTGCTATACTTGTAAAAATTATACACGCGCATATCTCAGACATTTATTTAAAGCGAATGAGATACTCGGATTGAGACTTACTACTTATCATAATCTTTATTTTCTGTTAAACTTAATGGAAGATGTTCGAACTGCAATTTTAAATGATAATTTATTGGACTTTAAAGAAGCATTTTTCGAATCTTATGGATTGAACACTGAAAATCCGAAAAATTTCTAAGCAGGAGGAAATTGCGCAATGGAATTACTCGTAACTTTCGCACCGATAATCGTTTTAGTTTTAGTTATGTATTTCTTAATGATCCGCCCGGCTCAAAAGAGACAGAAGCAGGTTCAGGAAATGCAGGCAGGACTGCAAAAAGGCGATGACGTTATTACAATCGGCGGCATGCACGGAACTGTAGAATCATTCGACCAGAAACACATGTACTTACGTACTGATGAGTCGGCTGTTCTTAAGTTTGACCGTGTTGCACTAAAAGAAGTAGTAAAATAAATACATTTAATCTAAGTCGGCATTCGTCGGCTTTTTTTATTTAACTTTGTAATTTTTAACGTTATAATTAACTCATTGTAAAAATTAGAGGTGTACACGTGAAAAAGAAATCCAGTAAATTAATTATTGCTTTGATGATTGTTGTCGTGCTGTTTACAACAATCGCACTAACGCTTAAAGATGTTCTTAACGATGTGAATCTCGGATTGGATCTCCAGGGCGGTTTCGAAGTCCTTTATCAGGTTGAACCGCTGGAAGACGGCGATACGATAGATGATAATGCAGTCCGGAGCACAGCATCAACGCTCGATTCGAGGGTCAACGTTCTCGGTGTCTCCGAACCGAATATACAAATTGAAGATAATAACAGAATCCGGGTGCAGCTTGCCGGTGTCGATGATCAGCAGGAAGCGCGCGAACTTTTAAGCACGCAGGCTGAACTGACGATTCGCGACGTCGATGACAACGTGCTGTTATCCGGAAAAGATTTAGTTCAGGGCGGTGCATCCCAGGATTACGATGAGATGAATAACGCCATGGTATCTCTTGAGCTCCGCGACAGCGGCAAGTTTAAAGAAGTGACTGAAGAAATCTCGAAACGTCCGCCGGGTGAAAACCTGATGGTCATCTGGATGGATTTTGTCGAAGGTGAAGATTCATTTGCACAGGAAGTACAGAAGGAGAATCCTAAATTCATCTCGGCACCGACAGTTTCACAGCCTATTAATTCTACTGATGTAATGATATCAGGCGGCTTTGAAGGACAAGAAGGTGTCGAACGCGCACAAAACATTGCAGCGCTGCTGAATTCGGGTTCATTGCCGGTTAAACTGACAGAAGTGTATTCCACATCAGTGGGTGCGCAGTTCGGTGAACAGGCACTCGATGAGACAGTGACAGCCGGGTTAATCGGCGTCGGTCTGGTATTCCTGTTTATGCTGATATTCTACCGTCTGCCGGGACTTGTTGCAGTCATTACACTGACAGTATACATTTTCCTGACACTCGCAGGATTTAACGCGATTAACGGGATGCTTACACTGCCTGGTATTGCGGCTTTAATTTTAGGAGTCGGTATGGCAGTTGATGCAAACATTATTTTATACGAACGTCTGAAAGATGAACTGCGCATAGGACGCAGTTTAAAACAAGCATACAAAAAAGCGGCTGCGTCTTCATTATGGACGATTGTCGATGCCAACCTGACGACGCTTATCGCGGCAGTCGTGCTATTTATATTCGGTACAAGCAGCGTAAAAGGATTCGCAACGATGCTTCTTTTATCAATTTTAATGAGTTTCGTTACTGCGGTATTCCTGACACGCGTCATCATGTCACTGATTGTCCAGTCGAATTACGCCAGTAATAAAAAAGGCTGGTTTGGTGTTAATCCAAAAAAAATTCATAACATTTCAGAAGGTAAAGATATCGAAGACTTAGCATCTCCATGGGACCGTTTCGATTTCGTTAAACACGCAAATAAATTCTTCGCCTTAAGCGGAATTATCGTTTTTGCCGGGATAGTGATTCTGTTTATCTTTAAACTGAATCTTGGTATCGACTTTACGAGCGGTACGAGAGCGGATATTACGACGGACGGCAATGTAACAGTCGAACAGGTTGAAAGCGAACTTGAGACACTCGGCATTCCGCCTGAGAACCTGACGATGTCGGGTGAAGATAAAATCGTTGCACGCTACAGTACTGACCTCGGTCAGGAAGATGTTACAGCAATGCAGTCCCACTTCAATGAACTGTACGGCAGCGACCCGATGATCAGCACCGTAAGTCCGGTGATCGGACAGGAACTGGTGCAGAATGCAATTATTGCATTGATTATTGCTTCCATCGGTATTATTATTTACGCATCCATCCGCTTTGAATGGCGCATGGCAGTACCGGCAGTACTTGCCTTACTGCACGACGTATTTATAATTATCGCAGTGTTTTCAATCTTCCGCATCGAAGTGGACATTACAATTATCGCAGCAGTCTTAACTGTTGTCGGTTATTCGATAAATGACACGATTGTAACGATGGACAGAATACGTGAAAACAACCGCAAGATTAAAGTCATCAGAAGTGAAGAGGAAATCAGCGTCATTATTAATCGTTCACTGAGACAGACAGCCACACGTTCAATCAATACGATTTTAACAGTATTAATTGTTGTCGTATTCCTCGTGCTGTTCGGTGCGACGTCAATTTTCAATTTCTCGCTTGCACTCTTAATCGGTCTGGTGAGCGGTGTGTACTCTTCGTTCTTTATTGCTATTCAGCTGTGGGGTGTCCTGAAACGCAGACAGCTTAGAAAATCGGACGGAGAAGTGGTAGTTTACACTGAGAAATCAAAAAATGATGATAAAGTGGTAGTATAAGAATAGTAAATCAAAACGTCCGGGTGCGCCCGGGCGTTTTTTAAAAAGGTGATAATTATGTTTACATCAAAATATACTTGGCAGGTACGGGAACGTACAGACAAGCTGAGTGAAGATATTAAAAAAGAATATAAGCTGAATCATCTGGAAACAACGCTGCTTGAAAACCGCGGCTATAATTCAGCAGAAAAAGTCGATGAAATACTGGCGCCGTCTGAATACAACTGGCAGTATATGCCGAATATTAACGAAGCAGCGGAGATGATTAAAAAACATCTTGATGCCGAATCCCGTATTTTAATATACGGTGACTACGACGCGGATGGAATTACGAGCACGACAATTTTATACGATGCACTGAAAGCGCAGAATGAAAACGTCTTTTATTTTATCCCGAACAGAATGGAGCACGGCTATGGTCCGAACTACGATTTCTTTGAATTCGAAGTCGTCGGCAACGTGGATCTGGTCATTACTGTCGATAATGGTGTGGCAGCAGCAAAAGAAATTGCGCTGCTCCGTGAAAATAATATCGATGCAGTCATTATTGATCACCATGCATTTGCTGATGAAATTCCGGATGCGGCAATCGTGCATGCGGCTTATCCGGACAGCAAATATCCTTTTCAGGAACTTGCGGGTGTCGGTGCTGCGTACAAAGTGCTGCAGGCACTCGGGCTCGATAAAGATGAGTATCTCGGTCTGGTGGCCATCGGTACAGTCGCAGATATTGTGTCGATGACAGATGAAAACAAATATCTCGTCACACGAGGACTGACTGAACTGAATCAGCGCATGCCGCTCGGTTTATCAACACTGTTAAAAATGGGCAATCATACAGGCACTGTCGATGAGGAAACAATCGGTTTTAACATTGCACCGAGATTAAATGCGACAGGCCGTATGGATGAAGCCTCAATCGGTGTGGAACTTTTAATGGCAGACGATGAAAACCGCGCCTATGAAATAGCATCCATTATTGAAGAACTGAACACAGAAAGAAAAGCACTGGTTGAAACCATATACAAAGAAGCGGCTGAACAGGTAGATGAAAACAATGAAATTAATATTGTCACAGGCGATGACTGGCACCAGGGCGTGCTCGGCATTGTCGCGTCAAGACTTGTCGATGCATTTGGAAAACCTGCTATTGTTATGGCGAGCGATTTTGATGTATATAAAGGATCAGCACGTTCAATCGAGGGTATCGACCTTCTCGGAGTGCTGAAAAAATATCCGGATTACTACAATACGCTTGGCGGACATTCTCAGGCTCTTGGTTTATCAGTGTTCGAAGATTCAATTGATGAATTTAAGGAAACGGTGACGGCTCATTTTAATGAACTCGACCTTAATCTGAAACCCATTCAGTATGTCGATTACAGAGTAACAAATGACAACTTAACGCTGAAAGACTTTGAAAGAATCAGACGGTTAAAACCGTTCGGCAAAGATTTTAATACACCGGTATTTATGATTACGAATCAGACAGTAAAAAGTATCCGCCGGGTCGGCAAGGACTTATCCCACGTTAAAATTACCCTGCAGGAGCTCGATATAGATATTATCGGTTTTAAATTCGGCTTCCTTCATAACGAAGTGCAGAGCGGAGACAAAATCAGTTTAATCGGTACGCTGAACATTAATGATTTTAATCATAAGCGGACATTGCAGATGGTACTGATGGATGCACGGATTGATGATCTGCAGATTATCGATATGCGTGCTAAAAACGAACAGGATTTTTCACAGATTAAACAGGACGATCTGTTTGTCACGAGCGAAAAGAATAACGGCAGGGATAATTACTTCCAATATGGTGATGCGCTGCCAATCGCAGTGAATACGTTAGTGCTCCGCGATATTCCTTATGACCTCAGCGAACTGCAGACGACGCTGAAAGGACTGCAGGCATCCAAGATTATCGTTATCTTTAACGATAAAAATGAACTGTTCTTTGAAGGGCTGCCGTCGAAGCAGCTGATTGAGCGGACGGATGAAATTATCATGAAGGCGGAAGATGGTGCAATCGATTTAAGTATTCACGCACCGCACCTTGCAGACAGAATCGGCACCTCGATGAGAAATTTAAAAATTATTATTGATATTTTAGCAGATTTGTCACGAATCCGTCTCGAAAGTGGTATAGTATATAAGGATGAGGTACAGGGCGGAATTAATATAGAAAACAGTCAATATTTAAAACGCTTAACTACTAAAATTGAAGCCGAAGCCAAACTTAAAATGTCTTCCGGCCAAAATATGAAAGATTATTTACGTACATTAATCACAACGTAAATTTGGAGGAAATTATGGATTTAAAACAGTATGTATCAGAAGTTGAAAACTGGCCGAAAGAAGGTGTCAGTTTTAAAGACATCACTACAATTATGGACAACGGTCCTGCATATAAGTATGCGACGGATCAGATTGTAGAATACGCAGCAGCGAAAGATGTTGATATCGTTGTCGGACCTGAAGCGCGCGGATTTATTATCGGCTGCCCGGTTGCTTACAGCATGGGAATCGGTTTTGCACCGGTACGTAAAAAGGGCAAACTGCCCCGCGAAGTACTGGAATTCGAATACGACCTTGAATACGGCACAAACGTGCTGACAATGCACAAAGACGCAATCAAACCTGGCCAGCGTGTACTGATCACAGATGATCTTTTAGCTACAGGCGGCACAATTATGGCAACGATTAAGTTAATTGAAGCAATGGGCGGCATTGTAGTCGGTATTGCATTCCTTATTGAACTCGAATATTTAAACGGAATGGAATTACTGGAAGGTTATGATACAATTTCATTAATCAAGTACGAAAGTTAAGAAAAGCCTGTATTTACAGGCTTTTTTCTTTAGGGGCTGTTTCTTTAGGCATATATTTGTAGTATTATTATTTTATATCTAAATTTCGGGAAGGGTGGCGTGATCATGGATAAGGAATACCCGTATGAAGCAGAAGATGTTTTTAAAATGTGTGGCGAGTATCTTGATGACAGCGATATGCAGATGATCAAAAAAGCATATGAGCTGGCGCATGAAGCACATGAGGGACAGTTCCGTAAAAATGGTCTGCCTTATATCGCGCACCCTGTACAGGTTGCAGGAATTTTAGCAGAGCTGAAACTCGATGCACCTACAATTGTTGCAGGATTCCTGCACGATGTCGTTGAAGATACGACATATACATTCGATGATTTAGCCGGCATGTTCAATGAAGAAGTGGCGATTATCGTCGACGGTGTAACCAAGCTTGAAAAAGTAAAATACCGTTCGCAGCAGGAGCAGCAGGCAGAGAACCACCGCAAACTGTTTATCGCCATAGCGAAAGATATCCGGGTAATTTTAGTGAAACTCGCAGACCGTCTGCATAACATGCGCACTCTGAAAGCAATGCCTGAAGAAAAGCAGGTGAGAATTTCGCGCGAAACACTGGAAATATATGCGCCGCTCGCTCACCGTCTCGGTATCTCAAGTATTAAATGGGAACTGGAAGACACAGCACTCAGATACATAGAGCCCGGGCAGTATTTCCGGATCGTCAGCCTGATGAAAAAGAAACGCAGTGAACGGGAAAATGTAATTGAAGAAGCAATTGAAAAAATTGATTCGGAACTAGATGAGAGCTCGGTAAACCACAACTTATCCGGACGCCCTAAACATATATACAGCATATATAAGAAGATGCAGAAAAGCTCTAAACAGTTCGAACAGATTTTTGACCTGCTCGCAATCCGCGTCCTCGTAAATGACGTGCGTGACTGCTACGCAGCACTTGGTATTATTCATACGATATGGCGTCCGATGCCTGGCAGATTTAAAGACTATATCGCTATGCCGAAACCGAATATGTACCAGTCGCTCCATACGACAGTAGTCGGTCCGAACGGTGACCCTCTGGAAATCCAGATTCGCACACACGAGATGCATGAAATCGCAGAACACGGTGTCGCGGCACATTGGGCATACAAAGAAGGTGTTGATGCCAATAAAGCATCGCTCGATGCCCGTCTCGACTGGTTTAAGGATATCGTCGGAACCG
Source organism: Jeotgalicoccus sp. (assembly GCA_036782755.1). Classification (GTDB taxonomy): domain Bacteria; phylum Bacillota; class Bacilli; order Staphylococcales; family Salinicoccaceae; genus Jeotgalicoccus. Next base: position 9,981 of record DAIPYL010000017.1, on the reverse strand, counting down.
AAACGGATAATCCGGATGCAGAGGAATTTATGGCTGCCCTGAAAACCGATTTACTAAGCGATAAAGTATACGTGTTTACACCTGACGGCGATGTTATTGAACTGCCCCAAGGTGCAATACCGATTGATTTCGCTTACCAGGTTCATTCTGAAGTGGGGAACAAGATGGTCGGAGCGAAAGTAAATGGTAAAATTGTCCCGATCGACCATGAGCTGGAGACCGGAGATATTCTGGAAATCAGAACGAGCAAGCAGTCATACGGTCCTAGCATCGATTGGCTGAAGATGGTTAAAACATCGAGTGCACGGAACAAAATCCGTTCATTCTTTAAAAAGCAGGACCGCAAAGTCAACATCGAAAAAGGCCGGCAGGCTGTTGACCTTGAAATTAAAGCGCGCGGCTATAATCCGGAAGATATCATTCAGGATGATAATGTCGCTGGAGTCCTTGCACGTTATAACCTGCACGAGGAAGATGATCTGTTTGCAATGATCGGCTTCGGCGGTGTGACAGCGAATCAGGTCACGAACCGTCTTCTGGAGAAGATTAAAGAGACCGAACTGAAAACAAATCAGATTGAAGAAATTGACCGCCGTCATCATTATAAAGAAATTACGACGGAATCCGGTGTTTACGTTGAAGGCATGGACAACATGCTGATTAACTTATCAAAATGCTGCAACCCGATTCCCGGAGATGACATTATCGGTTATATTACGAAAGGGCACGGGGTCAAAGTTCACGTTGTAACATGTCCGAATATCATTCGTGAAAATGAGCGTCTGATCGATGTTGAATGGGTCGGCAATAAGAGTGTCGATAAACGCTATCAGGTGGATCTCGAAATTACAGGGTACGACCGCAACGGTCTTGTAAATGAAATCCTAAACTTAATTTCCAGCCTGAAAGTACCGATTACACGTGTGAACGGTCTCGCAGATGAGACGAAGCAGGCGAAAGTCAGCTTATCGATTATGGTGCCGAACAAACACGAACTGCACCGTGCAGTCGACAGAATTAAACAACTAAAAGACATATACAGCGTTGAACGCGTATTTAAGTGAGGTATAAAGGATGAAAATCATTTTACAGAAAGTTTCACACGCACTCGTTGCCAATAACGAAATGTATAATGAAATCAATGACGGCTACTGCTTATTAGTAGGTGTCAGCAAATCTTCCACTGAAGAAGATGCCCGCGTCCTTGCACGTAAGATTGCGAATGCTCGTATCTTTGAAGATAAAGACGGCAAAATCAATTTATCGATAAAAGAAGCCGGCGGTGAAATTTTAAGTGTATCGCAATTTACGCTGTACGCATCGACATTAAAAGGTAACCGTCCAAGCTTTACACAGGCAGCTTCCGGAGATGACGCAAGAGTACTTTATAAAGTTTTCAACGAGGCGCTGCGCGCTGAAGAACTCGTCGTTAAAGAAGGTTTCTTCGGTGAACATATGGACGTCAGACTGACTAATGACGGTCCAATCACTATTATTTACGAAGCCGAGGGCGGTAAAATTATCTGATGGATTCAATTAAAGCAATCTTCAAGAAAATTTTGGATGAAGCCGGTTATTTTCTGAAGTACAAAAAGCACCTGTACGTTAAACCGCTGTTCTTTATCATCATCGCATTGATGATCGTACTTATTTCAGTTTACCTATACAAAAATGTTATCCATGAACCGGAAGAGTTAATAACGATGGACTTCAGCAGTAATGAGGAAGAAATAAACTATGATTTCAGCGGCACAACGATAGCGCTTGATCCTGGTCACGGCGGTGAAGACCCGGGTGCTCCGAGCAAATACGGAGAAAATGAAGATACGGTCGTTTACTCAATTGCATCACAGCTTGAAAGTCAGCTGACTGAAGCAGGCGCAGAAGTGATAATGACGCGGGGCAAAGATGAAACTGTCAGTCTCGACGGCCGTAAAGTCGAAGCGGATTTATTTATCAGTCTGCACAGTGATGCATTTGATGATCCGGCTATTTCAGGATTTACGACATTTTATTCTTACCCGAATCAGGAAGCATTCGGCCAGCATTTAAATGCGGCGCTCGATGAACATTCACTGCTGTATAACCGCGGCAATCAGGTGATGGAGTATCAGGTTGTCTGGCAGCTGGATTATCCCGGTGTGTTAATTGAACTTGGCTACTTAAGCAATGAGTTCGATGATTACATTTTAAATCAGGAAGGTTACCAGGGGAAAATGGTCACGGCGATTATGGAAGGTATCCACAGTTATTTAAATCGTTAGCTTGACAAAGATATATAATCTGACTATTATAAAGAACATAATTCAACTTAATACATTTACTTCGTAACGAAGAGAATATCTATAATGAGGCACAGAGAAATTCACCCGGGCTGAAAGTGAATCCTTCAAATGATATTTGCCGACACTTCGCATAAGAAGCTGTATATACAGCGGTTACAGCCGTTATCTGTAATAGAGAGCACATATATGTGCTGAACTTAGGGTGGCAACACGACCATTTCGTCCCTTATACCGTTTTTCGGTATGAGGGGCTTTTATTTTTATATAAAACATTCAGGAGTGATTGAGATGATACAAGTACCGAGAGGAACACAGGATATACTGCCGTCGGAGTCTTATAAATGGCAGTTCGTTGAGAAGAAACTTTTTGAAATCGCAAAAAACTATAATTACGATGAAATCCGCACACCAATGTTCGAAGCAACTGATCTTTTCGTCAGAGCAGTCGGCGGTTCGACGGATATCGTTAACAAGGAAATGTACACTTTCAAAGACAAGGGAGACCGCAGTTTAACATTGCGTCCTGAAGGTACGGCACCGGTTGTGCGCAGCTATATCGAAAATAAAATGCAGCACAACGTTGAACAGCCGGTTAAACTGTTTTATTTAGCACCGATGTTCCGCTATGAACGTAAACAAAAAGGACGTTACCGTCAATTTGTACAGTTCGGAGTTGAGGCAATCGGTGTGGAAGATCCGTTAATCGATGTAGAGATGCTCAGCATGCTGATGCACATTTACCAGTCGTTCGGACTTAAAAACCTGAAGCTCGTTATTAACTCAATCGGTGATATCGACAGCAGAACACAGTATAATAAGGCCCTTGTTGAACACTTCTCGCCGCGTATCGATGAATTCTGTCATGACTGTCAGACACGTATCGATTCAAACCCGATGCGTATTCTCGACTGTAAGAAAGACAGAGACCACGAACTGGTTAAATCTGCACCGCGTATTTATGACTATTTAAACGATGAGTCAAAAAAATACTTTGAATCAGTGAAATCAAAACTTGATGACCTTGGCATTAAATACGAAGTGGACTACAACCTTGTGCGGGGACTGGATTATTACACGCACACTGCATTTGAGCTGATGAGTGATTCTGAAGGGTTTGGTGCAATTACGACACTGTGCGGCGGCGGACGTTACAATGGACTGTTAGAGATGATGGACGGCCCGGATAAAACGGGAATCGGCTTTGCATTGAGCATCGAGCGGCTGCTTCTTGCACTTGAAGCTGAAGGTATTGAAATTCCTGAGAATAAAGGCATCGATTTATACGTCTGTACGATGAACGGCGAAGCGCGCGATACTGCAGGCACGCTGCTGCACAAACTGCGTGCTCGTGGAATCAGTGCGGATATGGATTATGAAAACCGTAAACTGAAAGCGCAGATGAAAGATGCTGACAGAAAGAACGCACGATATACAATCGTACTCGGTGAAGATGAATTAAACAGCCAGTCTGCCGACCTGAAAGAAATGGCAACAGGCGAAACACAGCAATTATCATTTGATGAAATTATTAATACACTGGAGGAATTGTAGATGACGCGTATATATTCTAATGAAGTAACACTCGATAAAGTCGAAGAAACAGTTCATCTGAAGGGCTGGGTGCAGAAGAGACGCGACCTTGGCGGACTGATTTTTATCGATTTAAGAGATAAGAACGGACTGATTCAGGTAGTCTTTAATCCGGACGTATCACAGGAAGCACTAAACATTGCCGATAAAATCCGTACTGAGTTTGTTGTAGATATTAAAGGTACAGTAAAAAGACGCGATGACAAACAGGTAAATAAAAATATTGAATCAGGTGAAATCGAAGTTTACGCACAAGAGATTGAAATTCTTGCTAAAGCGAAAACGCCGCCGTTTCAGGTGAGCGATGACAACATCAATGAAGATACACGTCTGAAGTACCGTTACATTGATCTGCGCCGTCCGAAGCTTCAGGGTATTTTAAAAATACGTTCTAAAATTAATAAAGCTGTCAGAGATTTCCTTGCAGAAGAGGATTTCATGGACATTGAAACACCTGTACTGTCGAAATCGACTCCGGAAGGTGCGCGCGACTATTTAGTACCATCACGTGTTCATCCGGGTGAGTTTTATGCATTGCCGCAGTCACCGCAAATATACAAGCAGCTGTTAATGCTGTCAGGTATGGAACGTTATTACCAGATTGTTAAATGTTTCCGCGATGAGGATCTCCGTGCTGACAGACAGCCTGAGTTTACTCAAATCGATATTGAGAAATCATTTACCGACCAGGAAGATATTATCGACATGAACGAACGTCTGATTCAGTATGTGATGAAGACGGTTAAAAATCTAGATATACCTGCACCGTTCCCGCGTATTACGTATGATGATGCTATGGCACGCTATGGTGTGGATAAGCCGGATACACGTTTCGGTCTTGAACTTCAGGACTTAAGCGAGTTCAGCAGTACGGTGGACTTCAAAGTATTTAAAGCAGCTGTAGAATCAGGCGGTTCTGTTAAAGCAATCGTCGTTGAAGGTGCAGCACCGGATTATTCACGTAAAGATATTGACAAGCTTGAAGCATTCGTTAAAAACTACGGTGCTAAAGGGCTTGCATGGATAAAAGTGAACGACGAAGGACTGCAGGGACCAATTGCGAAGTTCTTTGATGATGAGAAGAAACAGGAATTAACGGACATACTGTCATTAAACACTGATGACCTTGTATTATTCGTTGCTGATAAAGATTCTGTTGTTCACGCCGCACTCGGCAACCTGCGCAATAAACTCGGCAAAGATTTAGGTTTAACAGACAAAGAACAGTTTAACTTTATCTGGGTAACTGACTGGCCGTTATTCGAATACGATGAAGATCTCGGCCGCTATTTTGCAGCGCACCATCCATTCACTTCACCGAAAGCGGAAGATATCGGCAAGCTTGAAACAGCGCCGCACGAAGTGAAAGCGAACGCTTACGATATCGTGCTTAACGGCTACGAGCTCGGCGGGGGGTCTATCCGTATCAGCGATGCTGAACTTCAGGAAAGAATGTTCAGAGCGCTTGGATTCTCGGACGAAGAACGCGACAGCCAATTCGGTTTCCTGATTGAAGCATTCCAGTACGGTGCGCCGCCGCACGGGGGAATTGCATATGGTCTTGATCGTTTTGTAATGCTGTTAACCGGTTCGGATAATATCCGCGACGTTATCGCATTCCCTAAAACACAAAATGCGAGCGACCTGATGATGAACGCACCGTCAGGCGTATCTGCCGAACAGCTGAAAGAACTGCATATAGACGTCGAAGTTGATAAAGAGTAAGAAAAATGGGTAAACTGAGATTGTAAGATCTTAGTTTATCTTTTTTATTTTGGAGGAGGCGCATATGCACCCATTTCTTGATCCGAATGCACAAACAGTGCAAATAGGGGATTATAACCATGTGATTTATCTCGCAGGGATAACCATCATTTTATTTTTACTGTTTAAATTCAGGCATCAGATTAAAGAAAACCCCGGGCGCGTGATGCTGGGTATACTGATTTTTGCTGTGGTTCAGCGGATCGTCAGCGTGAGTTATTACGTGTTAGCTGGTGAGTTTACAGTAACGGATTCACTGCCCCTGCATATTTGCAGAGTAGTGTGTTATTTAATCATTATTCAATTTTTCGTTAAAAAGAAATGGCTTGACCAGGTGATTTTTTATTTCGGATTATTTGCATATGCATCTTTCGTATACCCTGTCGGTATATCACCGGCACTGCACATGCTGGGTATTTCGTTCTTTATGCTGCACAGCCTGATAATCGTTTATCCGTTTATCAGGTATTTCACTCATGGATTTGTACCTTCTCTGAAAGGCTCATTCCAGTCCGCAATATTGTTTGCAGTCTATTTAACAGGCATGCAGATGCTGAATAATGCTATTGGCAGCAATTATTTCTATACAGAAGACAGACCGTTTATGCACGACTTAAGCGACCCGGTGTACTTCTTCTTGAATATGTTCGGAATTGCCATCGGTTTTATCGTCGTTGCATTGATTATCAGACTCATAATTAATTTGATTGAAGCAAAAAAAGAAAAACCTGAAGAAAAAGAAAAAACACTGGTATAATACCAGTGTTTTTTAATTTGAAGTTTACCAGAGCTTAAAGCCTTTGGCTCCCGGTATATTTTCTGTAAACATCTGCGTAATCGGTACTGTATAAGCGATTAAAATAAGGAATACAGTAATAATGATTAACAGTCTCCAGTTTTCCACCCATTTCACGACAGGTGCATCCTGATCCATAAACATTGCGACAGGGAATTCTTCAGGCTCCGCAGTTTTAGGTCCGGTAATCAATTTGAGGAACATCAGTATCGCAATGATGATTGCAATAAACAGGAATGAGCCGCCGACAGCCTGCATTATCTGATAAGTAATCCATTCCTCGGCAACTTCAGCACCGCCGTATTCAGAGAACGTTGAACGTCTCGGAGCACCGCGGAGACCCGCCCAGTGCATTGCAAACGACATAATGCCCATTCCGAGCGCCCACGTATAAGCGAGGAACAAACCAAGCCTGTTAGCAATTTTATCGATTTTCCTGCCGGTAATATGCGGCAGCAGGAACAGCATCGCAGCAAAGTAAGTCAGTATAACCGGTGCACCGACAGTAATATGGAAGTGTCCGACAATCCATATCGTGTTATGTACCAGCTGGTTCATCTGGCCGGAGGCGTTAATAATACCGCCAAGTCCGCCCGGAATGAAAAACAGCATTCCGATAAAGACAAGTACGAAACGCGCGTCTGTCCAGGGAAGTTTCTTAAACCAGTCGAGCAATCCTGCAGCTCCTTGTTTCCGTCCGTATGTTTCAAATACAGCGAACATGCTGAAGGCAGTCATCAGTGACGGAATAATAACCATAAATGTCAGAACGACCTGCAGTCCTTTCCAGAATGCATCGATTCCCGGATCCACAAGCTGATGGTGAATTCCGACAGGAATACTGAAGAATAGGAACAGCACAAATGATAAGCGTGCAAGATTATCGGAAAATCCTTTTGTACCTAATACTTTTGGAATGATTGCATACCAGACCATGTAGGCAGGCAGCAGCCAGAAGTATACAAGCGGATGACCGAAGTACCAGAACAGCGTACGGCTCAGTGTAATGTTTATTGTTTCAACCCAGCCGAGTGACCATGGAATAAATTGGAACAGTACCGCTGAAGCAACACCGATGGTACAGACAATCCACATCACGTTATTAATTGCTGTCATATAGCTTAAAAGCGGTGTCTTATGTCCATTATTTTCTTTTCTCCATCTGAAATATCTCATCAGCTGGCCGGCAACAGAAATCCACGTGCCGACAATAACGAGTGTCAGACCGATATAGTGAATCGCGTGCGCCTGGAGCGGTGCGTAAAATGTATATAATACAGTTGCTTCGTTAAGAGCAATCATCGATGCAGACATCAATGTTCCGATCGTCATCACCCAGAAACCAATCCAGCCGAGTGTGCGTTCGGTATTATTGAGCGCTCCGGCAGTTCTGGACAGTGCTGCAATCTGGAAGCCCATTATAAAGAAAAATGTCATAACCAGCGCCAGAATGACACCGTGCAATGTTAGAAGCTGGTAATAGCCAATACCAAACGGCAGTTCGAACTGTCCCGAACGGACAAGCGTCTGCAGAAGACCTGCAGTTCCCCCTATTAACAGAGCGAATGCAACCCATGCCATATTGGCCAGAACGAGTTTACCATCTCTCGCATCTACTTTTGTTTTACTTGAGAAAATATCAGAACCGGTATAGTTACTCATTATCAGTACCTCCATTTACGACCTTAATCTTCGATGTCATGTCTGTATGTCCGACACCGCAATACTCGTTACAGACAATAAGATGTTCACCGGGGTCATCAAATGTCATTTCATATGTAGAAATTAATCCCGGCTCGGCCATCATGTTAATGTTTGTGCCGACGACCTGGAAGCCGTGGACAACATCGGGACTTGTAACGTGAATTTTTACCGTCGAACCTGCCGGAATTTCAATTTCTCCGGGTTCATACATAAAGGCACTGGCGATAAAGTATAAATCATAATCATGATTGCCTTCTGTCGCTTCTTTCAATCCGGGTTCACTGAAACGCGCATCTTCGCGTATATGTTCCGGATGTATTGTTTCAATACCGCTTGCCGCAGGTGTGTGGCCGCCGTGAACAGCTGAAATACCTAAAATAATTAAAAATATTGCAAGAGAAGCTGTTCCAAGTGAAATCCAAATTTTTTCGTATTTATGCATATCAGTCACCTTACATCCTTTCCATAAATAATATAAATGCCCCGAACCAGCTTAGAAGCATCAGTCCGCCAATTGCCATAACCATCATAAAAGTACCGCGCAAATCAAGCTTGTGATGATTATCTTCATCATGCTTTTCTTTTTCCACTTTTATTTTTTCCTTTTCTTCAGTCATGATTTCACCTTCTTTTCCAAATGATTTGTATAGGTAAATTGTAGATTAGATTCACTTGGAAAAAAGTGATAAATATCACACTTTGTGATAATATTTAATAAAATGACGGAGGAGCGGACTATGACTAATAAAACCATCTTTTACCCTGAACAGCTTATCAGCCTGATTGAACAGAACGGCAACAGCATATCGTTTAAAAAGGGTGAGTTTATTTATCATCCGGGCGATCCGACTGCATATATTTATACTGTTCAAAAAGGACAGGTTTTTATCAGCAGAATGCAGGAAGAAGGTTCTGAACTCGCTACCAATTTTTTGAAAGAGAAGGGTATCTTCGGAGCGGTCACACTCTTTTGCGGACCGAAGGCGCATACCGCATCTGCGAAAGCTAAAACGGATGTTACGGTGTGCCAACTGTCTCAAAAAGAATTTGAAGGACTGGTGCTGGATAATGAGAGTGTAAAGACAGAATGGATGCACTGGATGGAAATCGACCGTCAGCGTGCTATTAGTAAAATCCGCGACAATGTAATGTACGGCAAGCTCGGAGCGCTGTGTTCGAATTTAATCAGGCTGTCGAATTCATTTGGGGAAAAGGTGCCGGAAGGCATCCGCATTACAACGAAGATTACAAATCAGGAATTGGGTCTGATCTCCGGGACATCGAGAGAAGTGGTTAACAGACTGCTCGGGGATTTGAAAAGAGAGGGCGTAATCTCTGTCGAACAGAAAATTATTACGATTCACGACATGGATAAATTGCGTCATTTAATCAACTGCGAGAACTGTCATATAGATGTCTGCCAAGTATTTTAAAGCGCTTTCATACTTTTTAGTTTACATCTCAAATATATGTGTTATTATAAGGTTAATAGAAATATCTGAAGAGTACGTGATGTGTTGACTTATATTTTGACCTAACACTTTTTTTATCGGGAGCTTAATTGGTTTTCCTTCAAAAAACAAGCCTATGTACGAAGTAGGACGTTTGGAGTCGGAAACAGGGCACCCACCTGCAAATAGCAGGCCAAAATAATCAACTGTAACACACGGCTTACGTTGGGTATTTCGGTAGTCACCAAGTTTACTTGGTGGCTATTTTTTATGGGGATTTTGAGGTGGCGGGTTTGGCGCGCGTCACCGTAGGTTTTCGGTGGCACGGAATATGTGAGCGCGCGCCACCGTGGAATCTCGGTGGCACAGAATGTGAGGATGCGCGCCACCG
>DAIPYL010000016.1:23802-36943 GCA_036782755.1 Jeotgalicoccus sp. | reverse complement strand
TTTTACGTCGATTTATGTGCAAGAATGGAAAATTTGAAGACATCTTGCTCATTTTCCCTCACTTTTCGTGCAAGGTTCATCGTTCTGGAGCAATCTTGCTCATCCCATGAGCAGGTTTATCGTTTTGAAGTGGATCCTGCTCACATTCATACATCTGTCAGGGGTGAAATACATCAACTAATTCATTTCTCACCCCAAAATGTATTAAAATCGATAAAATTCAACAGACTAATGCGAAAGTAAGAGGAAAACACATTAGTTGTGCAACAAAAAGAATAACTAATGCGAATTCGTCTATAAAATACATTAGTCACAACAAATTTAGAACAACTAGTGCATTAATAATCTTCGCTGTCGCATCCATAAGAATCCGCAGCAAATTAGACGAAAAATTTAATAAGAAATTTCATTAAAGAGCAGATCAGCACATCTGCTCTTTTTCATTTTCACTCACCATCCCAAACACACCGCCTCATCTTCCTATTTTTTTCTTTCGATTTACGTTATTATATTTATAAAGGATTTTTAAGGGGACTGGCTACTATGTATGATGAGCATGAGACTAAATCAATTGAAAAATCATTGCGCTACATCGCGTCGCACGTCAGGATGAACGGCAGGGAGATTTTAAAGCATCACGATATTTCTCCGCTGCAGTTCGTGGCGCTGCAGTGGGTGGGCGACAAGGACGGCATTACGATCGGCGAGCTTGCGAACAGATTATATCTTGCACATTCGACGACAACGGATATTGTCGACAAGCTTGAAGCCGGCAACTACGTGAGGCGCGACCGTTCCGACAAGGATAAACGCCTCGTGCTTGTCAGCATGGAAGACAAGGGCAAGGAAATTATTCAGCAGGTAATCGATAAACGTATCGATTACATTGCGAAAATTACCAAAAATCTGGGAGAAGACGAACGAAAAATTCTTCCGGCGGCACTTGAATATGTTCTCGAGGAAAGTGAGAGACTGACTTATGAATAAACCGATTGGCATTATGGACTCGGGCGTCGGCGGGCTGACGGTGATGAAGGAAATTATTCACGCATTGCCCGGCGAGGAAGTGTATTACTTCGCGGACAGTCTGCGCTGCCCGTACGGTCCGAGGAGCCAGAAAGATGTTAAACGCTACACGACAGAAGCCGTACAGTTTTTAATTAATTCAGGCGTCAAAGCCGTAATAATCGCCTGCAACACAGCAACAGCAGCAGTGATGCCGGCGCTCCGTGACGAAATAGACATTCCAATTTACGGCGTCATTAACCCGGGCTCGCTTGGGGCGCTCCGTAAAAGCGACAACAACGAATTTCTTCTTCTCGCTACAGAAGGCACGATAAAAGCCGGCGCATACGAGCAGGGGATTTTAAGTTTCGATAAAGATGTGAAGATTCACAACCTGGCATGTCCGGAGTTCGTCGACCTGGTTGAAAGTTTGGATTACGAAAATCCTGACATTACCAGAAAAACGGTGGCGGACAAACTTGAGCCGTACAAAGATACGAAAGCCGATACGGTCATTTTAGGCTGTACGCATTATCCTATTATCGAGACATATATCGATGAGTTTTTTAATGGAGAGAAACATATCATTGATGCAGGCTTTGAAACGGTGACGATTGCACTTGTGCAATTACATAAGAAGAAACTGCTCACGGCAGATAACAATACACCGCATCACCGGATTTTTATCCACGGAGAAAATAATACTTTTGAAAAAGTGTTAAACAGCTGGATTCCGGAGATAGAGTACACTATAGAAAATATTTACTTACAGGAGAGCTAATAATGACAAAAATTGTAATAGCAAGCGGCAATAAGGGGAAAATCAACGACTTTAAAGCAATCTTTGATGACTTCGATGTAGTAGGGATTAAAGAAATTCTGCCGGAATTTGACGTTGAAGAAACAGGAACAACGTTCAGAGAGAACGCAATATTAAAATCAGAAGCAGCGGCAGAAGCACTAAACTTGCCGGTAATCAGCGACGATTCAGGACTTTCAGTCGAAGCACTGGAAGGCAGACCAGGCGTATACTCAGCACGCTACTCAGGTGAAAACGCGACCGACGAAACGAATAACGCAAAACTGCTGGAAGAATTAAAAGGCATCGAAAACCGTGCGGCATACTTCACATGTGTGCTGGCTTTATCGATTCCGGGAGAAGAAACAATCACTTACGAAGGCACTTTAGCCGGTGAAATTTTAACGGAACCTCACGGCAACGCAGGCTTCGGCTATGACCCTCTGTTCAAAACGCTTAAAGGAATTCACCTCGGCGAGATTACTTCTGAAGAAAAAGGGGAAATCAGTCATAGAGGGAAAGCACTGGAAAAACTGATGAATGATACGGCAGTATTCAATAAGCTGAAAAATAGGGGGATTCACAGATGAGAGTTTTAGTCATTAGTGACAATCACAGTGAGAGAAATATTTTAACTGAAGTGTATGACACGGTAAAACCGGATGCGGCGATTCATCTCGGCGACAGCGAATTTCCATACGACGATCCGGAAATGGAGAAATTTCTGCGCGTAATAGGCAACACTGACCGCGACAAAACGTATCCTGAAACGGGACTATTGGAAGAAACCGGCATGTTTTATACACATGGCCACTTATTCGGCATTAAATCAGACCGCAATACGCTGGCTGAAAAAGCAGCAGAGACAGGTGCAAAATATGCATTATACGGACATTCACACGTAGCGAAGATCGAAAAAATCCAGGGTGTTTATGCGATAAACCCCGGGAGCATTACATCTTCAAGAAACGAATATCCGGAAAGCTACTTAGTAATCGACACGGATACACAAATCGCATCTTATTACAGCCGCAAGCATAAGCTGATGGATGAATTTAACCTCGGCAGTTAAATAAAAAGGGGAGCCGGACACCATGAGAATTAAAATTGATGACACGCTTGAGTTAAAACAAGTTCAGACAAATGAATACGAAGCGCTGTACGCACTCGTTGACAACAACAGAACACAGCTCCGCGAATGGCTGCCCTGGGTGGACTATATGTCGACGCCGGGACAGTACGTTCCTATAATTAAAGACTGGATTGAAATGAACGATGCACACGAAGCACTGACGCTTGGTGTATACTCCAACGGGGAACTTGCAGGCATGTGCGGCTTTAACAGAATTGTGGGTATGAGCAGAAGAGCGGAAATGGGTTACTGGCTCGCAGAAAAATATACCGGCACAGGGATTATGTCGAGAGCCGTAAAAGGATTAACCGATTACGGATTTGAAGAACTGGGCCTGCACCGGATAGAAATTATTGCAGGTGTGAAAAATAAAAAGAGCAGAAAAATTCCGGAACGGCTGAAATTTACAGAAGAAGCGGTTATGAAAGATTATGAATTTTTATACGACCATTACCATGACTGCACGCTTTACCGTATGCTGAAAACAGATTGGTTAACTTTAAATTAACATTATATTAAAAAAACCGAAAAATGCATTGACTTTATATATGCCCTCTGGTTATAATAACTATTGTGTTAATTAAGTCCTGGTAGCTCAGCTGGATAGAGCAATGCCCTTCTAAGGCATCGGTCGGGGGTTCGAATCCCTCCCAGGACGTCAATGTTTAAAAGATAAGCTCTCACATCTGAAAAGGTGCGGGAGCTTATTTTTTTATGTGAATGTTAAAATTGTAAATATTCAACAGCATTAATAATGGTGTATATTTTATGATTACAGTTTATATACCTGCATTATAGAAATTACATAAAAAGACATATTAAGTTGGAATAAAAAGTTACAAAAAAAGTTCTCTCATTCCTTAAATGGACTGGGAGTTTTGTTATAATAAAAATATCAAACCATGTCCCGGTAGCTCAGCCGGATAGAGCAGCGCCCTCCTAAGGCGCAGGCCGCGGGTTCGACTCCCGCCTGGGACGTTTGCTCAGCAGGAAATATGCACCATTTGTTAATAAGTAAGCTTTATTCCCGATCAGGAACAAAGCTTACTTATTAATCCATTCTATTTACTTTTAATATATATCAGGCTGTTAATCGTTTATCCTTTCGGCGGATATGGATTGTTACCGTAACTATCTTTATCTCTGATTTTTCCATCACGACCATGAATTACATTTTCAGAACGGTTTTTACGCGCTATATCACGCCCTGCATCTATTGCTTTCTTCTGTGTGTCATGAATACTGGTTGCTCGTTTGTTACCTTCTTTTTTTACATTCCATTTACCATCGCTTCCAGGAATTATATGAATATTTTTCTTTTTCATTTTATCGTCCCTTTCAACAGTTATATTATTTATTTTTATATCAAATATATCAATTGAAGATAGAATTTTTAGATTAATCAAGTCGCATAAAACTTATCAGCTTATACACGTTTTAAACTGGTTGTCATTATCCGTCACCCCTTGAAAACCCCCTTAATATTGTGTAAACTTCCATGAGTAAATAATTATCTTGAAATTTGAAAGCTCAAATATCATTTAATTGAAAAGAACGACGGCGAATATTAATTAAAACTGATTTCCAGAAACTTTTTTAATTATTAAATATAGAGAAATTTTCAGCCTGCGAGGAGAGTAATCATGAGTAAATTTGATGAACAGATTTTAGTTGTAAATCGCGATACATTATTTAATGGGGAACAGAATGCGTTCAACGGTTTTATTTCCAAAGATGATAATCGCTATAAAGAGATTGTGAATTCGTTCGGCGGTTTCGAAGTGAAGCGCCGCGGGGATATGGAAGAGGATCCGGGCTACAAGCAGCTGATCAGCTACTGCATCATTACGCACGACGACGAGACGCTTGTTTACAAACGTCTGGAAGGCGGCGGGGAGGCTCGTCTGCACGGCTTATTATCAATCGGTGTCGGCGGTCATATGAACGATGTTGAGTCTGAAGCGGATATCGCCGGCAAGCTGCGTGTAAATGCTGCGCGCGAGCTTGAGGAGGAAGTCGGTCTGAAAGAGGATGATGTGAAGAATATCGAAATCCACGGTCTGATTAACGACGATGATAACGAAGTGGGCAAGGTCCATATCGGTCTCGTTCTTAAAATCGATGTTGAAAAAGATAAAGTAATCAACAACGAAACGGACACGATTGCGCTTGAGTGGGTTAAAAACGATATCTTAGAAACGATGTCGCCTTACGAATCGTGGAGTGAGTTAATTATCAGGGATGCTTATGGACAATAAGGTTACGACGCACGACAGATTTATTAAGAAGTTCGAACGCGATCTTAAAGCACATTACGATGCCGGTGACGACACGCGTTTCCTGAAAACGTTCAATAAGTATACCGGACTCTCGGAACCGTCGGAGCTCGCTGAAGAGATGCTGTATGAAACGCTGCTTCGGGCAGGTCGTCCCGGGGAACTGGTGGACTACTCGCTGGAGCGGATGAACAACGGCGACGGTGCTTACGAAACGCATATGGTGTATATGCTGCAGGCATTGTCCGATATGGGCAACTACGAAGAGGTGCTTGAGTTTTCCAGCCACCTGCTCGAAGAACCGATTCCGCAAGGGTTCCGCGTCGATATTCTGTCTTTAAGACAAAATGCGGCGAACAAGCTTCGCGGTATGCTCACTGAAATGGAGCCTGTAATCGGCAGAGATGAGTTTGATAAAATGAATCTCTTTCAGCAGCTTGAATTTGTTGAGAAGATAACGGAAACTCACGACTTCGCGTATATGAATCTTATAATGGAAGCATTTAAAGAAACAGAGCGTAATGAATTACAGACTGCGATGCTTTTATATTTGCGAAGCGTGCGCGCTAATGGTACGCTAACCATTGAGAAATGCGGCGTGGAGATGACGGCGAAGCCGTCCGGTCTCAGCAGTCTGGAAGAGTATTTTATCGTTAAGGATGTACTGCCGGAAGTTATCGATGAAGTTGAACAGTTCAACCCCTCGTTTACGGAGGCTGCAACCGAGCTCATTATGGGCCATGCGATATATATGTACCCGGTACAGCCCGGTTTCACTGCGGATGCGGTCATTAAGGCTTATGTCGAACGCATTGAAGAAATGCTCGGCATGGAGGCATCGTACGGTGCAAAACCGGAAGTCAAAAACTGGCTCAGTGAAATCGAGCGGGATATTGCCCGGAACTCGCTGTAAATCAATCATTTGAATCAATATTTGTATGTGTTATAATATACAGGTTAATTGAAAAAACGACTTATTGGAGGAAAATGTATTATGTCTCAAACATGGGAAAAACAAGAAGGTAACGAAGGAATTCTAACGATTACAATTCCGGCTGAAGAATTAAACACTGCTTTGGATGAAGCATTTAAAAAAGTATCTAAGGACATTAACATGCCTGGATTCAGAAAAGGTAAAGTACCGCGTCAAATGTTCGAAAAACGTTTTGGTGTAGAATCTCTTTACCAGGATGCATTAGACATTCTTTTACCTGTACACTACTCAAAAGCTGTAGACGAAGCTGGTATTACACCGGTTGCTCAGCCTGACGTGGATGTTGAACAGATTGAAAAAGGCAAAGAAGTTATTCTTAAAGCAACTGTTACGGTTGAGCCTGAAGTTAAACTTGGCGAATACAAAAACCTTGAAGGTGAAGAAATCGATACAGAAGTGACTGACGAAGAAGTTAATCACCAGATCGATCACATCCTTACAGAGTACTCTGACTTAGTTGTTAAAGAAGAAGGTACTGTTGAAGAAGGCGATATCGCTACTATCGATTTCCACGGATTCGTTGACGGAGAAGCTTTCGAAGGCGGACACGCTCACGACTATGAAATCGAAGTTGGATCTAACTCATTCATCCCTGGATTCGAAGAGCAGATGGTAGGTATGGAAATCGGCGGAGAGAAAGACGTTAACGTTACTTTCCCTGAAGAATACCACGCTGAAGAATTAGCTGGTAAAGAAGCAGTATTCCAAGTTAAAGTGAATGCACTTAAACAAAAAGAAACGCCTGAATTAACTGATGAGTTCGTTGCTGACCTTGAAAACCGCGAAGCGAACACTGTAGACGAACTTAAAGCTGAACTTGCAGAAGAAGTTAAAGCACAGAAAGAAAACGACTACGAAGTGACATTGAAAGAAAGCTTAGTTGCTAAAGCAGCTGACAACGCTGACATCGATGTACCGGATGCAATGGTGGATACTGAAACTGACCGCATGCTTCAGGAATTCGAACAGAACTTATCACAGCAGGGCTTAAACCTTGAACTTTACACACAGCTGTCAGGTCAGGACGAAAACGCACTGCGTGAACAAATGAAAGAAGATGCGCTTAAACGTGTCCGCACGAACTTAACGTTAAGACAAATCGCTGAAGATGAAAACATCGAAGTGACTGACGAAGATGTGGATGCTGAACTTAACCGTTTAGCTGAACAGTTCGGCATGCCGCTTGATGATGTGAAGAAAGCACTTGGCGATGCAGCAATGATTAAAGAAGATGTTAAAATCCAAAAAGCTTTAAACGTATTGGTAGATAACCGTAAAAAAGCTGAGTAATCTATAAATTGAACCACATACATGAAAAGCTCTGCACGTCTGTGTAGAGCTTTTCATCAATATGCAGCTCAATTGATTTACGATAGATTTTCTAGTATATTTTATTGGAAGTATATAATGAGGTGTATATAAATGTTTAAATTTAATGAAGACGATACAGATTTAACCTGCTCTTTCTGCGGTAAAGATCAGGAACAGGTCAAGAAACTTATTGCCGGCAGCGGTGTGTACATTTGTAACGAATGTATTGAACTCTGCTATGAAATTATAGAAGAAGAACTCAAGATGGATACGACTGCAGTTTTCGATTATATTCCGAAGCCTCAGGAAATCCTTGAGTCGCTTGATGAGTATGTCATCGGCCAGCTGAACGCGAAACGCGCACTCAGCGTAGCTGTATACAACCACTACAAGCGTATTAACAACATGAACGAAGAAGAAGTTGAAATTGCGAAAAGTAATATCGCTTTAATCGGACCGACAGGAAGCGGTAAAACGCTTCTTGCCCAAACGCTTGCGCGTTCACTTAACGTGCCGTTTGCAATCGCAGACGCAACGAGCCTGACAGAAGCAGGTTATGTCGGTGACGATGTTGAGAACATTCTTCTCCGTTTAATCCAGGCTGCGGACTTCGATGTTGAACGTGCCGAGCAGGGTATTATTTACGTCGACGAAATCGATAAAATCGCACGGAAGAGCGAAAATACTTCGATTACAAGAGACGTATCAGGTGAAGGTGTGCAGCAGGCACTTCTTAAAATTCTTGAAGGAACGACAGCAAGCGTACCGCCGCAGGGCGGACGCAAGCACCCGAACCAGGAGTCTATCCAAATCGATACGACGAATATTCTATTCATTCTCGGCGGAGCATTCGACGGCATGGAAGATATTATTAAACGCCGCCTCGGCGATAAGGTGATTGGTTTCGGCGGTGCAAGTGAAGACTTCACGGATAAAGACGCGCTGATGGCGAAAGTCCGTCCGGATGATCTTCAGAGTTACGGTCTGATTCCTGAATTCATCGGCCGTGTGCCGATTATCAGCTATCTTGAAGAGCTTGATGTCGACGCACTGAAATCTATTTTAACTGAGCCGAAAAACGCACTGGTTAAACAGTACACGAGAATGATGGAAATCGATGACGTTGAACTGATCTTCGAAGAAGATGCACTTGATGCAATCAGCGAACTTGCTATCGAGCGTAAAACAGGCGCCCGCGGACTGCGTTCTATTATTGAAGAACGCATGGTGGACATTATGTTTAAAGTGCCTTCAAACGATGATATTAAGAAAGTCGTTATTACACGCGAAACAATTATCGACGAAAAAGATCCGCTGATTTACGATGCGGACGGTAAAGAACTGACTGAAGACCAGAAAAGTGCATAATAAATAGAGGCTGTCATTGCGACAGCCTTTTTTAAAGGAAGTGACCAATGTGAAAATTAATCCAAGCAACGTAGATATTATTACCTCTGCAGTTAATCCGGAGCATTATCCGGAGACAGGTTTGAAAGAAATCGCATTAAGCGGCCGTTCAAACGTCGGGAAATCATCATTTATTAACGCAATGTGCGGCCGTAAAGGTGTGGCGCGAACTTCATCAAAACCGGGTAAAACAATTACGCTGAACTTCTACAACGCAGATAACAAGTTTGTTTTTGTCGATGTGCCAGGCTACGGCTATGCAAAACAGTCGAAGTCTGAACGCGAAAAGTGGGGCGGCATGATCGAAGGCTACCTGAAAGAACGCCCGACACTGACATGTGTTGTACAGCTGGTGGATCTCCGTCACCCGCCGACAGCTGATGATATTTCAATGTACGATTTCCTGAAATATTATGAACTGCCCGTAATTATTGTTGCGACGAAGGCGGATAAAATTGCCCGCGGTAAAATACAGAAACACATCAGCATTATTAAAAGAGAGCTGGAAATGGAAGCTGAAGACCAGATTTTCCCATTTTCTTCCCTGGACAAGCGGAATCTGCCTGAAATTATGACAGCTTTACAAAAGTTTGTCTAAACGCTTGATATATAGCTAATTTATAATTAGTATAAATAGGGAATAGATAAAGAGGTTCAAATGAGATCCTTTATTTGTGAGTTAAGTTTTGAGGGGGCATTATAGTGCATATTATTGCATTAAGTCTAAATTATAAAAAAACCGGCGTAGAAGAACGTGAGCAGGTCACATTCCAGGACGATGAAGTCGTTGAGGCGCTGCATAAATTACGCGAACAGAAGAGTATATTGGAAGCGGCGCTGTTATCGACGTGCAACCGTACAGAACTCTATGTCGTCAGTGATCAGGAGCATACGGGGGCGTATTACTCCAGAAAATTCCTTGCGGACTGGTTCGATGTTGAATACGAAAAAATTAAAGATATGACGGATATGAAAGTTGCGGACGAAGCAATTTCGCATCTGTTTAATGTTACTGCAGGACTCGATTCCATGGTGCTCGGCGAAACGCAGATTCTCGGTCAGATCAGGGACGCGTTTTTAACTGCACAGGAAGAACATACGACAGGAACGATTTTTAACAAGCTGTTCAAAGAAGCGATTACTGTCGCTAAACGCGGTCATAATGAAACGGATATTTCGAAAAATGCAGTATCCATTTCATATGCAGCAGTTGAACTGGCGAAACGTATTTTTGCGAACGTTAAGAAAAGCCGTGTACTTGTTATCGGTGCAGGTGAAATGGCAGAAGAGTCATTACTTAACTTAACGTCAAACGGTATTGAAGACGTTGTCGTGTTAAACCGTTCACTTGAAAAAGCAGAAGACTTAGCTGCGCGCTTTAACGGCCGTGCAGAAAACCTTCATGCACTTGAGTCTGAATTAAAAAAAGCAGACATTGTGATTTCAAGTACATCATCACCGGATTATGTCATTAAAAAAGATATGATTGATAATGTGAACAAAACGCGCGGCGGCTCACCGCTTATCTTAATCGATATTGCGATGCCGAGAGATATCGATCCGGCAATCGATACGAGCGACAACGTATATATGTACAACGTCGATGATCTGCAGGGACTTGTCGACTCGAACCTCGCATCACGCGAACAGGAAGCCGAAAAGATTAAAGCAATGATCGACGGCACGACTGCAGAGTTCGAAGAGTGGCTCAGAGTGCAGGGTGTCGTGCCTGTTATTCAGGCAATGCGTACGAATGCATTGAAAATTCACGACGAAACATTTGATTCACTGGAGCGCAAGCTGCCGGATATGTCCGAACGCGAACGCACGGTTATCTCAAAACATATGAAGAGTATTATTAACCAGATGCTGCGCGATCCCATTATCTTTACAAAAGAAATCGCAGGCGATAAAAAACGCGATGAAAAACTCGAAGATATTATGAAGATGTTCCACATCGAAGAAGAGGTGGAAGCAGCACGCGAAGTTTCAACGGTTAAACAGAGAGAGAAACTGAAAGCACGTAAAGAACAGCTTAACCTTAATTAGCAAGGTGGATATCTTATGGATATGATGTTCCGCATTCAAGAAATTATATTACTTTTATATTTTATCAGCCTTTCTGCACTGTCATACGATTTGTTTTTAAGAAATCGACAAGTCAGAAAGGTTTCTCTGTATGTGCTCACCCCGGCAGTGATACTGCATTTCCTGTCGGTTGTGCAGCTCGGTATCCAGCTTGGGAGAATTCCGATTCTGACACTTGCAGAGAGTATATTTACGCTTAGTCTGATATTTATACTGCTCGGAATTATTCATTTTATAAAGACGAAATCCGAGTTTATATTACTGTTTTACTTAATTATTACTATAGTTTTAATGACGTTCTATACATTTTCATCTCTGAACTTCAGTTCAACGGCACTGACGCTTGAAATTATGAACGAGCTCTTAATCGTTCATGTAGGCAGTGCACTCGCAGCATACGTTATGTTCTTTATCGGCATGCTGAATGCGATTATATACTTAATTCAGCGCCGCAACCTCAAGCAGAAGAAATTTAACAGAAGTTTCTTTTCGCTGTTCAGTATCGGCGCCGCAGAAAAAGTTATGCTGAGGCTGACCTTTATCGGTGTGATTTTGATGAGTATAAGTATTATAATAGGAATCGTCTGGGGACTTCAGATTATCGGTCCGAATGTCCTTTATGATCCAAAAGTTATCGGCACCGTGTGTGTTATTATTATGTACAGCATTATTCTGGCAATGGTTAAATTAAAGCATGAAACAGCGAAGTTTGCCGTGTACAGCATCGCAATATTTGCGCTCGTTATGCTGAATTATTTAATTCTTTCAGAAATATCGAATTTTCATTTTTGGTCACTTTAAGGAGAGTATAAATCATGAGAAAAATTATTGTAGGTTCACGCCGGAGCGGTCTTGCTTTAACGCAGTCGAAACAATTCATTAAAAAGCTGCAGGCACAGTTCCCGGAAGCGGAAATTGAAATAAAAGAAATCGTCACTAAAGGTGACCGCATCGTCGATGTACAGTTATCGAAAGTCGGCGGTAAAGGGCTTTTCGTTAAAGAAATCGAAGAAGCACTTAAAAACAAAGAAATCGATATGGCAATTCACAGCTTAAAAGATGTACCGAGCGAACTGCCTGAAGGATTCACAATCGCATGTGTTCCTGAACGTGAAGATATGCGCGACGCTTTTCTTTCAAACAATAAAGTATTATTCAAAGATCTGCCAAAAGGCAGCATCGTCGGCACATCAAGCTTACGCCGCGGCGCACAGTTGTTATCAATGCGCGATGATATTACAGTGAACTGGGTTCGCGGCAACATCGATACCCGCATTAAGAAAATGGAGTCGGGTGAATACGATGCAATTCTGTTAGCTGCTGCAGGGTTGAAGCGCATGGGCTGGAGTGACAATGTCGTTACAGAATATTTCGATCCTGAAGAATTCATTCCGGCAATCGCGCAGGGTGCATTAGGCATCGAAGTGCGTGAAGACGACACTGAACTAATTGAAATGCTGCAAACAGTACACTCTGAACATGATGCAACATGTACTACAGCGGAACGTACTTTCTTAAAACGCATGGACGGCAGCTGTCAGGTGCCGATCGGCGGATATGCAACGCTTGAAGACGGAGAGTTATATTTAACAGGATTAATTATGTCTGAAGACGGCAACGAACGTTATGTTGTTAAAAAATCACACCAGGATCCGGTAAAACTTGGTAACATCGTTGCGGATGAAATGGAAAAAATCGGTGCGAAAGATATTATCGACATGATTAACGAGAATAATGCCAGCAAGTAAACCGGTTGTTTATGTGACGCAGTCGACATTTGAGCTTGCGGAGGACGAGGATTTAAATCTCGTTCACGCACCGCTCATTACGACTGAAATTCTGCCTTTTGACGAAACGGTTTTAGATACACATTATACCTGGCTCGTTATGACGAGTAAAAATACGGTGAAACATTTTCGCACCTTTTTTAAACGCGTCAAAACGGATAAGATTTCAAGTATCGGCGTGAAAACGACGGAAGCTTTAAATGCAGCAGGCATCGATGTGGACTTTGAACCGTCAACGTATACGCAGGAAGGATTTATCGAGGAATGCACCATTAATCCCGGCGATAAAATACTCTATCCCGCGAGCAGCAAAAAGCGTCCGTTAATGCGCGACTATATGAG
>DAIPYL010000016.1:19126-23702 GCA_036782755.1 Jeotgalicoccus sp. | reverse complement strand
GCCGGAGCATGAAACACTCGAACATATGATTAATTTTATTAAGGAGAGTATTCAATAATGAACTTTGACAGACATCGCCGTTTAAGACAAAGCGGTTTTATGCGCGACATGGTGCGCGAAACGAAACTATCAAAAGATGATTTAATCTATCCGATTTTTGTCGTTGAAAAACCGGACGTAAAACAGGAAGTGTCATCGATGAAAGGTGTATACCAGATTTCATTAAACCTGCTTAAAGAAGAGCTGGATGAAGTGGTTGCACTTGGCATTAAAAGTGTTATTTTCTTCGGTATTCCGAATGAAAAAGATGCTGAAGGCACAGGCGCTTACCACGATCACGGTATCGTGCAGGAAGCATGCCGACTGTCTAAGGAACATTATCCGGAACTGCTTGTCATTCTGGATACGTGCCTGTGCGAATACACAGACCACGGCCACTGCGGCTTAATCGATCCGAAAACACAGGATGTCGACAATGATTCAACATTGCCATTACTCGTACAGACTGCAGTATCACAGGCGAAAGCAGGCGCAGATATTATTGCACCGAGCAACATGATGGACGGTTTCGTTACTGAAATTCGCCAGGGACTGGACAGAGCGGGCTACGCTCATATTCCAATTATGAGCTACGGCATTAAATATGCGTCCAAATTCTACGGTCCGTTCAGAGATGCAGCGGAATCAACACCGTCATTCGGCGACCGCCGCACGTATCAGATGGATCCGGCCAACCGTCTTGAAGCACTCCGCGAACTGGAAAGTGACACACTTGAAGGTGCGGACATGATGATTGTTAAACCGGCATTATCGTATCTCGATATTATCCGTGACGTGCGTAATAATTCGAATATGCCGATTATTGCATATAACGTGAGCGGCGAGTATGCAATGACACGCAACGCAATCGATCAGGGACTTGTAGATGAAGAAGTGATTGCTGAACAGATGATTTCAATGAAGCGCGCAGGCGCAGATATGATTATTACTTATTTCGCAAAAGATCTTGCGGAAAAAATTAATAAGGGAGAAATTTAAGATGTATAATAAGTCAAAAGAACTTTATGCAAAAGCGGTTAAAGTAATGCCGGGCGGAGTAAACTCTCCGGCACGCGCCTTTAAATCGGTCGGCGACCACCCGTTATTTATCGATCACGCTAAAGGTTCACGTCTTTACGATGTGGACGGCAATTCCTACATCGACTATTCATTAAGCTTCGGTCCGTTAATTCTTGGCCACGCAGACGATAAAGTCGTGAAAAGCGTTCAGGACGCAGCGGTTAAAGGGACATCATTCGGTGCACCGACGGAGCTTGAGACGACAATGGCTGAACTTGTTATGGAACGCGTACCGTCAATCGAGATGGTGCGCATGGTGTCTTCAGGTACTGAAGCAACACTTGCAGCACTGCGTCTTGCGCGCGGCTATACAGGCAAAAGTAAGATTCTTAAATTTGAGGGCTGCTACCACGGCCACAGTGACTCGTTATTAATTAAAGCAGGTTCAGGTGTTGCAACACTTGGTCTTCCTGACTCTCCAGGAGTTCCTGAAGGCACTGCGAAAAACACAATTACTGTTCCTTACAACGATGAAGAGAGCTTAAAAGAAGCATTCGATAAATTCGGCGATGATATCGCTGCAGTCATTATGGAACCTGTTGCAGGGAACATGGGTGTCGTACCGCCGGTTGAAGGCTACCTTCAGTTCGTCCGAGACATTACTGAGAAAAATAATTCACTGTTAATCTTCGATGAAGTTATGACAGGATTCCGTGTCGGCTACAACTCGGCACAGGGCCACTTCGGCATTACGCCGGACTTAACTTGTCTTGGTAAAGTAATCGGCGGCGGACTTCCGGTCGGCGCTTACGGCGGTAAAAAAGAAATTATGGAACGTATAGCACCGGCAGGCGACATTTATCAGGCTGGAACATTATCAGGCAACCCGCTCGCAATGAGTGCCGGGCTTGCAACATTAAGCCAGTTAACGCCTGAAAGCTATGAGTATTTCGGCAAGCTGGCAGATCAGCTTGAAGCGGGTCTTAAAGAAGTATTTGCGAGTCACGACACGCCAATCACGATAAACCGTGCAGGTTCAATGATCGGATTCTTCTTAACGGACGGGCCGGTGACTGATTTCGACAGCGCAAATTCAAGTGATTTAGACTTATTCAGAGCAATGTATCAGGCATTATTAGCAGAAGGCGTTTACCTTCCACCGTCACAGTTTGAAGGAATGTTCCTGTCAACTAAACATACTGAAGAAGACATCCAGATGACAATTAATGCGTTTGATAATGCATTAAGTAAAGTTACGGGTAAATAATTTAAATTTTGTACTTCATGAGTTATAGAATATGTGTATAATAGTGAGTGATAGTATAAATGGGGGGTAGACATAATGAGTGATAAGCAAAAACGTTCACGCGGAGTGAAAGTCGATGGCCAGCCTCGCTACATCGAGAAAAATCCGAATCCGAACACTAAAGGCACAAAACACATTTACTGGTTAGTTCCTGTGCTGGTTATTTTCTTAATCGTTCCTTTACTTATTTTCCACTTGGGCAGCGGCGGCGGAAGCGACACTGCGTCTGAGGAAGAAGCTGCAACAGAAGAAACAGCGGATTCAGGAGAAGAGTCAAGTGAAGAGGGCGCTGCTGAAGAAGGCGGCGAAGAAACTGCATCAAGCGGAGACGTTGATGCTGAAGGAATCGCACGCGACAACTGTGCATCATGTCACGGTCAGGATTTCTCAGGTTCTATGGGTCCGGCTTTAGCAGGTACAAGTCTTGCTGAAGATGAGTTCACTTCAATCGTTCGTGACGGCCAGGGATCTATGCCTGCATTCAGTGCAGACCAGATTGCTGACGAAGAACTTACTGCAATGTACCAGTTCTTCAGCGAACAATAACATTTAGAGATATAAAGACAAACTCGGATTGAATGAGTTTGTCTTTTTCTATATATAAACCAGGGATTATATGGGGATTGGGAGACAAAATATATGAACAGAAGAAAAGACAGAGGAAGTTCGTCGGGCCGTAATCTCGTTATTGCGATTTTAATCGTCGGCGCGTTCGTGTCGATATTAAACCAGACGCTGCTTGTAACCGCAGTGCCGGTTATTATGGCAGATCTTGATATTCCGTTCAGTACAGCACAGTGGCTGACGACCGGATTCTTTTTAGTAAACGGCATAATGATTCCGATTTCGGCATTTCTAATAAATAAATTTACAACGCGCAGATTGTATATGACCGCGATGATTTTATTTGCAGCGGGAACAGTCGTTGCCGCTATATCAACGGTATTTCCAATGCTGCTCGCAGGACGGATACTGCAGGCATCCGGTGCCGGAATAATGATGCCGCTGTCGCAGGTCATTCTGCTGCAGATGTTCTCAGTTGAAAACCGCGGAAAAGCAATGGGGTTGTTTGGACTGATTATCGGCTTTGCGCCGGCAATCGGACCGACACTCTCAGGATACATAGTTGAATTCTGGCCGTGGCGCACATTATTTATCATCGTTGCACCATTAGCCGGACTGAATATTCTTTTCGCATACTTCTTTATGCGGAACGTCACCGAACTGACGAACCCGAAAGTCGATGTATTATCCATTATCATGTCGACACTCGGATTCGGCGGACTTTTATACGGCTTCTCAGTCGCAGGCGTCAGCGGCTGGACGAGCATGGAAGTTGTTCTGCCGATCGTATTGGGATTAATTATTGTCGGATTTTTCGTCAGAAGACAATTTAAACTGGTGCAGCCGATTTTAGAAATCCGGGTGCTCGCGAATCCGTACTTCCTAATGGCCACACTTATTGGTATTATCGTCTTTGTGTCGATGGTCAGCGCAAACAATATCGTTCCTGTATTAATGCAGGATATGCTCGGGTTTACTGCATTCCAGTCAGGTCTTGCGCTCTTGCCCGGCGCCATTGTTATGGGCATTATGTCACTCGTTGCCGGCTGGCTGTTCGATAAGTACGGCATTAGAATACTCACATTCACCAGTCTCATACTGATATTAATCACGTCGATTTTAATGTCATTCCTCAGCACCGAAACAACATTTACGTATATTGTTGTGGTATACACCGTGCGCTTTTTAGGCGTCGGGCTGTCGATGATGGCACTCACCACGTATGCCATGAACGCGCTCGAGAATCACATGATATCCCACGGCACATCGCTGAACAATACGATGCGCCAAATCGGCGGGTCGCTCTTCACCGCTTTATTTATCACAATAATGACGGGGGCCGCGTTCAACATCTCAGGCGGTGAACCCTCGGCAGCCGACGAAATCACCGGCGTCAACTACACATTCATCGCATCTGCGATACTAACCGTCGTCGGACTCATCTTTGCCTTCTTCCTTAAAGAACAAGAACGCGTAATCAGTGACAAAGAAGACGCTAAACAGAATTAACAAGATAAAAACCATCGCCGAATGATGTCGATGAGCTGCCCGTTGTTAACCAGACTGCCTGGAATAACAACGGGCATTTTCTGTTGTAAACCGGATGGCTTTGATTCACAACGGCGCTTCCCCGTTGTAAACCGGCTG
>DAIPYL010000016.1:17655-19026 GCA_036782755.1 Jeotgalicoccus sp. | reverse complement strand
AAGTACGACGGCGAAACGGTGTCGTATTCCAAAGGGTGTTCAAGTACGACGGTAAAGCGGTGTCGTATTCCAAGAGGTGTTCAAGTACGACGGCAAACCGGTGTCGTTTTTCAACACACCCAACCATCACGAATACATCCAGCCCAGCTCCAATCTCAAACCTAAAACACCGCCAACGGCACCAAATCCCGCCACAGCACAATTTTCTGAATAAAGTGTAAAATGCAACTTACTTTATATCAGCGTAAATATAAGTTATTATTATAGATGACACTTGAACAGATAAGGTGATATTATGAAAGTACTTCGTTTTCTGCTGCTCGTCGCTGCAGCGGCCCTGATTTCCTCAGGTCTCTCTGCAATAGGAATGATTCTGCCATGGCTTTTCGGCTCGCTGATTGCGACAATACTCTACATCAGAATAATTAAGCGTGAACTCTTTTTCCCGCGCTGGCTCGGTGATCTCGGTGTTGCCATTATGGCTGTCGAAATCGGTTCCACTCTGACGCTCGATGCATTACTCGATATGCGGGCTGACCTCTTTAATATTTTTCTTATGACAATTCTTGTTCTTATACTCAGTCTCATACTGTCCCGGTTCTTTATATATTTAACCGGCAGTACTCCGGAAACGGCGATTCTCGCCTCAGTTCCGGGTGCACTATCCCAAATGCTGATTATGGCAGAGGAGGAGAAGCGCGCAGATATCCTGCTTGTGACACTTACTCAGATGTCGCGTATTATATTAATCGTGCTGATTGTCCCGTTCGTTGCAGGTATCTTTACACCGCGTGCCGAGGTCGGCGCCGAACCGGTCGCCGTCGATTATATCTCGACAATCTTCACACCGGAAATGCTGATTATTCCAATCGCTGCATTCGCGCTTATTTTAATTCTCAACAAGATAAAATTCCCGGCGAGTTTAATGCTCGGGCCAATTATCGTGTTAATTATTTGGAACTTAACGATAGGTATAGAGTTCTCACTGGATTATGTATTTATCAGTATTGCGCAAATACTGTTCGGTATCCGTATTGGACTGCAGATCGCATCCTTAATGACGCAGCTGAACAAAAAGCTGGTGTTCGCGATATTATTCCAGAACCTGCTGCTGATTTTTGGTACAATGTTTATCGTATTCGTCTTCCAGATCTTCACAACGCATCAGTTTAACGATTTATTCCTGAGTGCCGCCCCAGGAGGCCTTGGACAGATTATCGTTATTGCGATTGAAACCGGCGGTAATATTGCCATGATTTCGAGTTACCATATCTTCAGGATTTTCTTTATCATAATCGTGGTCGTGCCGATCGTCGGCTACTATTTAAAATATCTCAGCCGAAAACGCGCCAAAAGCACGAAACAGTAAGC
>DAIPYL010000016.1:9599-17555 GCA_036782755.1 Jeotgalicoccus sp. | reverse complement strand
AGTAATCCAAAACGTGCGGTGAGCGTTAATCACCAAGTTGAGATGCAGGCTTGAAGCCTGAATTTAGGTGGCACCGCGGAACTCCCGTCCTATTTATGGACTGGAGTTTTTTTGTTTTTAAAATTATGAGGAGTGATCGTTATGGAAATGCCGAAAAAGTATAATCCGGCTGAAGTTGAACAAGGCAAGTACGACAAATGGGTAGAACAGGGGTTATTTAAATCTGACGTCAACAGCGATAAAGAACCGTTCTCCATCGTTATTCCGCCCCCGAACGTAACGGGTAAACTGCACCTTGGTCACGCGTGGGATACGACGCTGCAGGACATCATCACACGCATGAAGCGTATGCAGGGCTACGATGTACTGTATCTGCCGGGAATGGACCACGCGGGCATCGCAACGCAGGCTAAAGTGGATGCACGCCTCCGTGAAGCGGGCATTAAGCCTGCTGAAATCGGCCGCGAGAAGTTTATCGAGCATGCATGGAACTGGAAAGAGGAATATGCAGGCCATATCCGCGAACAGTGGGCAAAAATGGGCCTCGGTCTCGATTACGATAAAGAGCGCTTTACACTCGACGAAGGCTTATCCAAAGCAGTCCGCAAAGTATTCGTTGATATGTACAACAAGGATTTAATTTACCGCGGTGAATATATTATTAACTGGGATCCGTTAACACAGACGGCACTGAGTGATATTGAAGTAATTCATAAAGATATCGAAGGCAGTTTCTACCATGTGAAGTATCCGTTAACTGACGGTTCAGGTTACCTTGAAATTGCTACAACGCGTCCTGAGACCATGCTTGGTGATACTGCGGTGGTTGTGCACCCGGATGACGAGCGCTATCAGGACTTTATCGGTAAGACTGTCACACTGCCAATCGTTGGCCGTGAGCTGCCGATTATTGCGGATTCCTACGTTGAGCAGGAATTCGGTTCAGGTGCAATGAAAGTGACGCCGGCACACGACCCGAATGACTTTGAAATTGGTAACCGTCACGATCTTGAGCGTATTAACGTAATGCATCCTAACGGAACAATTAATGAACTGGGCGGACAGTACGAAGGTATGGACCGTTTCGACTGCCGCAAGCAGCTGGTTAAAGATCTTGAAGAACAGGGCTTTATGATTAAGATTGAATCTCACGTGCACTCTGTCGGGCACTCTGAGCGCTCTAACGCCATTGTTGAGCCTTATCTTTCAACGCAGTGGTTTGTCAGCATGCAGCCTTTAGCTGAGAAGAGTCTTAAAAACCAGGAAACGGATAACCGTATTGACTTCGTTCCAAATCGTTTTGAACATACGTTTAACGGCTGGATGGAAAATATCCGAGACTGGGTCATTTCACGCCAGTTATGGTGGGGCCATCAGATTCCTGCCTGGTACCACAATGAAACAGGCGAACTGTACGTCGGCGAAGAAGCACCTTCGGACATTGAAAACTGGACGCAGGACGAAGATGTCCTCGATACCTGGTTCTCAAGCGCCTTATGGCCGTTCTCTACAATGGGCTGGCCGGACGACACGCCGGACCTCGCTAAGTACTTCCCGACGAATGTACTGGTTACAGGTTACGACATTATCTTCTTCTGGGTCGCGCGCATGATTTTCTCTTCTTTAGAGCAGACAGGCGAGAAACCATTTGATGATGTACTCTTGCATGGTCTTGTGCGCGATGAGCAGAATCGCAAGATGTCGAAATCTCTCGGCAACGGAGTAGACCCGATGGATGTTATTGAGAAATACGGTGCGGATGCACTGCGTTACTTCCTGTCTACAGGTTCAACGCCGGGTCAGGACCTCCGCTACAGTGATGAAAAAGTAGAGAGCGTTTGGAACTTTATTAACAAAATCTGGAACGCTTCACGTTTCGCATTAATGAATATCGGTGAAGACTTCACATTGGCAGACATTAACTTAGAAGGCGGTAAATCACTCGCTGACAAATGGATTCTGACACGTTTAAACGAGACAATCGCAGATGTAACCCGTCTGTCGGAAGACTACGAGTTCGGTGAAGTCGGCCGCGCTTTATACAACTTCATTTGGGATGATTTCTGTGACTGGTATATCGAAATGGCGAAAGTGCCGATGACTCACGGTACAGATGAAGAGAAACAGATGACACGTTCGGTGCTGCTTTACACGCTGGATAAAATTCTGAAGATGCTTCACCCGTTTATGCCGTTTGTGACGGATGAAATTTACCAGACCATTAACAAGGAGACATCAATCGTCGTCAGCGAATGGCCAAAAGTTGACGACGCGTTAAACTTCGACGACGCTTCAGCTGAAATGGAACTCTTAGTAAATATTATTAAATCGGTGAGAACGACGCGTAACGAAGTTAACACGCCCTTATCTAAGCCAATCGATATTAAACTTGAAGTCAAAGATGACAACCGCCGTGCTGCAGTAGAGCGCAACAAGCACTATATCGAGCGCTTCACGAATCCTGAAAACTTAACGATTGCTGCATCAATCGATAAAGGCGACGACGATAAGACAGATGTCGTTAAAGGGGCAACAGTTGTACTGCCGCTTGCAGGATTAATTAATAAAGAAGAAGAAATCGCACGTCTTGAAAAAGAACTGGAACGTCTAAATGGCGAACTGAAACGTGTATCAGGAAAACTTAACAATGAGAAATTTGTGAGCAACGCTCCGGAAAAAATCGTTGAAGAAGAACGTCAAAAACAAGCGGGCTACCAGACGCAGTATGAAGAAGTTGAGACGCGCCTCGTCAGCATGAGAGGTGTGGAATAGCCGATGAATTATCAGGAGAGCCTGCAGTGGATACACGAACGGACGAAATTTGGTATTAAACCGGGTGTAAAACGCATGGAATGGATGCTTGAAAAACTCGATCATCCTGAAAGAAAGATTACCGGTGTGCATATTGTGGGCACCAACGGCAAAGGCTCGACGCTGTCGTATATGCGGAGCGCTCTGAATGAAAACGGCTATACAGTAGGGACATTTACCTCCCCGTATATCGAAGTATTCAACGAGCGTATTTCAATCGACGGCAAGCCGATTCCGGACGAAGATATTGCAATGCTGGCGAATATTGTGCGCCCGGTGTCAGAGCAGCTGGTAGAGGAAACGGACTTAGGCAATTCTACGGAATTTGAAATTATTACGATGATGATGTTCGTCTACTTTGGAAATGTGCACCCGGTGGATTATGTGCTGGTTGAAGCGGGTCTCGGTGCCACGCATGACTCGACGAACGTCTTCAGACCGGTAATGACTTTACTGACAAGTATCGGTATGGACCATATCGATATTCTCGGTGATACGCTGCTCGAAATTACGAAAGATAAATCGGGTGTGATTAAAGAAGGCATTCCGCTGGTCTTTAACGTAAAAGACGATACGTGCCGCGACTATATCTATAAGGTGCTTGATGAGAAAAATGCTAAAGGCATTGAACTCGAACGCGATGTGATTTTAGTCACTGACGGTGAGGAATTCAGCTTTAAATACGGCAAATATGACTTTGACGATATTCGCCTTGAAATGCTCGGCCGCCACCAGCAGGAAAATGCATCAATCGCGATCGCAGCACTCCTTGAAATGATGGAACGCGACCTCGTTAAGCTTGACGTGAACAAAATGATCCAGGGCGTTGAAAAAACGTTCTGGACCGGGCGTATTGAGCGAATCAGCGAAGATCCGATTATCATATTGGACGGTGCGCATAACAATGAAGCGGTGGATGCGCTTGTAGATACGATGCGTGAAAATTATCCCGATAAAAAGATTACAGTGCTGTTCTCTGCAGTAAAAGGCAAGCCGCTGGACACGATGGTGTATAAAATCGGCATGCTGGCGGACACCTTCAATGTAACGGAATTCGACTTCTTTAAAGCAGAAGACGGGGAAGTGCTGTTTAACTCAATAGATCATCCGAATAAGCATTTTGTCAAAGATTATGTGGACTATGTGAAGCACTTCGATGGAGAGCTGCTGCTTGTTACAGGCAGTCTGTACTTCATCAGCGAAGTGAAACAGGGTTTAAGAGATAAATAGATTAGTATTGAAGCAGCAGGGGAGAAATCCTCTGCTGCTATTTTGCGTTCATTGAGACGAATACATCTAATTGTCTCAATGAGACGGGGACATTGAGACGATAAAGAACTATTAACCCAATGAGAACCGCACAATGAGACGAATAATACAAATCATCCCATTGAGAGGTTAACGATGGGACGAATAACTGTATTCGCCCCAATGAAGTTTCGATAGAAAGTTGAAAACTGCCGCGCTCCGCCGGGCTGCCTCCCCAAAAGACGTAAGATTAAAATTTTATATCCTTTGGGGAGGTTTATGTATACATGAGACACCGTTGCAGTAAATAAGCAATCATAATTTTCCAAAATACACAAAAAAAGAGAGCACTCAATGTGCTCTCCCAAAAAATAATTAAATTAAATAAAAATTATAAACCAGTACCATCTTTTTTGCTGTCTTCCAGACCTTTTAATGAGTCTCTCATTTCGCGTAAAAGCACAAGTGATTCATCTTCTGCTTCTTCTTCAACAAATTTGTTTCTCGTTAACTTATTAACGACTTTAACGAAGACGAATACTGCTGCACCGATGATGATGAAGTCGATAATTGCCTGAATGAACACACCGTAAGTAATACCCATGTATACCCAGTCTGAAGCGAAATCAGTATCGCCGAAAATTAAAGCGATTAAAGGCATGATGATGTTTTCAACAAGAGCCTGAACGATTTTACCAAACGCTGCACCAATAACTACTGCGACTGCAAGGTCTAAAACATTGCCGCGAAGCATAAAGTCTTTAAATTCCTGCCACATAAATATGACCACCTTTATTTTAGTTAGTAACATTTTATAATAATACATGAAAAAAACACAAGCACAAGTATCAATTTACAAATTAATGATATTTAAACAATTTCGCCCTGAGCATATCGCTCATAATGTTTAGTTATGAATGTTATAATTTAAGATAAGCAAA
The DNA here is from genome assembly GCA_036782755.1 of Jeotgalicoccus sp. Classification (GTDB taxonomy): domain Bacteria; phylum Bacillota; class Bacilli; order Staphylococcales; family Salinicoccaceae; genus Jeotgalicoccus. The sequence goes on along the minus strand of DAIPYL010000016.1, from coordinate 12,555 downwards.
GGTTATTCTATGTGTAAGCTTATTCGTATCACAAGTTTTGATGAAAGCATTTACTTTATATTAGGAGTAAGTATACAATTAGAGATGACTAAATTTAGAGGGGGCTTTTAATGATGTCAAAGAACGTTAAAGACAATTCTCGTCAGACATTATCAGTGAATGGTAAAGATTATACTTATTACAGTCTGCAGTCACTGGCAGATTCAGGCATGAGCAAGTCGGAAAACCTGCCGTATTCAATCCGTGTATTACTGGAGTCGGTATTAAGACAGTACGACGGCACTGTGATCAACGATAAACACATTGAAGCATTAGCAAACTGGGATAAAGGGGATATTAAAGGTAAAGAAGTTCCATTTAAACCTTCCCGCGTTATTCTGCAGGATTTCACAGGAGTTCCTGCGGTAGTTGACCTTGCTTCACTTCGTACAGCGATGGAAGCAGTGGGCGGAGACGTTCAGAAGATCAACCCTGAAGTACCGGTTGACTTAGTTATTGACCACTCTGTACAGGTTGATGAGTACGGCAGCATGAATGCACTTCAAAAGAACATGGATTTAGAGTTCGAGCGTAACATGGAGCGTTATGAGTTCCTTCGCTGGGCGACTAAAGCGTTCGATAACTACCAGGCTGTGCCGCCTGCGACAGGTATCGTTCACCAGGTTAACCTTGAGTACTTAGCTAACGTCGTTCATGAAAGAGAAGAAAACGGCGAGCCGGTTCTTTTCCCTGACACATTAGTAGGTACTGACTCTCATACGACGATGATCAACGGTCTCGGCGTTCTTGGATGGGGTGTCGGCGGTATCGAAGCTGAAGCAAGTATGCTTGGACAGCCTTCATACTTCCCGGTTCCTGAAGTTATCGGTGTGAAGATGATCAATGCATTACCTGAAGGTACAACTGCAACTGACCTTGCTCTAAGAGTCACTGAAGAGCTTCGTAAAAAAGGTGTTGTCGGTAAATTTGTTGAGTTCTTCGGACAAGGGGTAACAGAATTACCGCTTGCTGACCGCGCAACAATCGCAAACATGGCGCCTGAATACGGTGCAACTTGCGGATTCTTCGCAGTTGATGAAGAAACGCTTGATTATTTAACACTTACAGGCCGCGACCCTGAGCACGTTGAAGTGGTTCGTGAATACCTGAAAGCAAATAACTTATTCTTCGACGCGGCAGTAGAACCGACTTACACTGACGTTGTGGAACTTGATCTGTCTACAGTTGAATCATCTCTTGCAGGCCCTAAGCGTCCGCAGGATTTAATCAACCTTTCAGACATGAAAGAAGAATACAAAAAATCAGTGACAGCTCCGAGCGGCAACCACGGCCACGGCTTGACTGAAGAAGAATTCGATAAAACCGGTACTGTGAAGTACAACGACGGCGAAGAGCAGGAACTGAAAACTGGTGACCTTGTAATCGCTGCAATCACTTCATGTACAAACACATCCAACCCGTACGTTATGCTGGGTGCAGGTTTAATCGCGAAAAAAGCAGTTGAAAAAGGACTGACAGTGCCGAAGTATGTTAAGACTTCATTAGCACCGGGTTCTAAAGTGGTTACAGGCTACCTTGAAGATGCAGGTCTTCAGCCGTACCTTGACCAGCTTGGATTCAACTTAGTTGGTTACGGCTGTACAACATGTATCGGTAACTCAGGACCGCTACGTCCTGAAGTAACGAAAACAATCGTTGATAACGACATGCTCGTATCATCTGTATTATCAGGTAACCGTAACTTCGAAGGACGTATCCACCCGTTAGTTAAAGCGAACTACTTAGCTTCGCCTCAGCTTGTTGTGGCATACGCACTTGCAGGTACAGTAGATATCGATCTTCGCACTGAGCCGCTTGGCCAGGACAAAGACGGTAACGATGTATTCATGAAAGATATCTGGCCTTCAATTAAAGAGGTTAGAGATACTGTAATGTCTACAGTAACACCTGAACTGTTCAGAAAAGAATACGAAACAGTATTCGATTCAAACGAAACATGGAACAATATTGAAGTAACTGATGCACCGTTATACGACTTCGGTGACGAATCAACATATATCCAAAACCCGTCATTCTTCCAGAACCTATCTAAAGAAGCAGGTACAATCGAGCCGTTAAACGGTCTCAGAGTACTTGGTAAATTTGGAGATTCTGTAACGACTGACCACATTTCACCAGCAGGTGCCATCGGTAAAGATACGCCGGCAGGTAAATGGTTAATCGAGCAGGGCGTGTCACCGCGCGACTTTAACTCTTACGGTTCACGACGCGGTAACCACGAAGTCATGGTACGCGGAACATTCGCCAACATTCGTATCCGCAACCAGATTGCGCCGGGTACAGAAGGCGGATATACAACGCACTGGCCAACAGGCGAAGTAACAAGTATTTATGAAGCATCAGAAAGATACCAGGAAGAAGGCACAGGCCTGATGATCGTAGCCGGAGACGACTACGGAATGGGATCAAGCCGTGACTGGGCAGCCAAAGGTACAAACTTACTTGGTGTTAAAGCAGTACTTGCTGCAAGCTACGAGCGTATCCACCGTTCAAACTTAGTAATGATGGGCGTTCTGCCATTACAGTTTGTGAATGGAGAAAACGCTGAAGACCACGGACTTGATGGTTCTGAGTCCTTCGATATTAATATCGATGAAAGTGTTACAGCAGGAGAAGTAATCGATGTCGTTGCAACGAAAGAAAACGGCGACAAAGTGAACATCAAAGCTAAAGTCCGTTTCGACTCAGACGTTGAAGCTGACTACTACAGACACGGCGGTATTCTGCAGCTTGTACTTCGTAAGAAGATTGCATCAGCTTAATTTAAAACAAATTTTTAAAATCCATCAAAGCATCGCTTTGATGGATTTATATTTTAAGGGCCGTGTTGAGACGCAGCCGGCTGCTCGTTTCAACCAGCAGCTGTCATTGAGAAGTAAACAGTTAATCATCCCAA
>DAIPYL010000016.1:0-9499 GCA_036782755.1 Jeotgalicoccus sp. | reverse complement strand
ATCCCAATGAACGACCACCGTTGAGAAGTAAACAGCTGATTATCTCAATGAGCACCCGCCGCCACCAAAACACACAGCACCAATCAACACCAAAAAAACGGCCTGAAAGTCCGTACAGACTTCAGGCCGTTCTCTTATTGACATTTACATGAACGTAATTTTAGGCTCAGTGCCTTCTTTAATGCGCTGCATGTTGGAAATATGTTTAACAATCACCATAATCCCAAGGATAATTCCAAAGCCGATGATAAACGGGTCACCCGTAAAAAAAACGCTGATTAAAAGCGAGATGGCTGCAAAGACGCTGCCGAGTGAGACGTATTTCGATACTTTTAAAGTAACTAAAAACGTCACCAGCACCACCAGAAAAATAATAGGCGCAGCAGCTAATAAAGCACCGCCGCCTGTTGCAACGGCTTTGCCGCCTTTGAATTTTAAAAATATCGAGTAGACGTGGCCGATTGCTGCCACAACCCCGAAAATAATTACAGGGAAATCCACGTCAGTACTGACTAGCAGCGCCACCCATACTGGGATCGCACCTTTCAGCAGATCGAGTACAAGGACAACGATACCGGCTTTTTTGCCGAGGACACGGAATGTGTTTGTCGTGCCGACATTACCGCTCCCGTGTTCGCGCAAATCAATTTTATAAAATGTTTTGCTGATAATCAGGCCGAATGGAATAGAGCCGAAAAGGTAGCTGAAAATTAATAATAAAATAACTGTATACACTAAATAATCCCCTTTTGCTATCAGGTACTAATAGTTTACCATAAAATAATATTTTCGCACATATAATTATAAAGTGGCTTATAATATAATTATGTCAACTTTATATATTTTGTTGCAAAACTTATGAATTTATATAAAAATAGATAAGTAGATTAATTTAACGAACATACGTTTGTATTGTTTGTAGGAGGATACAGACTTGGCTAAGAAAACTGGATATACTGATGAGTCCATTCAAATACTAGAAGGCCTGGATGCTGTTAGAAAGCGTCCGGGAATGTATATCGGTTCTACAGATACGAGAGGTCTGCATCACCTCGTATATGAAATTACCGACAATGCGGTCGATGAGATTATTAACGGCCACGGAAATGAAATCAATATTACTATTAATGCAGATGAAAGTATTACAATCCGCGATAACGGGCGCGGACTGCCGACGGGGATGCACTCGTCCGGACGTCCAACTGCTGAAGTGATCTTCACAGTACTGCATGCGGGCGGTAAGTTCAGCTCGGATAACTATAAATCTGCAGGCGGACTTCACGGTGTTGGTTCTTCTGTTGTTAACGCATTAAGTGAATCTTTAAAAATACGCGTTTTCAGAAACGGTAAAATTCATGAGATATCATTTAAAGACGGCGGCAAACTGGACCAGCCCATGAAAGAAACAGGGAAGACGAAAGAGTCCGGTACAGAAGTGACATTTAAAGCGGATCCTGAAATCTTTAAGCAGTCGATTGCGTTTAACTTTGAAACAATCACTGAGCGCATGCGCGAGTCTTCGTTTTTAACTAAAGGCTTAAAGATTACGATTAATGATAAACGGACTGATGAAGAGGAAGTCTTCCAGTTCGATGACGGGCTGAAATCATTCATTGAATTCTTAAATGAAGGCAAGGATGATATCGGCAATATCGTTATGTTCGAAGGCACGCATAATGAAATGCAGGCAGAGGTTGCTTTCCAGTTTAACGACCAGTACTCGGAAACGATTATTTCGTTCGTAAACAACGTCCGCACAAAAGACGGCGGAACGCATGAAGTCGGCTTTAAAACCGGATTTACACGTGCATTTAATGAATACGCACGCAAAATCGGTGAACTGAAAACGAAAGACAAAAACTTAGAAGGCAGTGATATCCGTGAAGGACTGACTGCCGTCCTATCCATTAAATTGCCCGAACACCTGCTCCAGTTCGAAGGACAGACTAAAGGGAAACTGGGGACAGCAGAAGCGCGTAACTTAATGGAAACATTATTAACGGAACAGCTGCCGTATTATTTAGAAGAAAACGGCGCCTTATCCACACAGCTTGTTAAAAAAGCAATTAAAGCCCGCCAGGTGCGTGAAGCTGCACGTAAAGCGCGTGAGGAAGCACGGAGCGGCAAAAAGAATAAATCGAGAGATACACTGCTGTCAGGTAAGTTAACACCGGCACAGAGTAAAAACGCGAAGAAAAATGAACTGTTCCTGGTAGAGGGTGACTCTGCCGGCGGTTCGGCCAAGCAGGGACGCGACAGACGTTTCCAGGCAATCCTGCCCCTGCGCGGTAAAGTAATTAATACAGAAAAAGCGAAGTTCGAAGATATCTTTAAAAACGAAGAGATCAATACAATTATTCATACAATCGGTGCCGGCGTCGGCACTGACTTTAAAGTGGATGATACGAACTACGATAAAATTATTATTATGACTGATGCGGATACGGATGGTGCGCATATCCAGGTATTGTTATTAACGTTCTTCTTTAACTATATGCGTCCGCTGTTTGAAGCAGGCAAGATTTACATTGCACTGCCGCCGCTCTTTAAACTGGAGAAAAAAGGCAAGAAAAAACAAATTAAATACATCTGGACCGAAGACGAACTGGCAGAAGCACAGGAAGAGATGGGCAATGCCGAACTGCAGCGCTACAAAGGTCTCGGTGAGATGATGGCTGAACAGCTGTGGGAAACGACAATGGATCCCGAAACGCGTACGCTGATTCAGGTAAGAATTGAAGACGAAGCATTATCGCTGAAACGTGTCACGACGCTGATGGGTGACAACGTTGAAATCAGACGTAAATGGATCGATGCAAACGTGTCATTTACGCTTGAAGAAGGCAACAGCATTCTTGATAATCAGGATGTAGAAAAATTAGCAGAGAGTGATGAAGATTATGGCAGAGCATAACCCCTTGCAGCAATTAAAATTAGAAGATGTAATCGGCGACCGCTTTGGGAGATACAGTAAATACGTCATTCAGGACCGGGCAATACCGGACGTGCGTGACGGGCTGAAACCCGTACAGCGCCGTATATTATACGCGATGTATAAAGAGGGCAATACGTTCGATAAAAACTACCGTAAAAGTGCCAAAACAGTCGGTAACGTCATCGGTAACTATCACCCGCACGGTGAAAGCAGTATATACGATGCTATGGTCCGTATGGGCCAGGACTGGAAAATGCGTGAAGAACTTATTTTAATTCACGGTAACAAAGGGAGTGTCGACGGAGATCCGGCAGCGGCAATGCGTTATACGGAAGCTAAACTTGCTGAGATTTCAAATGAACTCTTAAGAGACTTAAACAAAAATACAGTGCCGTTTATGGATAACTTCGATGATACGGAACAGGAACCGTCTGTTCTGCCGGCTAAATACCCGAACCTGTTAGTAAACGGAGCAACAGGTATTTCTGCAGGTTACGCAACGGATATTCCGCCGCATAATTTAGGTGAAGTCATCGATGCCACACTAAAAATTATCGATAAGCCGACAGTGTCAATCGACGAATTGCTTGAAATCGTTAAAGGGCCGGATTTCCCGACAGGCGGAATTATCCAGGGTAAAAACGAGCTTAAAAAAGCATATACAACAGGACGCGGCCGCATTGTGGTCCGCAGTCTGGTAAATAAAGAAGAAACCCGCGGCAACAAAGTGAATATCGTTGTCACTGAAATCCCGTATGAAGTGAACAAGGCGAATATGGTTAAGAAAATGGATGAAATTCGTGCAGACAGACAGGTGGACGGCATTATCGAAGTCCGTGATGAAACGGACAGAGAAGGGATGAGAATTGTCATAGAGGCGCGTAAAGATGCCAATATCGACGCCATTATCAATTACTTCTACAAGAAAACCGATCTGCAGATTTCATATAACTTCAACATGGTGGCAATCAGCGACCGTGCACCGAAGCAGATGGGCTTAAAAGATATTCTTGAAGCCTATATCAAACACCAGAAAATTGTCGTCACAAACCGCTCTAAATATGATCTTGAACATGCCGAAAAACGCATGCACATTATCGAAGGACTGATTAAAGCATTATCTATCCTCGATGAAGTAATCCGTACTATCAGAGAGTCACAGAACAAACGCAACGCCAAAGAAAACCTCGTTGAACGCTACGACTTTACTGAACGTCAGGCAGAAGCCATTGTCATGCTCCAGTTATACCGTTTAACAAATACGGATATCGCAGAGCTTGAAACAGAGCAGAGCGAACTGGAATTCCAGATTAATCAGCTGACAGAAATATTAAACGACGAGAAAAAACTTAAAAAAATAATTAAATCCGAACTCAGAGACATTAAGAAAAGATATGCTTCGGAACGCTTAACGTCTGTAGAAGAAAAAATCGAAACGATTGAAATTTCCAAAGAACAGTTAATTGCCAAAGAAGATACGGTCGTATCTCTGACTAAAGAAGGTTACGTTAAACGCACGAGTCTCCGCAGCTACAACGCATCGAAACCTGAAGAACTGGGTATGCGTGAAGGAGACAGAACACTGTTTACAAGTATGTCGAATACACTGGAACAGCTGCTCGTGTTTACGAACTACGGCAACTATATGATTATTCCGGTTCACGGACTCCAGGATACTAAATGGAAAGATATGGGGCAGCATCTGTCGTCCCGATTCAATTTAAAACATGGAGAAGAACCGATTTTTGCAAGGACAATATCTAAATTTGATGAAAATATCAGTGTCGTGATGGCATCTAAACGCGGCCAGGTGAAACAGACACTGTTAAGTGAATTTGAAGCCACGCGTATTTCACGTCCGATTGTCAATATGAAGCTTAAAAAAGATGATGAAGTCATCGGCATCTCAATGACTGAACCTGGAAAAGAATCATTATTGTTTGTTACAGAGAAAGGCTTAACACTGAAATATCCGCTTGCTGAAGTATCAGCAACAGGCTTAAAATCACAAGGTGTTAAAGCAATGAATGTTAAAGCGGATGATAATCTCGTATTCGGTGAACTGATTCCTGAAGAAGGCAATCTGGTCACAGTATCGAGCAGAGGTGCGGTCAAACGTACGAGTCTGGATACGTTTGATGCGGGTGCCAGAGCACAGGTCGGTTCAATGCTGTATAAGGATATTAAATCAAAACCGCACAGAGTGGTTGCAGCATCAGTTACAGGTGCAGGCAAAGATCAGACAATCGAATTAATATCAGAAACAAACGTTCACACACTGCGTGCCAATGAAGTGCGTCTCAGCGGGAAGTATTCGAACGGCTCGTTTGTCGTTGAAGAAGACACTTTCGGCATGGTCACACATGTACACTTCAGCGCGTTATAAATATAAAAAAATGCAGGATGGGTGAATCTAGATGGAACAAGCGTTTAATATGTTTGAACAGGCGGTAAACTTCGCCAATGACTTACTGTGGCAGGAAATACTGATCGGGCTGTTAATTATTGCCGGATTATACTTCTCTGTCACTTCGAAATTCGTTCAATTCCGATGGCTGAAGATCATGTTTTCTTCTCTCGGGGAAAAACGGGCGAAAATGCCGGATGGTTCGAAAGGAATTTCATCTTTTCAGGCGTTTACAATTAGTGCCGCCCAGCGTATCGGTACTGCGAATATCGCCGGAGTCGCAACAGCAATTGTTGTCGGCGGGCCCGGTGCGGTATTCTGGATGTGGGTTGTTGCACTCTTGGGTGCAGGCACCGCATTCTTTGAAGCAACGTTGGCGCAGGTGTATAAAGTACGCGATAAGGAATCGGGCTTCCGCGGAGGACCTGCTTACTATATGACTAAAGGGTTAAACCAAAAAGGTATCGGTTATGTATTTGCGGTACTGATGACAATTACTTTTGGTATTGTCTTTGTCATGCTGCAGTCGAATACAATTGCCAATGCCTATGATGAAGCATTTGGTGTCAATACGGCAGTCAGCGGTATTGTCGTGGCAATCGTCGTAGCAATTGTAATATTCGGCGGTGCGAAATCAATCGCTAATGTCGCAACAGCAATTGTTCCGGTTATGGCGGCATTGTACTTAATATTGGTTACAGTAATACTTGTAATGAACTACGATATGATTATTCCAATGCTGCAGACGATTGTAGTCAATGCCTTCGGACTTGAAGAAGTATTCGGCGGTGCGATTGGTGCTGCGATTATTAACGGTTTCCAGCGCGGACTGTTATCGAATGAAGCGGGGATGGGATCTGCTCCGAACGCCGCAGCATCAGCTGCCGTCCGTCACCCGGTCCAGCAGGGACTGATTCAGTCGCTCGGAGTATATTTTGATACGATTATCGTGTGTACAGCAACGGCGATTGTGATACTGATGTATACAGACTTAAGCTTCGGTGCGGACGCGCCGCAGGGCATTGCAGTCACCCAGGCAGCTATGGATCAGCAGTTCTTCGGCTTCGGCGGAACGATTATTGCAGTCTTTATATTGCTGTTTGCCTTTTCAACAATACTCGGCAACTATTTCTATGCCCAGAGTAACTTAAGTTTTATCGTGGATAACAAAACAGTCACCTTTGTCTTCAGAGCAATTGTCGTTATTATGACAGCAGTCGGCGCGGTACTTGGCGTACAGCTGGTATGGACACTGGCCGATCTGTTTATGGCTTTCCTGGCCATCATTAACTTAATGATGGTTGTGGCACTCAGTCCGCTGGTATTTGAACTGATGCGGGATTACAAAGAACAGAAAGACAGAGGAGAATCTCCGATATTCTTTGCTAAAAACATCAGTTACAAGTTGCCGGATGATAACGAGTGGGGTGATGACGACTACCGTATGGACGATCCTGAAGACTATAATAAGTAAATACAGGACATAAATCCTGACTGTAAATAAAAGACTGTCCCGGGCGCACTAGTGCATCCGGGACAGTCTTTTATATTATTATTTAACTTTTAGGCTTAATCATCTTACTCTCAAATCTGTTCAGATTTTTAATTTTACCAATTATGACGAGAACATCGTTCTCCAGAATGTTCATCTGGGGATCCGGCGGTACGATGACTTCTTTATTACGCTTAATCGCAATAACATTTAAGCCGAATTTTTCACGTATACCAATATTAATCAGTGCAGAGTTAATGAATCGTTCATTGGCATCATATTCCACTATGGCAGTATCATCTGATATTTCCATATAGTCGACAAGAGACATATTAACCAGCTGATTTGCGAGACGTATGCCCATTTCTGTTTCCGGGTGCAGGACATTGTCTGCGCCGACTTTTTTCAGCAACTTGCCGTGGTGATTACTTTGAGCTTTGGCAGTAATGCTTTCGACTCCTAATTCTTTTAAAATCAAAGTACAAAGAATGCTGGTTTGTATATTCTCGCCAATCGCAATAATGACTTCATCATAATGTTCGATACCGATAGTTTTAAGCATTTTCTCATCAGTGGCGCTGCCGACGATACATTCAACAGCGTAGTCTTCATAGTACTTGACCTTACTTTCGGATATATCTATTACCGTGACATCTGCTGAGAGCTTATGTAATTGTTTTACTGCACTGCCTCCAAATTGCCCGAGACCAATGACCGCAATTTCTTTAGTCATACTGTTCACCTGATCATCTTAAGATTTGTAGTATCATTTTTTGATTCTTCTATATTATCCAGTATAACTTTTTCTTCATAAAGAATGAAATGTTCCGGATAGTAGAAGCACACCTGCTTGATGTGTCAGACAGATAAATAGTACTTTAATGTTATTGCCGGCACTTTAATTGCGGTGTAAAATTGAATTATGATAAGGTATCTATTATGTCTGCAGCTGGAAGGGTATATATATGGAACTTTGGGATTTATATGATAAAAACAGGAAACTGACAGAACACACAATGGTCAGAGGAGACGAGATGCAGCCTGATACATATCATCTTGTGATTCATGTGGCTATTTTTAACAGTAATAATCAGATGCTGATTCAAAAACGCCGGCATGATAAAATCGGCGCACCGAATATGTGGGATATTTCAGCAGGCGGCAGTGTGACTGCAGGTGAAACGAGTCAAGCCGGTGCCATGCGTGAAACGAAAGAGGAGCTGGGATTAGATATTGATTTACATAATCAGCTGCCGCACCTCTCAATTACGTTTGCACGGGGATATGATGATATATACATTGTGAACCGTGAAGCGGATATAAATGAACTGGCAGTGCCGAACGACGAAGTATCGGATGCAAAGTGGGCAACGATTGATGAAATCAATAAAATGATCGACGACAGAACATTCGTCAATTATCGTAAAAGCTTAATACAGCTGCTGTTTGATATGAGATATCAATACGGTGCAGTAAAAAGAGATTAATATAAAGAATTTAATAGAGGAGAGATTACATGACCAAGTGTGCAAGCTGCAATAAGCAGTGGACCGGCATGTTATTATTTAAAGGGCATTTTGCTTCAGAGAACGGAGTGGAGTGTGATTACTGTCATGAAAAACAGTATGTATCGGAGAAATCGAAAAAACGCATGATTATACCGATGCTGTTAGTCACGGCAATGTTATTAATAGGGCTGTTTGCACCGCCGTCAATTACTCAATATTTCTGGATATACATTACAATTACAGCGGTCACAATAATATTTATGTATGTGAGTCTGGAACTGACCAACGTACCGCCTGAAGACAAGAAAAGTAAATAAATCCAGGTAACACAGGGAGATTATTTCTTACCTGTGTTATTTTTCTGAATTTTTGATATACTTCTGTAATACATAAAAAGAAGAAGGTTATTATATGTCCAATCAACTGCGTATCGGCTCAAGTATTTACATTAATTACATACTGCTCGGCATGATCAATTTAATTATCGCATTACATATGGGCTTTCTGACTGAACAGCTCAACACAGATGCAGCAGCAATCTCGGCTTTAATATCGGCTATCGGTATCGGTAAGCTGATTGCCTTATCTTTTGCAGGTAAGTTATCAGATAATCTTGGAAGAAGACCAATGCTGATTACAGCATGTTTCCTGTACGTGGTGTTTCTTGTGGCCATACCATTCGCGCCGACATATACAATTGCATTTATGTTTGCACTGCTGGCAGGAATGGGGAATTCTATTCTCGATACGAGTTCGTATCCGGCACTGATTGAAGTGTTCAGAAAACGTTCGAGTTCGGCAACGGTGCTCGTTAAAGCATTTATGTCTGTCGGTTCAACAATTCTGCCGTTAATGATTACGTTCTTTATGGCACGTGATATGTTCTACGGCTACACGTTTTTTATAATGGCAGCAATATTCTTATTCAACGCAATACACTTATTTACTTTGAAGTTCCCGGAAGCGAACGTGCTTGAGGAAGTACCGCAAACGGAAGAAGAGAAAGAGAAGAATATTAAACCGGTTAAAGCTGCATTGATCTTCAAAGAGAAACCGAAGTTTATGCGGGAGGGTATTACGGTAATCGCAATCGGGTTTACGTCAGTAGGCTTGTTCCTTATTATCCAGACGTGGATGGCGACATTTGCACAGGAAGT
>DAIPYL010000015.1:14512-39668 GCA_036782755.1 Jeotgalicoccus sp. | reverse complement strand
CTCTTACTCGGGAATGACAGTGCCTCATTGCGGAGCAAACAGCAAATTCCTATTGAACTTTATCTTTATACCGCTGATTCTCCCGAATTTCCGCTATCGGTTCCAGCCAATCATAATATTTAAACGTATATGTTGTTTTCTTCCCCATCAAATTGGAATGACAATGTTTCTTCAGGAAACGATAGACGCCATCTTCTGAAATTTGATAGTCGATTAAATGAAGTATCGATTGTTTGGTTATCGGCTGATTAAAAAACAAATACTTGTGATCACTCATCGTGCGCAGCAGATGTGTTTCATTGCTTTCAATACTCCCGCACGATGGACACGTAAATTGGAATCGGCTTTTTATCAATTCAAAACTTCCACATTCACCACAGTATAAACCGCGCTGCATTCTTGCGATATCCCCCGCTTCTTCAAAATAAGGATTTTCTGCTATTGAATTTTTAATCAAATACACAATACTTTTAGCTTCATCTCCCATCCGTTCTTTTTTAAATTGTCTGAAGTAATTCCTCAACTGGTTTCTCATTACCGTCTCACTCCAGATATGATCACTCTTTGTTGTTAATCTAAAATCATCTCCCATAAATATTACAGCACCGTCTACATCGAAATGCATATTAGCGTCATCTCTCAGCTGAATAATTTTTCCTTTCGCACGGCTTAACTGATTGTGTGCATTGTCTTTAAGCTGTCTGCCATTCCGGTACCATCCATTATTCTCGTAATGATAATCTCCCGAATAGTTTTTAATTTCATTAACTACAACACGATCGATGCTGATTATAATACTGTCAAACTGCGTAATTGATTTTCCCGCTTTTAAATACAGATCCCTTAAAATATAAACATTGTCATGACCAATTTCATCGAAGATTTTATCGTACAGACATTCTCCTTCAAATCCTTTCTCGATATTATATAAATTCCGCTTCTCTTCAAAATCCAGTTCCGCCCTCTTTTCCAGCGCTTTGTAATATAAGAATTCAGGTGACATCAGACGTTTGTTTAAAAACATTTCATCTCCTCCTAGAATAAGCCTGCTCATCTTATATAATAGGCGAAAATATAAGGATTGCTATCTAAAATCTTACGTAAGACAAAAATAGTAAAACTGATAAAAATTCTGCACAATAAATCAAAAAAACACCACTCTCCCCAAAGGAAAGCGGTGTTCAAATTTATATTATCTGTCGCGCATTGAAGGGAATAACAGTACGTCTCTGATTGATGCTGAGTCCGTCAAGAGCATTACCAGACGGTCGATACCAATCCCAAGTCCGCCTGTCGGCGGCAGGCCGTATTCCATTGCTTCAAGATAGTCTTCATCCATCTCGTGTGCTTCGTCGTTTCCTGCGTCGCGTTCTGCGACCTGCGATTCGAAGCGTTCTCTCTGATCAATCGGATCGTTAAGCTCTGTAAATGCGTTCGCGTGTTCGCGGCGCACGATAAACAGCTCGAAACGGTCCGTGAAGCGCGGGTCTTCATCGTTTTTCTTAGCAAGCGGTGAAATTTCAACCGGGTGGCCGTATACGAATGTCGGCTGTACCAGTTCTTCTTCAACTTTCTGCTCGAAAAACTCGTTCAGAATGTGGCCGTAAAGCATGTTGTCGTTAATTTCAACGTTGTGCTCTTTGGCTGCAGCTCTCGCTTCTTCTACTGTTTCAATGTCGTAGAAGTTCACACCTGTGAATTCGTTGACGATGTCCACCATGTGCACGCGTTTCCACTCAGGTGTCAGATCAATTTCTTCCCCATTATATGTCACTTTCATCGTACCGTTTACTTTCTCGGCGATATAAGCGACCATTTCTTCAGTCAGTTTCATAATATCTTTATAATCAGCATATGCTTCATAAAGTTCCATCATCGTAAATTCAGGGTTATGACGTGTTGAAACGCCTTCGTTTCTAAATACGCGGCCGATTTCATAGACTTTTTCAATTCCGCCGATAACGAGGCGTTTTAAGTGCAGCTCAAGCGCGATACGCATGAACAGATCTCTGTCGAGTGCGTTATGGTGAGTAATGAATGGACGTGCTTGTGCACCACCTGCGATTGAATGCATCATCGGAGTTTCCACTTCAAGGAAGCCGATGCTGTCCAGGTAGTTGCGCATTTCCTGAATAATTCTGCTCCGTTTGATAAACGTCTCTCTCGATTCCTTACTTGTAATCAGGTCGAGGTAGCGTTTACGGTAACGTTCTTCAACATCTTTCAGGCCATGGTATTTGTCCGGCAGCGGGCGGAGTGCTTTTGTAAGCAGCGTAAATTCCGTCGGTTTAATCGACAGTTCTCCCGTGTTTGTTTTGAACATCGGTCCTTTAACGCCGACAAAATCACCAAGGTCTGCCTGGTTCCATACTTCAAATGCTTCGTCGCCAATCTGGTCTTTTCTGACGTAAATCTGAATCTGGCCGGTAATATCCTGGATGTGCGCAAAGCCTGCTTTACCTTTACCGCGTTTGGTCATAATACGGCCGGCAATTGCAGTTACCGATTCGTTTTCTTTTTCTTCAAGTTCTTCTTTTGAAAACTCATCCCAGACGGCACTGAGTTCTTCTGTATATGCCAGACGGTCAAAGCGTTTACCAAACGGATCCATACCCTGGTCTCTTAATTGCTGCATTTTCTCGCGGCGGACAGCTAATTGATCATTCAGTTCTTCACTCACTATACTCCACTCCTATATATGTTCTAATAATTTTTTTATTAAAGTCACTCTGCTGACTGACTTTTATCTAACTGCTCTTTAATTTTTTCTACTGTCATCTGCAATGTCGGATGTTCTCTTTTCGGTGCAATTTCATTCAGCGGATCGAGAACGAATGAACGCAGGTGCATTTCCGGGTGCGGCACTTTTAAATCTGTCAGTTTCAGTTCAAGGTCTTCATACAGCAGTACATCGATATCGATGCTGCGCGGCCCCCATACTTCTGTTCTGACACGGCCGAGCTCATGCTCGATGCCAAGTACTGTTTCAAGCAAATCAAGCGGCGTTAGATTCGTATCCACTTCCACTGCCATGTTCATAAAGTCCGGCTGATCTGTTTTGCCGTAGGGTTTTGTTTCATACCTCGATGAAATTTTCGTTACTTGAATACCCGGCACTTCGGATAATTTAGCGATTGCATTATTCAAGCTTTTTTCCCTGTCACCAATGTTGCTTCCGAGTCCGAGGTAAGCTATTGCCATGATGTTTCCCGCTTTCCGTGCAGCGTGATTGCCACGCTTTCATAATTTCCATCTATTGGTGGATTAGGCTTCTTAATAGTAGTTTCTATCTCTACTATTTTATCATACCGGTCAAATAATGCCGCATTGATTTTGCCTGCAAGACGCTCGATTAGATTCACAGGTTCGCCTTTGACAATCTCTTCCACCAGATTATAAACCTCACCGTAATGGACAGTTGCTGTCAAATCATCCGTCTGCGATGCATTCGTTAAATCAATGTGCAGCACAAGGTCGGTAATGAAATATTGTCCGAGCACACGCTCTTCCTGAATCGCACCGTGATACGCGTATGTTTTTACTCCGTTAATATGAATTTTATCCATTGTAATCACCTTTTAATTTCATATAGACATCTGCTGCCTGACGGTTCATTTTAACATTGTGTACTCTGACTGCTTTGACACCGGCTTCAATACCGATAATTGTCGTCGCAAGCGTGCCTGCATCACGGTCGTCAGCGTCAGTTTCCCCGCCAATCAGTTCTTTGACCATGCGCTTTCTGCTCGTTGCCAGAAGCACCGGATATCCTTCTGCCGTCAGCTGATCAAGATTACGCATCACTTCGATTTCTTCTTCTCTCGATTTAACGAAGCCGATGCCCGGGTCCAGCCAGATATTTTCTTTTTTAACACCGTGTTTTAATGCAAGGTCAGCCGACTCTTTCAGCTCTCTGATCACGTCTTCGGTCACATTGTTATATGCACTGTGATTATTATTATGCATTAGGAAAATCGGTGCATCAAATTCCGCGACCACATCGAGTATTTTCTCATCGTAAATACCGCGCCACTGGTCGTTAATCATCGTCGCTCCGGCTTCAAGTACGGCACGTGCCACTTTGCTTCGGAATGTATCGACTGAAATGTCCGCTGTGATACCGGCTTGCCTGATTGCTTTAACTACGGGTACCGTTCGCTCAATTTCCGTTTCAGCTGTAATTTCAGTATAGCCGGGACGTGTTGAATAGCCGCCGACGTCAATAATATCGACGCCCTCTTCAACCATTTCCGCTGCACGCTTTACAGCAGCCTCGACCGAGTTGTATTTGCCGCCGTCGCTGAATGAATCCGGTGTGGTGTTTAAAATACCCATTACTTTCAGTCTTTCCATTAAAATCTACCTCTGCTTTTACATAAATTGAATAGTCATATTATAACATGTTTGAAGATGATTGCTCCCCAAAATATTTCCGCACAGAAATAATAGGAACAAAAAGAAACTCCGTCTGATAAACAGACGGAGTTCCCTGTTATTTTATTAGTCTTCAAAGTTGAATAATGGTGTCGATAAATATCTCTCGCCGTTTGAAGGAAGAATAACAATGACATTTTTGCCTTTGCCGAGATCTTTTGCAACTTTAAGGCCTGCTTTAACTGCAGCACCTGAGGAGATACCGCCGAGGATACCTTCCTGTTTTGCCAGTTCTCTTGCAGTGTCCATTGACTCTTCGTTTTCAATCGTGATGATCTCATCATAAATATCTGTATTTAATGTGTCAGGAACAAAACCTGCGCCGATACCCTGGATTTTGTGCGGACCGGGTTCTTTCCCGCTTAAAATCGCTGAATCCGTCGGTTCAACAGCAACAACTTTAACATTATCAAAGTTTTCTTTTAACACTTTACCGGCACCGCTGATCGTTCCGCCTGTACCGATACCCGAGATGAAGGCATCGATTTCAAAGCCTGCCGCCGCGGCCTGTTCAACTAATTCTTTACCAGTTGTCTTAGCGTGAATTTCCGGGTTTGCAGGATTTTCAAACTGCTGAGGCATAAAGAAGTTATCTTTCTCAGCAAGTTCAGATGCTTTTTTAATTGCACCTTTCATACCGTCTGCACCGGGAGTCAGAACAAGTTCTGCACCATATGCACGCAGTAAGTTGCGGCGCTCTTTACTCATCGTGTCAGGCATTACTAAAACTGCTTTATAACCTTTTGAAGCTGCTACCATCGCAAGACCGATACCTGTGTTACCGCTTGTCGGTTCTACGATTGTCGTGCCGGCTGCCAGTTCACCTGACGCTTCTGCTGCTTCGATCATCGCTAATGCGATACGGTCTTTAACCGAACTGCCCGGGTTCATAAATTCTACTTTTACATAAACGTCCGCGCTGTTGTCGTCAGTCAGTTTGTTTAATTTTACTAATGGCGTATTGCCGATTGCTTCTGAAATGTTGTTAAATACGTTGCTCACAATTAAACACTCCTATTCCTAGTTATTAACTATGAATAATATACCATTAAAATACTGTTTTTTCAAATATTTAGTGTGTAATAAGTTCCTGTAATTCTTCTTTCGTAATCCATTCTTTATTGCGGCAGAAGTGGCAGTCTGCTTCAGCTCCGCCGTCTTCTTTAATCATCGTCATAATGTCTTTCGGATCAAGGGCGCTGATTGCGTTAATGAAACGTTCTTTTGAACAGTTGCACTCGAAGCTGACAGGCATGTTATCAAGCTGTCTCCAGTTGTCCTCACCAATTGCTTCGTCGATAACCTCTTCAGGCGATAAACCTTTTGCAAGCAGTTTAGATACCGGTGTCATTGTTTTCGCACGTTCATTTAACCATTCGATTGTTTCATCGCTTGCAGAAGGCAGTACCTGGATGACAAATCCGCCTGCAGCCTGAATTGTATTGTCAGGGTTAACTAAAACACCGAGCGCTACGATTGAAGGCACCTGCTCACTCGCATAGAAGTAGTACGAGAAGTCTTCGCCAAGCTCACCTGAAATCAGTTCTACAGAACCGACAAAGTTATCTTTTAAGCCGATGTCTTTTGCCACACGCAGGTAACCGTCAGTACCGACTGCACGGCGCACATCAAGTTTACCCTGGTCGTTTAAGTCAAAGTGCACTTCCGGGTTGCCGAGGTACCCTCTGACATGACCGTCTGCGTCGCTGTCCACTACGATAGCGCCGATCGGTCCGCCACCTTCGATAGTAATTGTCGCTTTGTCTTCACCTTTAAGCATTGCGCCCATGATGACACCCGCGCTCATTGACCGGCCGAGGGCCGCTGCTGCTGTCGGCAGTGCACCGTGACGGCGTACTGCTTCATTTATAGTATCTGTCGTATCGACAGCAAATATCCTTACTTCATCGCTCAGGCCTAAACCTCTAATTAAATAATCACTCATTGTATATTCCTCCACCTGGAAATTCTTTTCATTTTATATAATAAACTATGTTCACTATCATGCATAATAAATCAAACGTCAAAGATAGTCAATATCGTTGCCTGCGCCATAAAAAAGAGCTGCCAAAAAGGCAGCTCTCGATGTTTTATCTGTTGTTTCGTTCGTCATTGTTTCTGTCCACTGAAGGATTTTCAGTGTTCTCTTCCGGTTTTGGCGGTTCCACCATATCCGGACGTTCTTCAGGCTGTTCTTCCTGACTATTCTCTGCATCAGTATCTTCACTGTCCATCTTATCTTTTACTTCTTCATAAGATGCGCCGATTCTATCGTCGTCCAGTGAGTCGCTGATTACTGTGTCCTCTTGTTCCGCCGGTTCGTTATCGAAGTTGCGCTCCGGTAATTTACCATGGTAGAACAATCCTTCAATCTGCTCTCTGTCGAGTGTTTCAATTTCAAGCAGCGTTTCAGCAATTAAGTTCAGCTGTTCCTGATGTTCAGTCAGAATCTGACGGCAGCGCTCGTATTGTGTCTTCACAATATTTTGCATTTCCTGGTCAATTTCATAAGCAATGCTGTCCGAATAATTTGCATCATTCGACATTTCTTTACCTAAGAATACCTGGCCGTTTGATTCGCCGAACTGAATTGGTCCAAGTCTGTCACTCATACCGTATTCAGTTACCATGCTGCGTGCAATGCCTGTCGTTCTTTGGAAGTCGTTATGTGCACCTGTAGAAACTTCACCAAATGTAATTTCTTCAGAAACACGTCCGCCGAGAAGTCCGACAATCTTGTCTTCAAGTTCAGGCTTAGTCATAAAGTAACGGTCTTCTTTAGGAAGCATTACCGCATAACCGCCGGCTTGTCCGCGAGGCACAATAGTAACTTTGTGCACTGTCTCTGCATCATCAAGCACCATACCGATAATCGTATGGCCCGCTTCGTGATACGCGACAATATTACGTTCTTTCTTGCTCATGACACGGCTCTTCTTAGCCGGCCCTGCAATAACACGGTCTGACGCTTCGTCGACATCCCGCATATCAATTTTCTTCTTGCCTTCACGGGCAGCAACCAGTGCTGCTTCGTTTAACAGGTTCTCAAGATCCGCACCTGAGAATCCAGGTGTACGCTGTGCAATCGCACCAAGGTCGACTGTGTCATCAAGCGGCTTGTTGCGTGCGTGTACTTTAAGTACCGCTTCACGTCCTTTAACATCCGGACGGCCAACCTGAATCTGTCTGTCAAAACGACCCGGACGTAAGAGTGCAGGGTCAAGAATGTCAGGACGGTTAGTCGCTGCAATCATAATAACCCCTTCGTTCGCTGCAAATCCATCCATCTCAACAAGAAGCTGGTTAAGTGTCTGCTCACGCTCAT
Organism: Jeotgalicoccus sp.; assembly: GCA_036782755.1. Lineage (GTDB taxonomy): Bacteria > Bacillota > Bacilli > Staphylococcales > Salinicoccaceae > Jeotgalicoccus. Next base: position 31,909 of record DAIPYL010000015.1, on the reverse strand, counting down.
CGTGACCGCCGCCGACACCTGCACCACGCTGACGCCCTACAGCATCAATCTCATCGATGAAGATAATACAAGGTGCATTTTTCTTCGCGTTCTCAAACAGGTCACGTACACGTGACGCCCCGACTCCGACGAACATCTCGACGAAGTCCGAACCGCTGATTGAGAAGAACGGCACTCCCGCCTCACCTGCAACAGCACGTGCGATAAGAGTTTTACCAGTACCCGGAGGTCCGACTAAAAGTACCCCCTTAGGAATACGGGCACCAATTCTGTCGAATCTGCGAGGATCTTTTAAGAAGTCTACCACTTCCACAAGTTCTGCTTTTTCTTCATCAGCACCGGCAACATCATCAAAACGAACGTCTGATTTGTCTTTTTCATGAAGCTTCGCTTTACTCTTGCCGAAGTTCATCATTTTACCGCCGCCTCCGCCGCCGCCCTGGGCACGGCTCATGAGGAAGATGAATAAGAAGAAGATAAGCAATAATGGAATAAATGTAACCAGCATACTCGCCCACGGGCTCGGCTCTTCTTCAGGTGCTACTGTTAATGAGAGATTTTCCTGACTGCGGGCTGTATCCGTAATCTGTTCTAAATCACTAACACTATTATATGGAACTACAGAAGTGAATGACTCCTGTTCGTCCTGATCGGCTAAACGACCTGTAATTAAATAAACATTATTCTCTGGCTGAATCGTTAATTCAGCAACTTCTCCAGCTTCCAGCGCGGTTAAGAACTCATTGTACTGCAATTCTTCTTCTGTCCCGCCGGCGCCGTTAAAGCGTTGGAAAATACCAAACATAACAACTGTTAGAATGGCGATAAGTAATATGTTACGGCCAGTATTTTTCGGCATCCGTAATCCTCCATTTCTAATGCATTACCAAAAATAGTAACAAAAATTCCCTGTAACTTCCACTCATTTGATTTAACTGTAAAATTCAGGTTTTAACAATCCGATGTAAGGCAGATTGCGGTATTGCTGATCGAAATCAAGACCGTATCCAACTACGAAACCGTCGGGAATTTTAGTGCCGATATATTTAACATCAACATCAAGTTTTCTGTTTGGAACCGGTTTGTCGAGCAGCGTCACAATTTCAATCGATGCCGCTTTACGGTAAGTCAAGAATTCAATAATAGAATTTAAAGTTGTTCCTGTCTCTACGATGTCTTCCACAATGATGATATGTCTGCCTTCTACTGATGTAGATAAATCTTTCAGGATTTTAACTTCTCCTGTAGATTTTGTACCGACATAGCTCGAAACATCCATGAAATCAATTTCCATATGTGTATCGATGTGCTTAATTAAGTCCGCCATGAACATAATCGAACCTTTTAAAAGGCCGACAAGTACAGGTGTTTTCCCGTCGTAATCTTTAGTAATGCGCGCTCCGAGGTCTTGGTTGATTGCCTCAATATCTTCAACCGATAACACAATCTCGCTTATATCATTTTGAATTGTCATCATTAAACTCCTTCGTAATCCTTAATAATCTGTTTTCAGATGGTTCAATTATATTATAAATTGTTCCAACTGCAATAATAATACCGTCTGCATTCACTGCGACCGGCATTTTCTGCCGTTCCCCCGCCGGAATCTTTTTATCGATAAACAGCCGGCTGACCTTTTTCGTACCGGTGTTCTTAAGGTAAATCTTATCGCCGTCTGCTTTCATACGTAATGTAAGCGGCAACTCCGACTCAGGTAAATCTACAGTGACATGATAGTCATTATAAATAAACTCGCCATTATCCTCAATAGATAAAAGAGTTTCCGGCATTTCTTCCGCCGGCTGTGCTGCGTAAAAATAATCGTATTCAATATGCACTGAAACGGCACCTGCTTCGAACACTGTCTGAGCCGGCCCGCCGGCCAGCAGCTCGTCGAGTGAGTTCTGCGCCTGGCGGCCGATGCGGATACCGTCCCTGTTTAAGAGCGCGGTAAGTATATACCGCCGGACTATACCGCTGTGCTTTAAGTACTCATCTCTCGGCAGCCTGCCGTCATACATGCTCACAAACCTCTCAGCAAAATCATAAGCAAAATCACTGAGTTCATTCAGATCCTGCCGGACATAATCCAGCTGACTGATATCGAGTGACGCTGATTCTTTTACCGCCGGAATAATATGATGTCTCACGTAATTCCGGGTGTAGTCATCTCCGGCATTGCTCTCATCTTCAAAATACGTTATTTCGTGATGTTTCTGATATTTTTGAATGTCTGCTTTCGTGATGTTCTGGAACGGACGAACAATCGTATAACTGCCGTTATCCCGCACTTTTGGAATCCCTACATTCCCATACAGATGCCGGCCCGTTAACAGCTGCTGCAGCACCGTTTCGTACTGATCGTCCTGATGATGGCCCATCAGCAGATATTTAATATTTAAATCGTTCAGCACTTCTCTAAAAAAATCATAGCGCTTGATTCTGCCCGCTTCCTGGGAAAACTCCTCCGTAAAATTCAGGATAGTCTTTTCACAGCGGATGCGATCGCGTTTCGTCATTCTTTCTATATATGCCGCTTCTTCTTTAGATGCTTCTCTCACATTATGATTTACATGAATCACCGTGAGCGTTTTGTATGTATGTTTATATTCCCGGGTCAGGAGGTGATACAGCACCATTGAATCTATGCCGCCGGACAGTGCCAGAGCGATATCATCATCCCGGCCCCATGCAGTATTGATTTTCAGGTTCATCATTCATCCCCCATCTCAATAAATAAGAAAAAGGCTAGAGCGAATTGCTCCGGCCTCTTAATATAATTATTTACGACCTCTTCCGCCGCGGCGCGATTCTGCTTGTCTTTTAATTGTAGACATTCTCTCTTCACTGTCTTTGAGGAAACCTGATAATTTCTTCTCAAAGTCTTCCGGAGACGGTGTTTTTACACGCGGTTTCGGTTTCGGTTTATCCTGTGCTTTTTTAATAGATAAGCTTATCTTATTGTCGTCGCCTATCGTTAGCACTTTAACTTCGATTTCGTCACCGACTTTTAAATGTTCGTTGATGTCCTCTACGTACTTATCAGCCACTTCACTGATGTGAACTAACCCTGTTTTGCCGCCTGGCAATTGAACAAATGCACCAAATGGTTTGATACCTGTAACCTTGCCGATAACTTTACTGCCCGCTTCAACTGACATGTTTATTTAATATCCTCCCAAAATCATTATACATTTCTATATTACCATTAAATAAAAGAATAATCATTATATAAGCAATGATTATTCTCCAGCTTGCTCCTGTTCTTTATCCTTTTTATCCGGAAGATTAAAAATCAATTCCCCTTCTTCCGATAAAAAGAATTCACTGCGTGCGATACGCAGAATGTAATTATCGTCATTAAGCTGTCTAATCTGCTGTTCGAGATCCGAATGCTGCTTGTTTTTCTTTTCCAGTACTTCAGTCGTTGCAAGCACTTCACCGTATAATTCTTCGTTGGCCTGTTTTTGATTGAATGCCACGAGCAGAAGTATGATGGCAATCCCGAGAAGGATACTGCCAAAAAACATCGTTCGGCGGCGTGACACACGTGATTCACTCGCTAACTGCTTCCTTTCGCTATCTCTTTTTTTCGTATAGTTATTCAGGAGCCTGACTACCTTGTTGCTCACATTGTCACATCCAATCTTGTAATCTCGTATTCACTGTCTATTATATACAAGATACAGGAAAAACAGGTGACAATCTATTAAAAATCTGATTCTTTTTCAATTTTCTCTTCATTTAGAACTTTATACATGCGTTCCGCCTCTTCTTTTTTCGCTTTCTCGTTCAGTTCCAGTATTTCGTAGGTCACGATGCTGCGGCCGAAACGGATAACAAGCGTATCGCCGACAGCGAGTGCTGTGCTCGCTTTTGCTGCGCGCCCATTTACTTCGATGCGCCCTTCGCTGCTGATTTCTTTCGCGAGCGTACGGCGCTTAATGATTCTGGATACTTTTAAAAATTTATCGAGTCTCATGACCATCATCCTCTGTAATAATTTCATTCAGCGGTTTGTTATGGTGAATTGTTTCCTTCATCCATTTCAAGACCGACACTGCATATTCTTTTTCATGTTTCACTTTCGGCTTCTTGCCTTCCGCCGCTTTCGCTTTTGCCCATACCTCGTTCAGGTCATCCATAGTTTCGACAGTTGCATCGCCGAACACATGCGGGTGACGGTTCACCACTTTCTTATTCAGCGAACTGAGCACGTCGTAAAAGTCGAAGTAGCCGTCTTTCTTGCCGATTGCAGCATGCAGTGCGACCTGCAGCAGAATATCCCCGAGCTCTTCAACCAGACCGTCATCATCCTGTTTTTCAATCGCTTCAATGACTTCATATGATTCTTCAAGCAGATAGCGTTCAAGCGATTCGTGCGTCTGCACATTGTCCCACGGACAGCCGTCTTCTTCACTCACGAGCGTATCGAATATATTAATCATGTGTCCGATTGAGCGGTTATCATATATTTCCCCTGCCGTTTTCGGTACAAACATGCACAGCAGATTCGAATCCGGCACATGAAAGTCGATTTCTGCTATTGTGCTTTCGATAATATTTTCATCATTACTTCCTGCTTTATCGACTAAAAAGACCGGCGCATCGTAATTGTAATACTCGAGCAGCGTCACTTTCACTTCGCTGACAGACAGCTGATCGTACACTTGCGTAATCAGCGTGTGCTTATTGTAGTCAAGATCGCGTATATTAAGCGCCGTTCCGTCCAGCAGCTGGAAGTTTTCATTGACCGGTATTTTAAGTGCGGTAATGACATCGTCGATAAAACTCTGCCCGCCGGCAATCTCAACGTTAACCTGCCCGGCTGCGGCCGCTTCAAGCAGGCGCTCTGTCGTCGTTTCATAGACCATCGGATGCCCCGGCACTGCGTACAGCACATCCGCTGTTTCAGCCGCTTTTAAGAGCGTATCCGTAATGCGTGCGTATGTGTCTTCAAACGTGTCATTTTGTTCATAATACGAATCAAAGCTCGTAATTTCCGCACCTTCATCTGTCAGCATCTCAACTGCGGGATGATCCATCGTGCGGACAAACAGCTGCTTCGCCGCTTTCAGTTCTTTATAGACGCCAAGCGGCATTTTATCGATATCCGATGTGCCGAGTCCGATAATTCTTATTGTATTCATCTGACTGCCTCCATTCTGCTGTCTTGTATTGCGCTCATAATACTGACGAGTTCCTTAATATTTTTAGAGCGGATTGTTAAACGGATTTCTCCATCTTTAACTGAAATTTTTAATATTCTGCTGTAATCCTGCGTATCCTGGAACAGTTTCTCGCCGCTGATTTCTTCTGTTGCGGACTTCGAAACGTTCAGGTAGTAATGTCTCGCATCTTCCGACACTTTGTAGATGCCGTACATAAGTGCGTATACTTTTACTTTCACAAGCTCGATTAAGTTCACGACTTCTTCAGGATATTCACCGAAACGATCTATCAGTTCATCTTCAATATCCTGAATATCTTCAAGCGAGTTTGCTTTTCGTAAACGTTTGTAAATATCAATTTTAGACTGTTCATGCGTAATATAAGTCGCCGGAATATATGCATCCGCTTCAATATTGATTGGAATGCTGACCGGCTCTTCTTCTTTTTCAATACCCTGTTTTTCCTGCACCGCACTTTCCAGCATGTCACTGTACATTTCATACCCGACCGAATCGATAAACCCGGACTGGTTTTTACCGAGCAAATTGCCGGCCCCGCGAATGTTTAAGTCGCGCATAGCAATTTTAAAGCCGCTGCCGAGCTCCGTATATTCTTTAATTGCTTCGAGACGTTTTTCCGCCACTTCCGTCAGCACTTTGTTCGGCTGGTGGAATAAATACGCGTAACTGATTCTGTTGCTTCGTCCGACACGTCCCCGGAGCTGATACAGCTGGCTTAAACCGAAGCGGTCGGCATCTTCAATAATCAGTGTATTGGCATTCGGCACGTCTACACCCGTTTCGATAATTGTCGTCGTTACAAGTACATCGAATTCACCGTTCACGAAATCGAGCATTGTTTCCTCAATCTGCTTCTCAGTCATCTTCGCATGCATGACGCCGACCGATGCATCCGGCACCAGCATCTCAACGTGCGCCTGCTTGTTGTAAATTGTGTCGACTCTGTTGTGCAGGTAGAATACCTGACCGTTCCTCGACAGTTCCCGCTCAATCGCTTCTTTGACGAAGTTGCCGTTGAACTCAAGCACGTAGGTCTGCACAGGGAACCTGTTTTCAGGCGGCGTTTCTATAACTGATAAATCCCGCACACCTGTCAGACTCATATGGAGCGTTCTTGGAATTGGTGTTGCTGTCAGCGTCAAAACATCGACGTTGTTTTTTATCTGTTTAATCGCTTCTTTATGTTTTACCCCGAAACGCTGCTCCTCATCGACAATTAACAGACCGAGATCTTTATACTCAATCGATTTGCCAAGTATTTTATGCGTCCCGACGACGATATCAATACGTCCTTCTTTTAAGCCTTCCGCCGTTTCGCGATTTTCTTTCGCTGTTCTAAAGCGCGACATCATTGCGACATTAACTGGATAGTCTTCAATTCGTTCAATCAGACTTTCAAAATGCTGTGCTGCAAGAATTGTTGTCGGCACTAAAAATGCCACCTGCTTACCATCCTGCACCGCTTTAAATGCAGCTCGGATAGCCACTTCGGTTTTACCGTAACCGACATCGCCGCAGAGCAGTCTGTCCATCGGTTTTGCTTCTTCCATGTCTCTTTTAATCTCGTTAATACTGGCAAGCTGATCCGGTGTCGGTTCATAAGGGAAACGCGCTTCAAATGCTTCCTGCATTTCCGTATCCGGGCTGAACTGGAATCCTTTAGCCTGCGCACGTTCCTGATACAGCCTGATTAACTCTTCTGCAATATCGTTAACGTTCGCTTCAACTTTGGCTTTTGTTTTCTTCCATTCAACACCGCCAAGCTTATGCATTTTCGGAGAACCGTCATCGCTCGCGACATATTTCTGTACGAGATCCATCTGGTCGACCGGAATATAGAGCTGATCTGTTCCTTTGTACTGGAGTTTCATGTAGTCGCTGTGAATACCGCCGACCTGCAGCGTTTCAATACCGAGATATCGACCAACCCCGTGATGTACGTGGACGATGTAGTCACCGGTGTTCAGTTCCTGGTAGGATTTTATCTTCTCGGCATTTGAGATTTTCTGTTTGCGTTTTTTACGTTTCTGAACCTTATTATAAAGTTCTTTCGACGTTAAAATCGCAGCACTCATATACGGCAGAATAAATCCTGTCGCCATGCTGCCCGTTGTCAGTACGATACCTGAGTTTGCAGGAATGTCGTTTATAAAGCTCGGTATTTTTAAATCTTCGAGCAGCTGTTTTGTCTTGTTCAGTTCATCTTCATCACGCAGAATAATGTTGACCAGATAGTCGTTTTCCAGCATGCCGTTTAAGTTCGATGCGAGAATATCGTACTGGCCGTAATAAATTTCCGTCGGTTTCACAGAAATCTTAATCATTTCACCGATTGAAACAGGCATACTCTTCATAAATAAGTTGAAGTATGTCGCACCTTTAATATTTAAGAGACGTTCGTACTGCCCTTCCAGATAATTGGCTGCACCGGTAAACATCTGTCCCGCTTCAAGCACCGATTCAAAATAGTTATGCACAGCTGAAAATTCAGCATCGTATGCTGATTTAATCGCACCAACATCATCGATAAATACGCGGTGATTTGGCGTTAAATAATCGAGCAGTGATTTATCGTGTTCTTCCAGCAGATGCGCAAACTGTGCAAGGTGATTAATAAGCTGATCCGGATGAGTGACAACATCATAGTACTCCTCAAGTGCTTCTTTCGTTACACCTTCAAGTCCCGCCGCAGTCTGTTCGTACAGTTCATCAATTTTATCGAGCAGCTCTTCGCGCTCGCTCGCCTCGACGATATATTCCGCATACGGTTCAAGCGTAATGCTGTCGATATTCCGCAGTGACCGCTGCGTTTCAGGATCAATTAAACGGAGCGAATCGATTTCATCGTCAAACAGTTCAAGCCGGAGAAATGCATCGTGCATATAAATATCAAAAATATCACCGCGCACTGCAAATTCACCGAAGTTCTGCGCCTGGCTCATCCGTTTGTAGCCGAGACTGACAAGAAACTCAATCAGTTCACCGTAGTTGACCGTTCCGCCAAGCTGCAATGTTCTTTCGTATGAGAGCAGCTTCTCTTTAGGCATCAGCGGTTTTAATAATCCGTGTACAGGTACGATAAAGAGCCCTGGTTTCTCATGAGCAAGTGCATATAATGCAGTCATTCTTGCTTTCATAAAATCAGGGCTTTGCTTTGATAAACTTTCAATCATAATGTCGCCGACTGGGAATGTATATACATTATCCATGACGTCCATCATGCTGTTTGCCAGTTTCTCCATATGGTGGTTATTTTCAACGAAGACAACTTGCGGTTCTGACGAGTTTTCTGTGAGCTCTTTCAGCAGTACCGGTTTAAAGTCGTCGTTCACACCTGTAACGAGCAGGTTTTTATCGCTGTCGTAGTTTAAAATGCTTTTGACACGTTCATCGTTTAATATTCTGTCGCTTATTTTGTTATGCATTGACATCACCATTATATTCGTTCATCACGTCTAAAAACGGTGCCGATACGAAACGCCGGCATGCTTCACTCGACACATCGAGTACTTTATCGACTGTCTGTGAATCTGCTTTAGGGAACTTGCCCAGTACGTAGTTAGTAACCGGCATACCCTGCGGCGGACGTTCAATACCGAGACGGATACGATTATATTTTTCACTGCCGAAATGCTGCGTCAGCGATTTAATACCGTTATGTCCGCCGCCGCTGCCTTTTTGGCGCAGACGGATTCGTCCAAGCGGTAAATCCAGATCATCGTAAATAACGACGATATCTTCCAGTTCAATATTGTAATAATCAACGAGCGGGCGTACACCTTCACCTGATAAGTTCATAAAAGTCTGGGGCTTAACGAGCATCACTTTTTCCCCGTTTAATAAGCCCGTACCGAAATTACATTTGAATTTCGTCTTATCCAGCTCAATGTCAATATCGCTGCTCAATCTGTCTATTGCCATAAATCCGATATTATGACGAGTCTTATCGTATTTAGGGCCCGGGTTTCCAAGACCGATAAAACATTTCATTCCATCACCTCATATAAACGTTAAAAAAGGCGATGGAAAGTCCACCGCCGTTGTTATTTTAAATTAATATTACTCTTCGTCAGCTGCATCATTTTTCTGAGCTGTTGCTTCAACTTCAACGCTTTGTTCTTCAGCGTTTTCGTCTTCTTCAGGCTCTTCAGTTGGCGCACTTACGATTACTAATGCATCAGCATCTTCGTTTTCGATAACGAAGTTGCCTTTAGAACGGATGTCTTCAACGTGAATTGAATCTCCGATGTTAAGTTCAGAAATATCTACTTCGATAGTTTCCGGAATATCAGCAGGTTTAGCTGTTACAGACACTTCGAATAGTGGCTGTTCAATAACGCCGCCTTCTTTTTGTCCTGGAGCTTCACCAGTTAATTCGATTTGTACTTCAACCGTTACTTCAGTCTGCATGTTGATTGCAATGAAGTCGATGTGAGTGATTTGGTTTTTAAGTGCGTCGAACTGATAATCGTTGACCATTACCTGAGTAACACCTTCAGCGATTTCCAAGTCGATAACACCGTTACGTCCAACTTCACGAATTACTCTGATGAATTCGTTCTCGTCTACTGATAATGATGTATTTTCTGTTTCAAAACCATATACGACTGCTGGAACTTTACCAGCTTGACGTAATTCTTTAAGTTCTGACTGTTTTGATTTCCCAGCTCTTGAGTTTGAGGCTAATTTAGCCATAATTATTTCCACCTTTCATCTAATACAAGTCTATTATAATAACGCCTATCCTAACACATAGCCACGCATTATAATACCACAAATTACATCAGTTTGTAAAAAAACTGTTAAATTATCACGTTTGGTCGAATAATATGCTTACTGACTCCTGCTCGTGAACTCTCACGATAGCCTGAGCAAGCAGTTCGCCAACAGACAATTCTGTAATTTTATCAATTTTCTTCTCTTCCGGCAGCTGGATAGAGTTTGTTACGACAAGCTCTTTAATTACAGAGTCCTGAATGCGTTCGATTGCAGGTCCTGAAAGTACAGGGTGCGTACAGCATGCATAAACGTTTTTTGCACCTTTGTCTACTAGAGCCTGCGCTGCAGTTTTAATCGTACCGCCTGTATCGATAATATCATCGATAATAATTGCTGTTCTGCCGTTGATTTCGCCGACGATATTCATTACTTCTGAAACGTTTGGACGCGGACGGCGTTTATCGATGATTGCGATTGGAGCTTTCAAACGGTCTGCCATGCGGCGTGCGCGTGTTACTCCGCCGTGGTCAGGTGAAACGATAACTACTTCTTCAAGGTCAATACCTTCATGCTCTAAGAAGTAATCGCTTAAAATTGGCACTCCCATCAGGTGATCGATTGGAATATCGAAGAATCCCTGAATTTGAGGTGCGTGAAGATCAAGTGAAATCACACGGTTTGCACCTGCAGTTTCAATAATGTTTGCAACGAGCTTCGCTGTAATTGGTTCACGTGCACGACTCTTACGGTCCTGACGTGCATAGCCGTAATACGGCATAACAATATTAATCGTGTTAGCCGATGCACGTTTCAGTGCATCAATCATGATTAGTAATTCCATAAGGTTTTCGTTTACCGGCTGGCTTGTAGGCTGAATAACGAATACGTCACAGCCGCGTACACTTTCCTCGACATTGACCTGAACTTCTTCGTCCGAGAAACGGTTTACTGTACATTTACCAAGCGGAATACCGATATGATCCGCGATTTCACGTGCTAAGGGTTCGTTACCTGTCAACGTAAATAATTTCATTTTAGAATTTTTATTTTGATTACTAGAAGCTAACATTTTGATCCTCCAAGTATTATTTTTTGTAATAGCCTTCTTTTGTCGTTTGCTTATTTCGTGCAATCGCCAAACTATCATCAGGAACATCATCTGTAATCGTTGAACCTGCTGCCGTAATAGAACGGCTTCCCACCGTTACCGGGGCAACGAGATTTGTGTTGCAGCCGATGAACGCGTCTGCGCCGACCGTCGTTTTAAACTTGTTGACGCCGTCGTAGTTAACCGTAATCGCACCGCATCCGATATTCGCCCTTTCGCCGATTTCCGCATCGCCGATATAACTCAGATGCGATACTTTCGCGCCGTCTTTTAACTCCGACTTCTTAACTTCAACAAAGTTTCCAATCTTCACAGCTTCTCCGAGTTTTGCTCCCGGACGCAGCTGCGCGTATGGACCGACTGTCGTGCCGCTGCCGACTTCTGCATCGGTAACAACAGAATGCTTAATCTCTGCATTGTCGCCGATTACACTGCCGCTGATTTCACAATTGGCCGAAATAATCGCATTTTCACCGATTACCGTATCGCCTTTAATAACAGTGTTAGGATAAATAATAGTATCCATACCAATTCTAACACTTTCATCGATGTATGTGTTCGAAGGATCAATAATTGTCACACCTTGTTCTAAATGATGCTCATTAATGCGCTGTCTTAATAGTTCCGATGCGCGTGCCAGTAAAAACCGGTTGTCAACGTTAATAATTTCATCATTTTGCGCCGTGACAAATGCGCCGACACGTGAACCTTTACTGCTTAACAGTCCGACAGCATCAGACAGATAATATTCCTGTTCCGGATTATCATTCGTTATCTTATCGAGCACTTTAAATAATTCGCGGTTATTGAATACCGCTGCACCTGCACTGACTTCTTTAATTTCTTCCTGCTCATGTGTGATCTCAGTTTCTTCCAGTATCTCTTTAACCGTACCGTTTTCCTTGCGGAGAACACGGCCGAAATTTTTCGGATTATCTGCATATGCTGATAATACTGTTGCTTTTAAGCCCGATTTCTCGTGGTCAGCCACAAGATTTTTAATCGTTTCCGGAGAAATAAGCGGTGTGTCGCCGAAGATAATCAGAGTGTTGCCTTCCGCCGAACTAAGTTCAGGCGCCGTCTGGCTGACAGCATGCGCTGTACCTTCCTGTTGATCCTGGACCGCAACTTTAACATCTGCCGGCAGAATTTCAGTTACCGCATCATGTCCCGAACCTGTCACGACATGCAGTTCGCTGATTCCCGCAGCTTTCACAGTGTTAATTACTCTCGTAATCATCGGGATCCCGCAGACTTCGTGCAATACTTTCGGTTTCTTTGAATTCATTCTCTTGCCGACACCTGCAGCAACAATAATCGCTCTCGTTTGCATAATTAACCCCCACTTTAATACGATATATTAATTATATTTCAGTCCATGTTATCTTTCAAGACGAAACTCAGGCCGGGCCATACCGGCCCAGCCTGAGTTCTGTACTTTATTTATTTTCTTCCGCAGTATCTTCCGATACTTCCGGTGAGTCTTCATTTTTTACGTTTTCTTCCTGAGCAGTATTTGAGTCCGGAGCATTCTCTTCATCAATGTTTTCTTTAGTTTCTTCATCCTCTGCCGGATCAGATTCCACAGTCGGCTCACTTGCCTGTTCAGCCGATCCTTCCGCATCCGCAGTTTCTTCGTATACGCGCATAACTTCTTCCTGCACATGCTGGCGCATGCCGGAATTAATCGGATGGGCAATGTCTCTGAACTCTCCGTCCGGAGTACGTTTACTCGGCATTGCTACGAACAGTCCATTATTACCATCTATCACACGTAAATCGTGAATAACAAATGACTCATCAAATGTTACAGAAACCAAAGCTTTCATTCTTGTATCCTGATTATTGACTTTTCTAAGTCTTACGTCTGTTATTTTCATGTGTCTGTTCCTCCATAGATTTATGTTTTAGATCTTCTGTGTAAAACCTATCTAGCTTAGAACCCCACTAAAATCAACAGTTATTCGAAAGATGCAACAACCTCAATCTCCACTTTTGCATCTAATGGGAGACGACTAACTTCTACACATGATCTTGCAGGTAGTTTACCCGTAAAATACTTCGCGTAAACTTCGTTGATCACTGCAAAGTCATTCATATCAGCGATGAAAATCGTTGTTTTTACTATATTGCTGTAGTCCAGTCCGGCCGCTTCAAGCACGCCCCCGATATTGTCGAGAACCTGTGCTGCCTGTTCTGCAACATCATCTGAAACAATTTTTCCTTCAAGTGTTAACGGCACCTGGCCTGAAGAATAAAATAAATTACCCGTTCTTACACCGTGGCTGTACGGTCCTACTGCTGCTGGTGCTTTGTCAGAATTAATTGGCTGCATCTTAATCATCCTCCGTAATTTGAATAAAATCTACTTGCCTGTAATGTAATCTAAACAGTTTCCTTCTTCAACTACAAATGATTCGTTAAATTCATCAATCTCGGATACTTTAAGCAGTGACGTGTAATCGCTAAATCTGCGATTCGCCACTTCTTTCGCCTCAACGAGTACGCTGACGCCGACAACTGTCGCATTAAACTCTTCCATCAGATTCGTCACACCGGTAATCGAACCGCCTGCGCGCAGGAAGTCATCGACTACAAGTACACGCGACCCTTCTTTAAGCGTGCGTTTAGACAGTACCATCGTTTCAATTTTACGTGTCGAGCCCGATACGTAGTTTATCGATACAGTAGAACCTTCAGTGACTTTGTTATCTTTACGGATAACGGCAACCGGTACATTCAGCTTGCGTGCCACAGCATTCGCAAGAGAGATTCCCTTGGTCGCAATCGTCACGACTGAATCGATTTCCAGGTCGCCGTACATCGTTGCGATTAAATCGCCGATGTCGTTCATCATCTTCGGATTACCCATAATGTCGGACATATATAAGTAGCCGCCCGGCAGCAGGCGTTCACTCGATTCAAGATCTTCCTTGAATTCAGCGATAATCGCTTTTGCACGTTCCACACTGATTTTAGGAATGAACATGGCGCCGCCGTTAGCACCTGCTGTTGTTTGAAGTATGCCAAGTCCTTCGGCATTAAAAACATCTTTAATAATGCGGATATCTTCACTGATTGAAGACTTCGCCTGGCTGAATTTATCTACGTAAGTCGTTAATGGTATCAATTTATTTGGATTTGTAATTAAATGCTGCGTCATGTAGACGAGCCTTTCACTGCGTTTATATTTCATAGTCTAACTCCTAAACCGTATTATAGGTACCAATTTTACCATATAAGTTCGGATTTTAATACTTATCCAAGTAATCTTATTCGATAAACTTCAGCACAGCATCCCTTCATTGCGTTGTACAGATGAACAGACTGGCGTTCTTTCCTGACAATCCCGAACACTGTCGGTCCGCTGCCGCTCATCAGTGCACCGTCAGAGCCCGATTCTTTCATATTACTGAGCAGTTTTCTGACCTGCGGATACTTTCTTACAGTGACTTCTTCCAGATCATTCTTTAAAGTTCTGATAATTTGTTCGTAATCTTCGTTTGCAATAGCGTTCTTCATTACATTTGAGGCCGGCTTATTTTTACCCGGCTTCAATGCGCTGTAAATAGTCTTCGTCGATACGCTGATAGACGGTTTCGCGAGCACGACCCACGCATGCGGCGGTCTCGGCAGACGTTCGATAATCTCTCCGCGTCCGGTCGCAAGCGCCGTTCCGCCGTAAACACAAAACGGAATATCGGAACCGAGCTCCGATGATAACTCCGCCAGCTCATCAAGATCCGCTCCGAGATTGTACAGCGCGTTCATTCCCCTGAACGTCGCTGCAGCATCGGCAGAACCGCCGGCAAGACCTGCAGCAATCGGAATATGCTTGTCGATGTTAATCGTCACGCCCGTTTTAATCTTGTAACGGCGCATCATTAACTGCGCAGCCTGGTAAGCCAAGTTGCGGCGGTCTGTCGGTACGAACTGATGATCGGACTCAATGATGATTTTTCTGTCTTTACGTTTCTCAAACGATAAATTATCGTTCAAATCGACAGTCGTCATAACCATGCTGACTTCGTGATAACCATCATCGCGTTTATACAGCGTATCCAATGTTAAATTAATTTTTGCTGGTGCGATTTCATAATGCATAGTTCATAGTCCTTTGCCAGATTTTTTTCGAAATATATATGTGTTATTTTAGCATATAACAAAGATGAATATTGCTGATATTTTAAAGATTGGTGCGGAGAGATCTTTTAGGCTGACTGGACGTTGCCGTCACATAAAACACAACGTCCACCAATACAAAAATACCGAATCCCCAAGGAATCCGGTGCTGTATATCATTTTATTCATCATTCTTACGTTTGTTAAACGCCCACAGTACAAGCAGAAAACTCACAGCAACCCATGCAGCAAGGATGATAAATTCGATCACCCCGCCGTTGCCTTCAAGTACAAACATATGCTGATATATCGGGAAGTATTCGGCAATTTTAATCGCCATGCTGTCAGGATTTGTAATCAGCATTTCAATATACGGCGTAAAGCCGAAGATGAACATAATCGGAATAATATATACAGATGTCGTCGCTACTGATTTTACGACAAGACCAAGTCCGATTCCCATGTTCAGGAAAAACAGTCCTGTCAGCACGAGGCTGATTATATTCTCTGCAGTCCAGTAGTTTTCAGGACTGATGATTATAATTGAAGCGACAAGTGAAATGACTGTCATCAATGTAACTACCATACTCTTGCCGAGTATAATATCGATAATTGTCGCCGGCGACTGCAGCAGCCCTCTTAACGTATCTTTTTCATTTTCTTCAGCAATCATCGTCATAATCCCGCTGAACAGCACTGCCGAGAATACTACACCTGCAAGAATCCCGAGTATTTCCGGCGGCATTTCGCCTTCTGCTCCTGCACCGACACCTACTCGCGAGAAGAATATTGCCATCAGTATCGGAATCAGCACCGATGTAAACAGCATCATATTTTTCATAAATTCTTTCAAATCTTTTTCAAATATTGCCATCGCTCTTGTCATATTCATTTAAACCAGCTCCTTACCAGTTACTTTTTTAAACACTTCTCCAAGTGTCGGGAAATCCGTTCTTACGTCAGTTACTTCTTCATTGAAAAGCACATTATCAAGCAGCGGTCTGTTCTCCGTCGTTTTCGCCACTGTTTTCACCGTGCCGTCCGTATAAGTGATGTGCACTTCATCGCGTTTATATTTATGTCTTAAGTCGGCCGGGGCGCCTGAGTCCTGAATCACACCCTGATATAAGAATGCGACGTTATCACAGAGGCGCGTTGCTTCATCCATGTTGTGTGTCGTCAGTAAAATCGTCGTTCCTTCATCACGCAGCTCTTCCAGCATGTCGTGAATTTTTTCTGTCGTCGTTGGATCGAGTGCCGATGTCGGTTCATCCAGGAATAAGATTGCCGGTCTGTGAATTACAGCTTTACATAACAGAATGCGCTGTTTCATTCCTTTGGATAATTTCGATACCGGCTTATCGATTTCACTTTCCAGCCCGACATCTTTTAATACTCTTTCTACCGAACCTTTCGGTGCGTTGTACAACTTTCTGAACAGCTCCAGATTATCTTTAACTGTCAGTCTGTCGTATAAAGAACTTTTATCCGATAAAATCCCGAGGCTGCTGACGTAGTCATTTTTGCCGAACTGTTTATAGTTGAAATTGTTCACGTTAACGTCGCCGCCCGCCGGTTTAAATTCACCTGTCATAATTTTAATAGTCGTTGTTTTCCCTGAACCGCTGGGCCCGAGCAGTCCAAAAATCTGACCGCGTTCTATATTAAATGTAATACCGGCAAGTGCGCGTTCACTGCCGAATGATTTCTCAAGTTTGCTCACCTGAATAATACTCATATTTAAAACCTCCAGTTATTTTTTCACTTGTTTTAACTAAAGTTTACGGGCAAAACAAAAACACCGCGATATAATCGCGGTGAGTTGTAGGAAATAAATATTGAGCTGTATAAATTGAGTGTCTAGTGTATCTTTGTTTTTATCAAGTGTACTCAAATCTTATGAACTGTACTACAGTGTTTCAGTACGTTTCGATACGGCCATCCAGACAAGAAACGTTGTCAGAACAAGCCATAAGGCTAAAATAACGTATGGCATTATTCCAGCGTTATTATGTATCGCCATCAATTGATACACAGGAGTCAGCCCGGCAAGACCTGAAATAATACTGCTGTCGCCAAGATTCAATATCTCGACAATCGGAGTCATACCGAGGAAGAACAAGACAATTACTCCGTACACTGTTGATGTCGACTGCAGTTTCGCATACAGTCCTGTCCATAATCCCAGGTTTAAAAATATGACTGCTGCAAGGATACATCCTGCCATCAGCTGAAAACTGAAAATGTGCATTCCCT
>DAIPYL010000015.1:0-14412 GCA_036782755.1 Jeotgalicoccus sp. | reverse complement strand
TAAATGCATCTTCCAGTCTCGATGCCGCAACAAAAAGCGACTTTCCCTGATTAACCAGCTGCTCTTTCATTTTATGGAACAGATGAATATTATCATTTACTGTATTGATAAAAGGGTCGATAAAAACGATATGCTTATTATTACTGAGCAATGCATGGATATAAGTCAGCTTTTGAATTTCAGCACGGTTAAGTTTCGACAACCTGGAGGAAACATCAGTAATGTTAAACTGACGGACCAGATCATCAGTTTTCAACGGACTGTTATACCATTTTCTTAAGTATTCAATATGGACTTTTAAATTCATCCGTTTATAATATAATAAACCGCCCGAAAAAACGTGAGCACCTGCACTCTGCAGTGTCTCTGAACATAACTCGAGGCGTTCATACGGTATTTGAACCGCAAATATTTCACCGGCTGCCATATTAATCTTTTCATCAGACGGACGGCCCGTTAATTTTTTAACTTCTATCTCCATAGTCACTGCTCCTACTGTATAAAATCACTTTAAATTTACCATGTAAACGTAATCATGACAATTTATGAATAAAAATGAGCTAAAGTCTTTATTTCTATTTCGAAATACTGTATATTAATAACTAGTTACAAAATGTAACTTAATATTTTTCACATACTTCGGAGGAATTATATAATGACTAAAATTGGTATTGTTACAGGTAGTACACGTGAATCACGTGTTAACTTGCAAGTTGCAGAGTGGCTTAAAGACTTTGCTGAGAAATTAGATACAGGTGCTGAATTCGAAATCGTCGACATTAAAGATTACGAAGCACCATTATTCAAAGAAGCTTTACCGCCGGCTATGGCAAACAAACAGTACGGTTCTGACGTAATCAATAACTGGTCAGCTAAAATTGATTCACTTGACGGTTATATCTTCGTTACGCCGGAATACAACAAAGCTGTTTCACCGGCACTTAAAAACCTTCTTGACTACATCGGACCTGAGTTCGGTAACAAATCAGCAGGTATTGTTGGATACGGTTCAACTTTAGGTGTTGCTGCAACACTTTCACTGCGTCAGATTCTTTCAAACTTCAATATGGCAACTGTAGGACCATTCGGTGCTTTCAGCCTGTTCACTGACTTTGAAGAAATGACTAAATTCGCACCTGCTGAATTACACAACCCAACTATTGAAGCTGTAATCACTACTACAGTTAACTGGGCTAACGGACTTAAAACAATCCGATAAATTATAAATAAAAAAGCGTTCAGGATTAATATCCTGAACGCTTTTTTTACGTTAAAATCCGAAAGAATCATCAAATTTTTGAAGAACTGCCTGATGTGCTTCCGCATTATTAAATGTGTTATCCACAAGCGCATCGAGTCTTAATAGAATATCATCATTCTCAATACCTTCCGTACCGAAGTCCTGATCCAGAATATATACATATCCCGGTACAATATTCGCCTTCATATAAGACAGAATCGGTTTCATCTGCTGTTCCGGCACCAGATAATGTCTCAGTGAACCGGCTGTAATAATCATGCTCACCGTTTTATTAAGAAATGCCCCCGGCGGCAGCAGATCAAATAAGTTTTTTAACGGACCTGGAATTGATGCCTGGAAGATTGGCGTGCCGATAAACACCACATCCGCTTCCATTATTTTAGTCAGTGCTTCAGTCGTCGAACCGCCGTAGTCCAAATAATTCCTTCCGTCACTGAACGGCATATCATAGTCCTTTAAGTCGATATATTCAATTTCATGAACATTTAATGATTCAATTTTCTCTCTGAGTGCCGTCGTCGCTTTACGCGTCTTGCTTCCAACGACCGACCCGCTGATGATTACTGCTTTCATTACTGTTCCCCCTGTGATTTTGTATATTTTTTAACTGCAGGTAATATCTTTTCCCCAATAATATCTATGTTACGTTTAATATCGTCCATTGTCACGCCGCCGAAATCAAGCTGTGCGATATAGCGGTCATGGTTAAACAGTTCATGCTGATAAAGAATCTTCTCTATAATAAGTTCCGGATCACCGACATTAATCACACTGCGGTAATCCTGTCCCTGTGCGAAGCCTTGTTTCGGGAAGCCCTGGCCGTTTGATTTCTTCATTCCTTCATTAATATGCGGATAGTATTTTCTGTATGCTTCCAATGTATCTTCATGCGTAAAGAAGAATCCTGCCGTCGCTACAGGCAATTTGGAAACATCGTATCCCGCTTCCTCCGCCGTCTGTCTGTATAAATCGATACGGCTCTTGAAAGCATCAGCCGGCCCGCCTAAGTGCGCCTGATACATCGGTACACCCGCAAGCCCCGCTTTATGTGCAGAAGCCATAGAACCGCCGACCGCGCGCCATACCGGCAGACCGTTATGCTCATTTTCAGGACGCGGAATCACGTGTGCATTATTTAAAGGTGCACGGAACTCTCCCTGCCAGTCTACATATTCATTTTCATTGATTTTTAAAAACAGTTCAAATTTTTCTTCGAACAGTGCTTCGTAATCATTCAGATTATAACCAAGCAGATCATACAAGCCGACACGTGAAGCACGGCCCGCAATAACTTCCATACGTCCGCCGGATATCAGATCAATTGTCGAAGCATCTTCAAATACACGCACCGGATCCGACGTACTGATAATCGTTGAACCGGATGCAATTTTTATCTTGTCAGTCGACTGGGCAATTGCAGATAAGATTACCATATGGGCCTGCGATGCAAAGTAATCCTGGTGGGATTCACCGACCTGGAACGTGTCGATGCCCGCCTGCTCTGCATACCGGGCGGTTTCGATAATTTCTTTAATACGCTGGCTCGCCGGAATTCTCTCTCCCGTATGAGGATTCGGCAAATGATCTCCGAGCGTATACAGACCGAACTCGAGGCCTTTACTTTTATCTATTTCAGGCATGATATGAGGGTTGTTTTTATTCATAAGTCACACTCCATTTATTATATATTTTTAATAATATATATATTTACAGCCGGATGCCCAACATCCGCTCATAAAACAAAAAAACCATCCAAAAGGATGGTTTTTAAATATGTTATTGAATTAAAAATTCTTCTGTAAAATCGTCGTTATAGAATGTAACTTCTACATTCGATGTTAACACGTCTGTGTATGTATAAGATACACGCTCAAAATTATGCTCGTCTTGATCTAGTTCAACTACGAAAATCGATGGATAAGTCTCTCTTAAAATACCTTTTCTTTCAATCAACTTCTTGCGGCC
Source organism: Jeotgalicoccus sp. (assembly GCA_036782755.1). Lineage (GTDB taxonomy): Bacteria > Bacillota > Bacilli > Staphylococcales > Salinicoccaceae > Jeotgalicoccus. The sequence goes on along the minus strand of DAIPYL010000015.1, from coordinate 11,186 downwards.
TCCGTTGGCACGAAGTACACATGGATTTCCTAACTGACAATCAAGAATCTTTTTGATGTCGATTAATGTTTTTGGCATTATACCCCACCTCACTAAATCCATTATAACAAGTTTACATAATTCTGTCAAAAAATTGCCAATATATAAGGTTTTCTAAGCGAATTCCAAGTCACTTTTCTTGAAGGCGTCGTAAATTTCCTTATAATCTTCAAGCGATAAACTTTCACCGCGGCGGACAGGTTCAATTCCCGCTTCTTCAAACAGTGCTCTGATCTCGTCTTTTTTCTTTTTACCGTCAAGGAACAGCGTCTGATAGTTATTCAGTATTGTTTTGCGGCGGTGCAGAAACGCACCTCTTGTTAATTTGAAGAACGCTTCTTCATCGTCCACTTCAATTTTTCTTTCCGGACGGGTTTTCAGTTCAACAATAATAGAATCGACATTCGGCGGCGGCATAAATACTGTTCTCGGTACGTTCTGCACCGTTTTTGCTTCCGTATAATAATCGATTGCAATCGACAGTGAACCGTAGGCTTTCGAGTTCGGTGATGCACTGATGCGCTCGCCGACTTCTTTTTGCATCATCACATAGTAACGTGAAATCGGCAGATGTGCCGTCAGGAAGTTCATGAGAATCGGTGTTGTAATGTAATACGGCAGGTTTGCCACAACGACGATATCATCACAGTCGCTTAAATACTCTTTAATGCGTGCCGGCACATCTGCTTCCAGTATATCTTCATTGATGACTGTTACGTTATCGTACGCGCTTAACGTATCATCAAGTACGGGAATAAGACGCTGGTCAATTTCAAAAGCCAGCACTTTCTTCGCGCTGATTGCAAGATGCTCTGTTAACGAACCGATTCCGGGCCCGACTTCAATGACACCTGTATTTTCATTAATATCCGCTTTATGAATCACTTCTTTAATGACGTTTGAGTCGATTAAAAAGTTTTGTCCGAGACTTTTCTTAAACTTAAAATGGTGTTTCTCGAGTATTTCTTTAGTGCGTCCTACTGTAGAGATATGTTTCATCAGTTATTCACTTCCAGCTCATTTAATATTTCTGCCACTTTTTCAGGAGAGATGCTGTAGCGGTTCAGTTTTTTGCGCAGCTGTGTTGCATTTGCATAGCCGATATTCAGCTGTTCCGTTAAATACTCACGTCGTTCTTTCGCAGCAGTATTACCGGATAAGCGTAGATACTGCATATCCTGAATCGTGATCAGTTCTTCTTCAATCTGCTGGCTCGTCTGGCAGTTTTTAAGCGCGGAACGGATATCCTCCAGCCGGGCATGTTCCACACCGACACTGTTATGTCCGAGCGCTTTATGTTTTGGTAAAAATGCTTCTTTTATATTCGGAAAACGTTCGATAATCGTATTTCTTATTTTATGGCCCGGGAAGTCCGGATCTGTAAATATAATGGCACCGCGTGTATTTAATGCCACTTCAATTTCTTCCAGTGTCCGCTCATTAATAGCAGAACCGTTCGTTTCAATCGTTTCGCAGACTGCCGCTTCTTTTAATCTGCGTGTATCATCTCTGCCTTCAACGACAATAATTTCTTTAATCACAGGTTTTTCCATACTGTTGTCACCTCTTATACCTCGTTAAGTATCATACCATATTTTTATATTTCTTATCTTTCTGCACAATAAGAAAAAGTGTTTCACCTCAACCAAAGTCAAAGTGAAACACTTTCATTTCAGATGTTATACAATTTTTTTGCGTTTTCAGTCGTTGCCCCTGCAAGTTCTTCATAGCTCATGCCGCGAAGCTCCGCGATTTTTTCGGCAACCAGTTTAACATGTGCCGGTTCGTTGCGTTTGCCGCGGAACGGATGCGGCGTTAAATACGGTGCATCCGTCTCAATGAGCAGACGGTCAAGCGGCACATGAACTGCGATATCTTTAGGCAGCTGTGCATTTTTAAATGTTACCGGACCGCCAAGTGAGACATAGAAGTTCATAGCGATAATTTCATCCGCTGTTTTTTTATCAGCACTGAACGCGTGCATGATGCCGCCGATTTCCTCGGCATTTTCTTCTTTCAGAATTTCAACACAATCCTCCGTCGACTCACGGTTGTGGATGATGATCGGAAGACCGACACGTTTTGCGAGTGCCAGCTGTTTTCTGAAGAGTTTCTTCTGTACATCTTTCGGTGATTTGTCCCAGTGATAGTCGAGACCTGTCTCACCGATGCCGACAATTTTCTTATGAGCGGATAATTCTTCTATCCACTTAAGATCCTCATCAGTACAGTCAATTGCGTCGACCGGATGCCAGCCGATTACGCCGTATATATCATCATATTCTTCAATGAGTTCCATCGTGCGTTCAATCGACGGACGGTCGCAGCCGATAACAACCATTTTCTCAAGACCGTTCTCACGCGCACGCACAATCACTTCCTCAAGATCATCATTGTACTGGTGTGCATTCAGATGGACGTGCGTATCGATTAACACATAATCACTCCTTGATTTATTTTACAACGCTGCCGTTTTCAATGCCGTCAGGCACATCGATTAACGTTAAACGGCTGCCTTTTTCTGCAGTCAAAATCATACCTTCTGATTTCTCTCCGCGCAGTTTTACAGGCTGCAGGTTCGTTACGACAAGTACTTTTTTGCCGATAATATCGCCCGGTTCGTAATGTTCGTGAATTCCCGAGACAATCTGGCGTTCTTCATTGCCTAAATCCACCTGGATTTTCAGCAGTTTTTTCGCTTTTTTCACAGCTTCTGCAGCAATGACAGTTGCCACTTTAATTTCTACTTTGTTAAAGTCATCAATTGTGATTTTTTCTGCCGTTTCAGTTTCTTCTCCCTCTTCTTCAGCTGCAGGCGGACGCATCTGATCTTTAATGTGGGTCACTTCTTCTTCAACATCCAGTCTTGGATAGATTGGTGTCGGTTTAGTCAGCTGTCCTGCCGGTTTAACGCTACCATAGTCTAATACTGACTCATACGTCTGCTGATTTTCATCAGTAATATTCAGCTGTTTAAAGATTTCTTTTGGACCGTGAGGCAGGTACGGGCTTAATAACACGGCCGCGATACGGATGTTTTCTGCCAGGTGCACCATGACATTACCGAGTGCATCTTTGTTCGCTTCATCTTTCGCCAGCACCCATGGTGCAGTTTCATCGATGTATTTGTTTGAACGGCCGATAATTGTCCATACCGCTCTAAGTGCATGACTGAACTGCATTTTTTCCATCGCAGTTTCATATTCAAGAACACTGTCTTTCACAGCCGCTTCAAGGCTTTTATCGAAATCGGTGTGTGCACCAGTGTATGCAGGCACATGTCCGTCGAAGTATTTGTTAATCATTGAAATTGTACGGTTAACCAGGTTTCCGAGGTCGTTTGCCAGGTCAAAGTTCGTACGTTCGATAAATGACTCCGGTGTAAATACGCCGTCAGAACCGAATGGCACTTCGCGCATTAAGTAATAGCGGAGTGAGTCGAGCCCGTAACGTTCAACAATCTGATCAGGATAAATAACATTCCCTTTGGATTTTGACATCTTGCCGTCTTTCATTAACAGCCAGCCGTGTCCGAGTAATTTCTTCGGCAGCGGCAGGTCGAGTGCCATCAGCATAATCGGCCAGTAAATTGCGTGGAATCTTACGATTTCCTTACCAATCATGTGCACATCTGCAGGCCAGTATTTTTTAAACAGTTCGTCTTCGTCTGTCGAATAGCCGAGTGCTGTAATGTAGTTAGCCAGTGCATCAATCCATACGTAAACAACGTGTTTCGGATCTGATTTAACCGGCACTCCCCATTTGAATGTCGTTCTTGATACAGCGAGGTCTTCAAGTCCCGGTTTAATAAAGTTGTTCAGCATTTCATTTTTGCGTGCTTCCGGCTGAATAAAATCAGGGTTGTCTTCGTAATATTTCACCAGACGGTCAGCATATTTACTCATTCTGAAGAAATAGCTCTCTTCTTTAACAAGTTCTACGTCATGTCCGCTCGGCGCTCTTCCGCCGGTCATTTTACCGTCTTCATCGCGGTAAACTTCATCGAGCTGTGTTTCAGTGAAGAATTCCTCATCCTGAACCGAGTACCATCCTTCGTATTCACCAAGGTAAATGTCGCCCTGCTCAAGCAGGCGTTCGAAAATGTATTGTACAGCTGCTTTGTGTTTGTCGCTTGTCGTACGGATAAACTGATCGTACGTAATGTCGAGCATCTTCCATAATTCTTTCATGCTCTCCGCCATGTCATCGACATAGGCTTGAGGTGTAATCCCCATGTCATCAGCTTTCTGCTCGATTTTCTGACCGTGTTCGTCAGTACCTGTCAAGTAGTATACATCAAAGCCTCTCAGGCGTTTATAACGTGCCATTACATCACATGCAATTGTCGTATATGCGTTCCCGATATGGAGTTTTCCACTCGGATAATAAATTGGCGTAGTGATATAAAATGTTGGTTTGGTCATGGGACATCCTCCTATAATATACTTATCTAATATATCTAATTTATGTATGTTTTTCAATTCTAAACAGTTTTTAATAGTTTTCCCATTATTTTTGTGCTATAGTCATGAATATCCAATTTCGGGCAATACTTTCGAAGCTTATATTTCTATGTTTTACTGCACGATCATATTTCCGTATTGGACATAACCCATAATATTCTGGTTAACTATGTAGGAGGAATCACTAATGAAATCTACTGGAATTGTGCGTAAAGTTGATGAACTTGGACGCGTCGTTATTCCAATTGAACTGCGTCGCGTACTCGATATCGAAGTTAAAGATGCACTGGAAATTTTCACTGATGACGATAAAATCATTCTAAAAAAATACCAGCCCCGCATGACTTGCGCCGTGACCGGCGATGTATCCGACGACAACATGTCTCTTGCTGACGGTAAAATTGTACTCAGCAAAGAAGGCGCCGATCAGCTAATCAAAGAAATTCAAAAGAAAATCGATAAATAATTTAAAGAATCCCGGCCGTGAATATTTCATTCACGGCTTTTTATTTATGAAATTCGTTATATACTTCCTGCTTTTTCAAGCCGCGCAGTTCCGCAACCAGTTTAATCGCATCTTTCGGGCGCATACCTTCTTCAACGAGTTCAGTTACATGCTCCTTTGGTGTCCCCGTAAATGTGGACTGTTCTTCCTCATAACTGTCTATAACGACGACAAATTCTCCTTTTAAAGGAATACCGTTATCCAGCTGTGATAAAATTTCATCCGCTGTGCCTCTGACATGCTGTTCAAACTTCTTCGTAATTTCTCTCGATACACTGACGATTCTGCCGCTGTCAATTTTATTTATTTCCGTCATCAGAGTTTTCATTCTGTGCGGTGATTCGTATAGAACTGACGTATATTTATGGTGCATTATTTCAGATAATTTCTCTCTCTGTTTCGATGAACTTTTCGGCAGAAATCCAAAGTACGTAAATTCATAGCTGGCAATACCGCTTGCAACAAGCGCCATCGTAAACGCCGAAGCAGCAGGTATAACCGCGTACGGCAGTTTTTCATCCTGCATGCGGCTGACAAGTTCAAAACCGGGGTCCGATATTACAGGCATGCCGGCATCTGTCACAAGAGCGTATGTTTTGCCGTTTTTTATATCTTCTATAATCGCTTCTGTCGCTTCTTCTTTATTGAAATCGTGATAGCTTTTAAGCGGCGTATCAATATTAAAATGTGTCGTTAGTTTACGGGTAATACGCGTATCTTCACATAGAATTGCATCTGCTTTTTCCAGCGTTTTAATCGCTCTGTACGACATATCGTCCAAGTTCCCTATAGGTGTCCCGGTAATATATAACATAATTATCCTCCTATTAACGATAATTTCTGCTGTTTTGTCAGCTGTTTAATCGCATACTCACGCTTCAGTGCGCCGCTCTTCGAATCAAAGACTTCGATATACCGCAGTGTTACAGGCAGTCTGCCCCGCGTATACTTCGCACCGAGACCGTCATTGTGTGTCGTAATTCGTGCATCAATATCGGTCGTGTAGCCTGTGTACAGGCTGAAATCGCTGCATTCGACTATATAGACGTAATATCTTTTATCCTCTGTTGTCACCGTAATACACCTCAAGCATTTCATCCGAATATGTTTTATCTGCATTATAAATATAAAACGGCGGCAGTATATCTGCATACGCATTTGAATTAAAAATCGCTTCCACTACGATAAACATCGCAGTTTTGCTGTTTACATCATTGTATACATACTGGGCGCGCCTGACTCTGAAACCCTGATTATGCAGCTCTGTAAACACTTCGGCACTGCGCTCTGCACGGTGAACCATATAGAGGCGTCCTTTATTCGTTATTAAATAACGGCATGCTTCGACAATGCCTTTTAAATCGATGTGCAGTTCATGGCGCGCAATGCTCTGCGGGCCCTTATCTTTTAACGGCTGGTTGCTTGTAAAATAAGGCGGATTCACTGTAATGACGTCATACGAGGAATGTTTCATGGAAGTTTTAAGTGCTTTAATATCGAGATTATACATCGTAATCTGATCTGACTTGTCATTCATCTGAATGCTGCGTTCCGCCATGTCCACCAGCAGTTCCTGTATTTCAACAGCATCTATCGGCTGCGCTGCACGGTGGGATAAAAGGAGCGGAATAATACCGTTGCCGCTGCATAAATCCATAATTCTGTTATCCCGCTTATTAATTTTCACGAAATTGCCGAGCAGCAGGGCATCGACAGAAAACGAAAAGGTTTCGCTGCTTTGAATAATACGCATATTTTCCCTGAACAGGTCATCTATGCGTTCATGTGGTTTTAACATTGAGTTCACTCCAAAAAGAAAAGCAGCTGATCGCTGCTTTAACTTTGTCTTTCATTAAAAAATGCCTGGCAGAATAAACAGTCGTCTCCGTGCCTGTGTGTGCCGAAATGAATGCTGCATACATGAAATCCTTCATCGTATAAACTTTTCAATGAGTTTTCCTTAAATGGAGAATCTGCCGTCTCTTTATCATTTAAAAGCTGCTCATAGTTTTCTTTCTCAAGTTCCAGGCTGACATTTTCTTCAACCAGTTTTACAGTGAGTTCTTTCAATGTCTGCACTTCTTCATCCATTGTTTTAAGATTGCGCTCAAGCTGCTGAATGTGCAGGAACAGTTTTTCACGATCCATTACTTCACAACCTCTAGCTTAGCGATATCTTCTTCGCCGTACTCTTCAATATAATCATCTGAACCTTTAACTCTGACAGCAAGATCCAGTATGTTGATACCGATAACTCTGCCGATACCCGCCGGTGTTTTCACTTTTGCGCCGACATCAGGCAGTTGTGTACGTGCATCTTCGTAATATTCGTCTTCATAGTTCAGACAGCACATCAGACGGCCGCATGCTCCTGATATTTTACTTGGAGAAAGCGATAAGTCCTGGTTCTTCGCCATCTGGATACTCACTGGTACAAAGTCTCCTAAAAACGTTGAACAGCAGTGTGCACGGCCGCAGGGACCGATACCGCCTAAGTACTTCGCTTCATCTCTGACGCCAATCTGACGCAGTTCGATACGTGTTTTAAAGCGCGTTGCCAGTATTCTGACAAGCGATCTGAAATCTACTCTATCATCTGCAGTAAAGTTAAAAATCAGTTTCTTCATATCAAGCGTGAATTTAGCATTCACGAGGTTCATATCAAGCTTTTCATCTTTAATCGCCTTGGAACAAAAATCCATCGCAGATTCAGCTTTTTCTTCGTTTGCTTTAAATTTAATTAAATCTTCTTCTGTTGCCAGTCGAAGGAACTTACCATCGGGTTCAACAATATTGTCTTTTGGAATTTCATAAGTCCCTTTTACTACATTAAGCAGTTCCAGACCTCTTTTTGTTTCCGCGACAACATAGTCTCCGCGTTCTATAGAATCATCACTGCAAGTGATATAAATATTATCGTAATAATCAAGTTGCGTGACCTTGATGATTTTAAGCATATTCATTCATCAACCTTTCGCACCTATGACCATACCTTCAAAAACAAGCATCGGATTAACGTTAAATGAAAGCAGCTGATTCGCTTTTTGAATTTCTTCAAGCATGCGTGTCAGTTTAACCGCATTTACATCATTGCCTTCCGGCATTGGTGCATCAAACGGTTTAAAATCATCGAGACCGATAGTTTTGTGCAGCGCCTGGCGGATAAATCCGGCGAGGAGCTGCAGCATCAGTTCATAATCCCTGCGGTCATCACAAATATCGACCATCTTTTTAGCATCGATTAACACAAGCGGATGATTATGTATCCAGCGCGTTCCGAAGCTGATTGCTTCCTGGCGCATATCGCTGAATTTTTCAGCCATTTCGTTAACGTGATGAGCATTCAGCGCGAGAGCATTGACGGTTTTCGTTTCAGCTTCGCTTAAGTTCGGCAGCGAATCTTCACGGTCCCCGTCTTCTCCCTGGATATGAATGTGCTGGCTTCTCGAATGTATAGTCGGCAGGATGCCGCTTTTATTTATAGTTAATAAAATCGCAATTGTTCTTTCGGGCGGTTCTTCTAAAAATTTCAAAATACTGTTTTCAGCCTGCGGAGTCAGTTTTTCAAACTGCTCAATAATATACACTTTGTAATCAGATTCGATTGGTTTCTGGTTCATCTGGCGGACAAGCTGTTCGATTTCTTCTTTTTTAATCGTGTTTTCAGCTGTCGATAAGTAATATAAATCCGGATGGTTTCCTGAATCAATCAGCATCTCATTTCGTGTACTGCTGCCAAAAATATGCAGCGCAAAAAACTTGCTGTATTTGCGCAGTGTTTCTATTGCATCACCTTCAAACATATAAGTATGACTCAGCTTATTGTTCTCGATAATTTTTAATAATTGCTGCTGTACGATACTGTTATTCATCTTAAAATCTTTCAAATTGTTCGATCGGTAAAACAAAGACAGTAGCGCCGCCGACTTCAACTTCAACCGGGTAAGGAATATAAGAATCCGCATTGCCGCCCATAGGCGTTACCGGTGCAACAGTCTGCTCGCGGTTACCGCAAGTATCGTCAATCAGTTTAAGAAGTTCATCTACACGAGCATCTTCAACCCCGCACAGGAACGTAGTGTTACCAGCACGAAGAAAACCGCCTGTAGAAGCAAGTTTCGTATTTCGGAAATCATTTTTTGTTAATTTATCATTTAATCTTTGGCTGTCATGGTCCTGGACAATAGCTATTACCATTTTCATTATTCTTCACCTCTAGATTGTATATAAGTATTTATAATATTTAATGTATCTGTTACAACGTTTTCGACTGACTGGGCTGCATCAACAATTTTAATTCTGTCGGGATATAACTCCGATAACTCATTATAACCCAAGACTACTTTTTTATGAAAGTCTATAGTTTCATCATCCAGACGATTATTTTCCCGTGCATTATCGCGGATTCGCTGCAGTCCTGTTTCCGGATCGAGCTTTAAGTAAATTGTTAAGTCCGGCATATGAGTATCAATAGCAAATTTATTTACCGCCATTATATCATCAAAACCGATGCCGCGGGCAATACCCTGGTATGCAAGCGAACTGTCAATAAATCTGTCGCACAATACAATTTTCCTTGACTCAAGTGCCGGTATTACACGTTCAACTAGATGCTGTCTGCGCGACGCTGCAAAAAGCAGTGCTTCTGTCCGGCCGTCCATATCATGTTCTTTCGTCAGCAGTATTTCGCGAATTTTTTCGCTGATTGGTATGCCGCCCGGCTCACGTGTTTTTACAACTTCGTGCGTTTCTGCCAGTAATCTTCTGATATGTTCTATAATCGTTGTCTTTCCGGACCCTTCCGGACCTTCAAAAGTGATGAAGTAACTCATAATTCTGCCTCATTCATATAGTAGTTTATATTGTACTCTATACCCTCTATTTTAACATGATTAACCTGGTAGTGCGTTATCGTTTTAAGATCCTCTTCAGTAATCATATTCCCTTTTAAAACAAGCGGTACACCGGGAGGATAAGGTACGATATTCTCGACACATATCTTCCCTTTGAGTATATCCGTATTGTTAATTGCTGCATCATTTTCTTTAACTGCAGTTAATTTTGAGATTCTATCAAGCAGCTCATCAAACGGATAGCTGTCGCCTTCGTGCCAAAGAGGAAGGCACCACAGCACACCATCGTCAGTCACCATCTCTGAATAGACACCTGCATTACGCAGGCTTTGCTCCAGGCTGTATGAGCCTTCAGACGTGTTCAGCATAAGCTTCGCAGCATCATCCTGTTCGGCAACCTTTATGTCAGCATCTTCAAGATGCTGAATAAGTTTTGTTCTTTTCTCAAAGAATAATTTATCATCATATTCATTATAAAACTTCTGTGCATACTCAATCGAAGCCAGTACTAAATAAGATGGACTCGAAGTTTCAAATTGATTTATATAATGCATTATCCGCTGGTGAAGCTGAATATCTTTCGTAAATAATACCGAAGCCATCGTCAGTGCAGGCAGCATTTTATGATATGACTCTATGACGATATCTGCACCTGATTTCAATAATGATGATTCAAAGTTATTAGTAATCGATAAATGAGCACCATGTGCTGCATCTATTATGCTTAAGCCATTATTCTCCCTTATATAATCTACATGCTCATCAATATCTTTAATGAGTTCACCTGTATATGCGGGAGAAGTGAATATCACACAACTATTTTGCAGTTCCACATTGTACAGCTCTTCAATACTTATAACCGTATAGTCGACATCTATCAGTGACACTCCGTGATAAACCGATTTATGAGCATCCCCTGCTATATAGCAGTGACTGACCTTTTCCTTCACCGCATAGATGCTGGAGATGATGCCATTTGTTGTACCGTTTACCATCGCCTGTGCATAATAACCAGGTGCTTTCTCACTAAGCATACTGTTCAGTTCATATAATACTTCGGCAGGCTCATGCAAATCATCCAATCCTGGTATCTCAGTCAGATCATACTCAGGTTTAATAACAGCTGACAGTTCTCCAATTGTATTGTTTTTATGCCCCGGTACATGCATAGATATTGAATTTTCATTATGAAGTTTTTTTAACTTACTTATAAGAGACATATATACCTCCGATTGATTTTATAACATTATTATACTATATAAAAAAGAACAAAAAAAAGAGACCTCGAAAGGTCTCAATGCGGCTCATCGCATCCATATAATTTGA
>DAIPYL010000014.1:0-41683 GCA_036782755.1 Jeotgalicoccus sp. | reverse complement strand
CGCTCATCATAGGAGTCCGGAGTGTTTAGAAATTCTATGAGCGTTCTTCATAGAACGCCAGAGCAGCATCGCTCCAGCACCATCCGCAAAAAACCGCTCAAAATCTCACCAAACGAGATTTCAAGCGGCTTATAAATCTTTATCCTCAATGACATTACTTTTTTCTTCTGACGGATATAACAACTTCGTCTTCGCCGAACATACGGCGGCATATTTTTCGTGCATCGATTTGATCACGGGCACAAATTTCCTGCGTCGCAATTCTGTTATCTTTTTCCACAGTTATTTCAAATCGTTTCGTACCGCATCTCATAAATTCTCATCCTTGCTAATTTTTCTAGAATGGTCCCCAATTTATGAAGTAAGCAATAATCAGGAACACAGCACCTAAACCATACCATATTAATAAGAGCGGCCAAATAAATTTAATCCAGTCCGTATACTTTATTTTAGCAATAGCGAGTGCAGCCATAAAATATCCTGAAGTTGGATAGAAGATATTTGAGAATCCGTCCCCAAACTGGAATGCGAGAACTGCAGTCTGTCTTGTCATATCTGTTAAATCAACAAGGCCGACCATAATCGGCATTGTTGCCGCCGCCTGCCCGCTTCCGGATGGAATTAAGAAGTTAAGCAGACCCTGGGTCACCATCATAGCTACCGGTACAAATGTTTCCGGAATCATTGTTACAATAATGCTTAAGCCGTAGACAACGGTATCTAAGATAGCTCCGTCTTCAAGAACTACGGAAATAGCGCGTGCAACCCCGACGATTAATGCACCGAGAACAATATTCTGAATACCTTCATTCATTGCTTCAGCAATACCTGAAGGCTTAAGACCGGCAACTAGTCCGCTGACAATACCTGCGAATAAGTAGAAACCGGCAAGTTCGGTAAAGTACCATTGATATTGGAAAATACCAAATAGCATAAATCCTAGTGCAAGAATAAAGATACCAGTACCTACATAAGTGCGTGTGCTGAGTTCAGGACCGTCAGTTTCATCTTTAATAAACTGAGAATTGTCCACATTATCAGTAATTAAAGTTTTGGAAGGGTCTTTCTGAACTTTTTTAATATAAAAGATGATAAACAGTATACCGACGGCAAGCATTACTGCCAGGATAATTAAACGGAAACCGATTCCCGAATAAAGAGGCAGCTCTGCAATTGTCTGCGCTGTTCCTAGGTTAGCCGGTGCTGTAATTGCGACAGCAAAACCGACAACTGTAGCCATTAAGACAGTACCGGTGGCAGCCATACGGTCATAGCCAAGCCGTAAAAATAAAGGAAGCAGAGCAGGTAAGAATATAAGTGATGATTCTATATTACCCGTCAGTGCTACAAATAGTGCTAAAGGAATAACTATTGTCGGAATGATCAGCATCCCTTTATTGCCAAATGACCGAATCAGGAAATTGAGTATTACATCAATAATGCCTGCTTTCTCAATAACTCTGAATAGAGCACCGATTGCCATAATACCGAATATGATAGCAACCGTCTCTTCAACACCTCTCGGTATTGCAGTCATAAAGTCCAGAATACCCACGGGTGTTTGTTCAGCATAGCTGAATGTATCTGGGATGATTATTGAGCGGCCGTCAACTTCTTCTCTGTCATAAGAGCCTGCGGGGACTATGTAAGTGGCTATTACAGATAAAGTAATTAAAGCGAATAGTATTACGTAAATGTGGGGCATAACAAATTTGCGTTTTGATTTACTTTCGTTCATTCATAAAACCCTCCCGAATTGTTTTGATGTAAAGCAATCTATTGCATAAATGCCATTATACACAAAATATTCAGAATTATTAATAGAAATTAAATTTAGGTTGATTATTTCAATAAAATTATAAAAACAGGAAACTAATTTTCCAATACAAAAAAGCCCCTGCATACTTGCGGGGACTTTCAGTTAATCTATTTTTCTCTGATTTCATATGAGTATTTAAGCTGACTTATAATCATAATTAAACCGATGATTACAATACTGAAAATCTGTGATTCATCTGTAACGAATGAGTAAAATATCATCATAATCATTGCGAAAAATAACAGCATTGATGTGAGTGTCCATGAGCTGTACAATGCTTTAGTCATAATAAATAATTCACCTTCATCTGAAGCAGCGAGCAGTTTCTGGTTGTATTTTTTATCGCCGGGTTCAGGTAAATCTTTATCCGGATAAATTATATTAATAAGTGCCGATGCCTGCAGATTCATAAAGCCTGATATGAACAGTAATATTATCGTGAATCCGACAAGCCACGGGTTTTCAGCAGCCATCGTTTGAATAGCCAGTGCTATAAGTGACAGTACAAGCGGCACAGCAGTAGTGACTGTAATTATATTAAATGCATTGTAGCTGTATACATCAAAATCATCTTCGTTCATTGTGCGGTTTTTATCGTTAGTCAGTTTGATGAGTTTTCTGCGGCGTATAAATGCATAGATCAGCAGTGCGGCAGCGAGAACAATCATCACGATACTCAGCCAGTAGTATATAACTTCTAAAGTAGCATCTGTATTTCTGCCGTAAAGGAGTTCCAGTGTCAGATAACCGGCAGCAAAACCGATTGCACCATACAGAATTATTTTCAATGTGAATTTCATTTATAACTCCTCCTCGTCGAATATAAAAATACTCTCGATTGGTTCGTTAAATATTTTAGCCATACGTTTTGCTATTAGCAGCGACGGGATATACTCTTCACGTTCGATTAAGCTGATCGTCTGCCGTGATACTTTAGCAAGCTTTGCGAGCTGGGTCTGGTTTAAACTGTCTCTCGCACGAAGTTCGCGTAATCTTGTTCTCATATCTTCACCCTCGCTTCGAATTTTTCAGTGACATATATATCTGTATTTATAATGTAACATTTATTTGTCTTTTTGACAATTATAGTTGTCAAAAAGGATGAAATATTTGTCATTATATATTTTATAAAGGTGTATAAAATGACAGATGGTATAGTGTCATGGGAAGATTAAAGAAAGAAGAGCTTTATATTTTAAGAGGTGAATACATTGGGATTGGTTTATTTAGCAGGTGCAATTATATCGGAAGTTTTTGGCTCCAGCATGATGAAATTAACAGCGGTAAATAATTCCAAAAAAGCGATTATCGGCATCGTTGCCGGTTATATGTTTGCATTTTATATGCTGTCACTGGCATTGATTACACTGCCGCTCAGCTTTGCCTACGCGGCATGGAGCGGTGTCGGTACGATGTTGACTGCCATTATCGGCTTTGCTGTATTTAAAGAAGAAATCCGGCCAACGACGGTTGCCGGCATAATATTATTAATTATCGGTTTGATATTGATGAGAGTATAGGGAGGTGCTGTCATGAGAGCGGCATTATTTTTAATGGGAGCAATAACGTTTGAAGTGACGGGAACAACGCTGCTTAATTTATCGAATGGATTTACAAACACAACACCTACAGTTATTATGCTGATTTGTTTCGGGTTATCATTTACATGTTTAATCGGTGCACTTAAAACAATCCCGCTGAGCATTGCATACAGCGTATGGTCGGGACTTGGTACAGCAGGAGCAGGGATTATCGGTGTCTATTTGTTTAATGAGCATCTGTCGACAGTAAATATTATCGGCTTGGGCGTTATAATTCTCGGGGTCATTGTGATGAATATATCTAACAAAGATAAAGAAGAAACTGCACAATAATAAAGGATAATGACATATTGTCATTATCCTTTATTATATAAGTTCAGGAAGTCTGCATTTAAATTACCTCTTTATAATTTATTTACCATTTTAATGAGAACGAACTGCAGCGGGACTCTTGCCCATAACAGCGGTTTCGGCACATTAATACTGCCGAGCGGCAGTGCATTCTGAGCCATATAAATATTTGCAGGAAGCACGAGCATCAGAAAACTGTTGATTGCAGATTTCATAATACTTCCCGGGCGTTTGATAACCAGCAGGAAGCTGATTATCAGTTCTGCGACCCCGCTTGCTTTAACGATAAAGTCTTTAAACGGCAAGTAATGCGGAACAATATTTTTAAATCCTTCAGATCGTGTAAAGTGTGCGACACCTGCGATACCGAAAACAGCCGCAAGTATTAGTCTCATAATAGTTTTCATATTACGTCCTCTTTCCTTTTTGGAATTGATACTTGTATTTACCCTGAACAGGTCGTGAAAAACTCAATTATTTAGTATAAACGGTGATGCTTTTAATTTTCGCATCTTTTTTATGGCTTTCAAAAGCGATGAAATATGCAGCCTGATACATCTCACCGTCTGAGGTAACAGCTGTTTCTGCAGCGCCTTCCTTGCCGTGAGTCAGAATGCTGTTGATCTCAAGCGAGCTGATTGTTTTATCAGGTAAGGGAATACTTAGACTCCAGTCTTCGCCGGACAGTTCTTCAGTTAAATCATTTTTATAATATTAATGAGAATAAAGCACGCAATAATGAAGATGACGACAGCTGATATTTTATTAATATATAAAGTGATTTTACCATCGGTATCGATGCTGCCGAGTACTCTGCCGAGCAGTACGAGAATGATAAAAGCGAGCCACGAGACGGCGATGCAGGATATGGTGAAGACGATAAGCGCATTGTCTGTATATGCAGTTGAGTTGGTGCCGATAATACCTGCAGTGTCGAGAATTGCATGCGGATTTAATAAAGATACCGACAATGCATAGGCAATCTGTTTATAAGGCGAAAGTTTTACCGGCGCCTGTGCAGTTTCCGCTTTAGTAAACCACAGTGATATTGACATATAAGTTAAAAATATAAAACCGATAATATACATGCCGAGCTGCAGTGCAGGCACGGATAAAATAATTAGTGAAACACCTGCCACTGAAAGTACAATCAGCAGTGTGTCGCTGAGTCCTGCAGCAATAACTGCCGGCAGGGCATGAATGAAATTTTTATGGTTGGCACCCTGATTAATAAGGAAAACATTCTGGGCTCCCGGCGGAAGTATAAGTCCTGCTGAAAGAATAAAGCCGTGAAGAAAAGCAGTAAGCATTTATGAGTTCTCCTGACTGTAATTAAGTAAACTAAGAATAATATAATTCTATGGGACATACAACAAAGAATCTCTGAATTAGTTTGTAAATTATGGAAGCGTTTTCTATAATAGTTATAAATGCCTCAGAATAAATTGCAGATGGAGATGGCCAATGTTTAAAATCGTGTTTTTGGAAACATTTAAAAAGATATACCGTAATAAAAAGAACAGATTAATATTTTTACTGGCTTTTCTCGGCATCATACTGTATTCATTTATATATTTGCCCAACCTCAATAATCCGCTGACAATCGATACGGATGAACTGACTCTGGAAACAGAATCGGCGTACGGTATGAAAGAAAGCAGGCTGGACTCAGGTGATATTGCAGTCAACAGTTTTACAGGTGTCGATACATACAGTCTCGCGAAGTACGATTATGAATATAACTTTAAGTATTATGATGCGCTGCAAAAAGGCGATGTATCAAGGCTGCTGGAACTGAAAAGCGGCAATGGTGTACCTCTCTTCACACAGGCAGCGTTAAAAGATTACGCCGAACAGAAACATTCCGGACAGTTTCTGGAAATGGATTTTGAAAGAATGGTTATCGAAAGCAATCTCTCAGCACTTCGGGATATAGAAAATCCGACTACACATGAATTTAACGGCAAGACTGGAATTCAGCAGCTGTACTCATTTTTCTTAAACTACGGACCATTAATCATTTTATTTATAACTATTTTTACAGCAAGTGAAGTACTGGTCGATGACCGGAAGCATCATACTTTAAAGGCAGGACAGCCATTGGGATGGAGAAAATACATATTTTATCAGTCACTGTCGGTGTTCTTCATTATTATGTCCGGCTTTGCTGTACTGCTCGCGTTTTTCTTCCTGCTGATCTCACTGCTTTACGGTTTTGGAGATTTTTCACTTGCGAACACACATTACGAATTCAATGGAGGCTATCGTGCAGGTGAAGAGAACTTCTTTACTGAGCCGATTACTGCTTTCATTATGCAGTCGCTGATTATAACGGCAGTACTCGTATATTTATTTATCCGTTTAAATGCAGCGCTCTCATTAGTATTCAGGCATGATGTAATTGTGATGATTGCAGGATTGGTAATCGTTGCATTTAACAGACTGTACAGCGGCGGAGGCGAAGACAGTTTTCTCGGTATCGGAGCTCATTTATTTCCGCAGAACTACTTTGAATTTGGAAATATTTTAAGCGGCCGGCAGAACTTTTTAACGCTGTCGAATAACTTTACTTTTGAAACCGGTCTGATTGTCCTTACCGTTACAATTATTATTACCGAAATCATACTTGGAATTCTTGCCGGCTGGATGACCCGTCAGAAGTTCGCAAGGCAGGTGGATTAAATGAAACTGTTTAAATGGGACTTTCTTAAAATTATAAGAGACTGGAAAGTAAGAATACTGCTGGTGTCGCTGTTTCTTTTCCTCGCAAGCTACTCGGCGTTCTATCAGGATCGTTCACCTGCACTGCCGCTCGACGAACTGCGCAGTGAATATGAAGATACTCAGCAGATTTTCCATGCAATTCCCCAAAATCATTTCGAAACAAAAACCGGGCAGAAAGTATACGATAAACTTGCGCGCCAGCAGAGCATTATCGGTATGCAGCGTTATATTTTAGGTGAGCAGGAAGGGAATACTGTAGAGGGGCTGGAGAACGTCGTCAGCGATTATGTTGATCAGGGCCTCGAACTTGCAAAAAACCGTCTGTACTTCTACGAAGCGGATGATTTTGAATCACAGGAACTGCTGCTGTCATTTATGCCGAGTGAGCAGGATATTAAAAATGAGCTTAAGTTTTTAACTTATTTAAAAGAGAATAATGTCGATATTGACTGGAATCCTTTATCGCCGTCACTTGTGCTTTTTAATTTAATCAATATAGTTTCCGGCATCTTTATATTTATAATTGCAGCGATATTCGGTGCGGATCGTTTCTCGAAAGACCAGGAGTCGAACTGGAGTATTTCCCAGGGAATACCGTATTCATGGGCACATCAGTGGAGGCAGCGGACCTTTATCAGCTGGGGGCTGATCTGGATTATTACACTTGCCGGAATCGGGCTGTCGTATTTTTTCAGTACACTGCTGGCTGACAGCGGAACATTGAATTACCCGGTGCCGCTGTATGCAGGTGAAGAGATGGTGTATATCAGCATCATGGAATACGCGGTTATTGCACTGCTGCTTACAATGGGACTGAGTTATATTATCGTTAAGCTGTCCACCGGTTTGTCATGGGTGTTCAGAAATATCTATCTGACGATTACAATCGTTGTTGCGGTATTTTATTTGCCGTATGTTTTCGCACTCACAGGCCCTGCTGCGAGCTGGAATCCGTTCCTGTATCTGCAAATTATTCCAGTGCTGGAAGGCTCATGGGGATCATTAAAAGATGTCACAATTACGAAGCTGATTATCAGCCTTGGCATCTTGTATATAATCGTTGAAGTTCTGTTTTACTTTATCTTTAAACTGATACCGACGCGTACAGGGAAGCTCGAAAGGAGAAGAAACTAATGTCATTGGAAGTCAGAAACTTAACGATTAACTACGGTACGAAAACCGTGCTTAAAGATATTAATTTTAATATCCCGAATAATACGATTATCGGTCTCGTTGCGCCGAACGGTACCGGAAAAACGACGTTATTTAATGCAATGATACGTTTTATTCCAATTAATTCAGGTGAAATTTTAATCGATGATACGGTCTATAAAAACACGACTAAGGATGTTAAAGCACTGCACAGTAAAATTACGTTTTTCCCGGATCAGGCGGAACTGTATGAAGATTTTTCGGGTGTGGAGCATATAGAAATGTACCGGGATATATGGAATCCCGGCAGCAGTAATATCGATGAAGTCATCAGCCGGCTGAATATGGAAGGCTATGTTAAAAACAAAGTAAAAACTTATTCTCTCGGTATGAGGCAGCGGCTCTGTTTTGCGATGATGATTGCAGCGGATACGAAAATTATGTTTATGGATGAGATTATGAACGGACTGGACCCGGTGAACGTTGAACTGGTAAGTTCAGTGCTGCAGGAAATTAAAGAAGACGGCAAGATTATTATCGTTGCGTCCCACTTGCTTGAAAACCTGGATGACTATGCGGACCAGATTTACTTCTTAAATGAACAGAGTATCTATTACACATACAACCGGGAAGAATCTCACAGTGAGTATATAAAAGGCTATATTACAGAAGACAAATTAAAACATCTGCAGCTTAAAACGGGTACGCTGTATCTCGCGGGCGACCGTATATGCATTCCTCTGGATGGTATGTCAGAAGGCGAAGTATTTGAAACGATGCGCACGCTGAAACATTACAGCCGTGCTGAAGTCTCGCTCGGTGCCCTCGGCACACACGAGCATTATCTGCGTATTTACAAAGGGGAGAGAAGTTATGAAACGGTTTAGTGTTCTCTTTCCTTTCGTCCTTCTTTTAATGGGCTGCAGCTTTAACGGTATTATGAGTGAATCGTATGACGGTGAAAAAATAACTGCTGATGAAGAAGCGGTAAAATTATTTGAAGAAGAAAATTTGTTAAAAACCGAAGGATTGGAATCCCGCTATGCTTTCTTAAACAGCAATACTGAATTTGCCGGCATCACTGAAGGTGGAACGGAAATCACATTGCAGCCGGGAGGGTATATAATCGGAGAAGATATTGAACCTGGCCGTTATATTGCCCAAACTGAAAATGCATCAGCAGTCGTTGTCTATGATGAAGAGGACAACAGGCTTCTGGAAACGGCGCTGAATCACTTCAATACCGAAGTTGTTCTGGAGCTTCAGGAAGGTTATCGTGTTGATTATGTCACAAGACAGGGCAGTATCGTCCTCGAACCTTTAATGGAACAATTTGAAACAGTTATTCCTGCAGGTATGCATACCATTGGTGAAAATCTTGAAGCGGGTACTTATACCCTTTATACGGATGAATTGCCAATTAAAAGAGCAGATTCTGAAGATGAGATATATATGAACACAAAAGGAATAAGCGGTCTTACAGCATCAAATACGGAGGCTGAATTGAATCCGGAATACGGTATTCAAGTGATGCTGCATGAAGGAGATACTATCATTACAGAACACCCGGTTATCCTTGAAAAGAACTAGCCGGCGTGCTTTCACTATGCGATACTTGTTCACGAGAATAAATAAAAAAATTGGGAGTTGTAATTATGTCTGCTGATAATCAGACGAGAACAGAATTAGATCATACGATGTCGAAACGCTTTATATGGGCGATTGCCTACGGTTCATCGATAGGCTGGGGAGCGTTTATTTTACCGGGGGACTGGCTGATTTCATCAGGTACACTCGGAGCAACACTGGGTATTACTATCGGCGGTCTTTTAATGCTGATTATTGCAGTAGGGTACGGTGCATTAACGGCTAAATTTCCGGTATCTGGCGGAGAATTTGCATTTACATATGCCGGGTTCGGGAAATTCAGTGCATTTATTGCATCGTGGTTTTTAGTATTAGGTTATATATGTGTCGTCGCACTGAATGCCAGTGCGTTCAGTCTGCTATTTAAATTTGTGCTTCCTGATTTTCTGGAAGTCGGTTATCTGTACACGATTGCCGGATGGGATGTCTATATTATGGAAGTCGTACTGTCTTCTGCGATCCTTATAGTCTTCGCATTAATCAGTATGAAAGGTTCGGGGCTGTCAGGGAACCTCCAGTTTATATTCTGTTTGTTCATGGCACTTGTGGTCTCAGGGCTGTTCCTTGCGTCATTCTTTACAGGTGAGTTTGCACTGCAGAATGCAGAGCCGCTGTTTAACAATGAAGCGGGTATATGGACTTCAATTATTTTAATCGTAGCGATTGCACCGTGGATGTATGTCGGTTTCGATAACATTCCGCAAGCAGCTGAAGAGTTTAAATTCAGTGCAGATAAAACATTTAAATTAATTGTATTTGGAATTATTGCATCTATTTTAACTTACGTTGCAATGATATTGGTAACATCCTGGATTTATCCGGATCAGAACTCAATGGACGGCGCAGTATGGGCAACAGGTTCTGTTATTCAGTCATCTATGGGAACTGTCGGAATGGTATTCATGGCGTTCGCAATTTCGTTTGGTATATTTACGGGACTGAACGGTTTCTATATGTCTTCTTCAAGACTGATTTTCGCAATGGGACGTGCAAACTTTGTACCGGCTGTCTTTGCGAAAGTGCACAAGAAAAACAAAACACCGCACTACGCAGTACTGTTCGTACTGCTGGTATGTTTAATTGCACCATGGCTCGGCAGAACAGCGTTGAGCTGGGTTGTCGATATGTCATCTGTCGGCGTATCTGTTGCATTTCTTGCAACGAGCGCAGTCTCAGTTAAGTTTTTCAGCGCTAAAGAACATCGTAATATAGTCTATGTAATATTTGGAGTACTTGGAGTTATCATCTCGCTTGTCTTTCTTGTACTCCTGTTATTCCCTGGTTCACCGGCAGCATTAACAGCACCGTCGTATTATGCACTGCTTGCATGGACAGTACTTGGACTTATTTTCCTTGCAGCGAAGTATAAAACGTTGAAATCAATGACGAAAGAAGAACTGGACTATATGATTCTAAATAAAACAAGAGAAGAAGCGATGCATCAAAAGAAATAACACGGGTAAAGAATAATATATTATATTATTCGGAGATGATTTCATGTTGAAATTGAAACGTGTTTATGATGATGTTTCACAGCAGGATGGCAAACGGATTTTAGTAGACGGAATCTGGCCGCGCGGCGTTAAAAAAGAAGACCTGGAGCACGACGAGTGGTATAAAGACATTGCACCGTCAACCGACTTAAGAAAATGGTTTAATCATGATTCTGATAAATGGGAAGAGTTTAAAAAGAAATATAAAAAAGAGTTAAAAGATCAAAAAGAACTGGTTGATCAGATTAAAAAAGATTCAGATGGTCATAATGTTACATTATTATATGCGGCCAAAGATACAGAGCTTAATCAGGCAGCTGTGATAAAAGAATATATTGAAGAAAAATAAAAGACGGCAGATGCCGTCTTTTTTAATTATACTTTTAATTTTCCTCTGAAACCGCGGGCACCATAATATGAGTCGGCACCGTTATGGTACAGAAATACAGTGTTGTAGCGTTTATCGCAGAAGAGTGCACCGCCGAGATCTCTAATATTCTCCGGTGTAGCTATCCAGCTTGAAGACTTCAAATCAAAGTCACCGAACTGCTGAAGCGTTCTGTAATCATCTTCAGTCAGCATTTCACAGCCGATTTCGTTTACGAGATCCACAGCTGAGTTTTCAGGTCTATATTTTTTCCTGGCTTCCAGTGCAGTTCTGTCATAACAGACACTGCGGCGGCCTTTCGGGCTTTCTTTTGAACAATCTATAAAATAGAGTTCGCCGTCCATTTCGATAACATCGGGTTCGCCTTCAGTTATCTCCATATTATGAAGTACAGCAAGTTGTTTACTGTCGAGTTTAGCAGCAATATCTTCAAATGAAATATTTTCATGACGTTCCTTATGAGTGTTGAAACGGGATTCAAGTGTGCTCAGAAGTTCTTCCTGTTCTGCTTCAGTAAGTATCTTCTTTAATGTCATAATCATCCTCCATTTATCTTATTTAATTTAATGGTACCATGGTAAACTGTATGAATAAACATATTATACAGAACGGGGAAAGACGATGATAGTAACAACAGGCGGACGATATAATGAGGAGACACTGCAAAAAGCGAAGGATATCGCTATGCGTTACGGACTGGAGTTCGCAATGCGCAGAAAGCGCTCTGTAAAAGAACTTAATGAGCGTTACAATGACGATGTAATGATCGTTGGAAATGATGGATTAAGCATTGCACCGCAGTCCGGCAAAGAATCTGTTAAGTACCACCCGAACTTTTCTATGGTACGGGCGAAGCGGTTATTAAAAAATGAAAATGATGCACTGGTCGAGGCGGCGGAACTGGAATCTGGCATGTCATTTTTAGACTGTACGATGGGGCTCGGGGCAGACAGTGTCATCGCAAGTATGGCGGTCGGTAACCAAGGCAAAGTCACTGCGCTGGAGCACAGTTTTATATTGTATCTGCTGACTAAAGAAGGTCTGGCATCATATAATGCAGACAACGATATTATTAACGAGGCAATGAGAAATATTAAAGCACTGCACGTTAATTACGAAACTTATTTAAAAACATTGGCTGACAACAGTTTTGATGTTATCTATTTTGATCCAATGTTCGATGAGGAAATCAGTAAATCCCAAAGCCTGCGTACCATTACCCCGGTAACACATACAGAAACATTGTCAGAGACTGCGGTAGAAGAAGCGAAACGTGTGGCAGCTGAAAAGGTAGTACTGAAAGATCATTTCAGAAGTAAAAGGTTTGAACAATTCGGCTTCGAACAGCAAATCCGGAAGACGAGCAAAGTACATTACGGCATTATCAGCACAAACGTGCAGGTTGACTGATGGAAAATAATAAATTATAGTGTAGATAACTGAATAAGAAGTTCTCTAGGGTTCCGTTAAATTATTTAAGTCTGGACCGAGAGAGGACGCTGGAAAGAGTTCCAGTACACGGAAGGACAAAAGCCTGGGAGAGTAACGAAAGTTATTCTTCCGGGCTCTTTTTATTCTCAATTCTTATAAATTTTTAAAATAGGAGCTTTATTTATGTGGTTATTAGTTATTATTGCAGCGATGTTTGAAATCGGCTGGGCAACTGGATTGAAATATGCTGACTCATGGTTTGAATGGAGTTTGACGATTATCGCAATCATTGTCAGTTTCGGTCTGCTTGTATATGTATCAACAAAAATGCCGGCGAGTACAGTTTACGCAGTATTCGTCGGAATCGGCGCGGTAGGAACAGTGCTGGTGGATATTATTGTCTTCGGCGGTGCGTTTAATATCGGCATTATTATATTTGTAGCACTGCTTGTGTTCGGAGTTATCGGCCTGAAAACAGTGACAGATCATGAGGAGGGTGTTAAATGAGCTGGATTATATTAATACTTGCGGGTTTGATGGAAGTAGCAGGCGTTACAGGAATGTCGTTGATCGGACAGGGTAAAAAGCTGAGCGGCTGGCTGACACTGCTTATCGGTTTTCCAATCAGTCTTGCACTCTTAGGTACAGCGATGGAAACCATACCTTTAGGTGTTGCGTATGCTGTCTGGACAGGAATAGGAACAGTAGGAAGTGCGTTAGTCGGTATTATTTTTTACAGAGAATCAGCAAGTTATAAACGCGTGATGTACTTATCGATGATTATTATTGCAGTAATCGGATTAAGACTGGTGACAGGATAAAACAGTCAGGTTTCACATGAAACATAAAAAACGTCTGCATAAATAATATGCAGACGTTTTTTAATATTAGTCCTGCTTGAACACGCTTGTGCTGTGTTTAGGCTGAACGCGTGATTTTGGGTCGTATGAAGATTTAGCATATGAAATTGCTACCGGTGCTTCACCGAAGCCCGTGGCAATCAGTTTAACTTTACCTTCAAACGTCGTAATATCGCCAGCAGCAAAGATGCCGGGGATATTTGTTTCCATATGAGGGTTAACTTTAATTGAGTTTTTCTCAAGTTCAAGACCCCATTCTTTTAATGGTCCGAGTGAGGAAATGTTACCGAAGTTAACGATAAGCTGATCTGCTTTAAGCACTTCTTCTGTACCGTCTTTTGCAGTCAGTACCAATTCATCAATCTGTCCGTTTTCACCTTTAATTTCAGTGACATTCAATGATGTTTTAACATCTATTGGAGAATCCATAACCTGCTGTACACTTGTTTCATGTGCCGTAAAACGGTTGCGGCGGTGTACAAGCGTTACCGATTTAGCAAGTTCCTGGAGCATCAGTGACCAGTCGAGAGCTGAGTCCCCTCCGCCCAGTACAACTACGTCTTTGTCTCTGAATTTCTCAAGGTCTCTGACTGCGTACTGCAGTGATGTGCCTTCGAAATCAGCTTCGTTATCCAGGCCGATTTTACGCGGCTGGAAAGCACCGACGCCTGCTGTAATTAAAATTGTTCTTGTAAGATACTCACCTTTATCAGTTTTTAAAATAAAGTGGTCATCTTCACGTTCGTATGACTGTACAGTTTCTCCGAGGTGAAGTTCAGGTTCAGCATACTGCGCTTGTGAAACCAGGTTTGATACTAAATCTTTCGCCAGGATTTTCGGGAAACCGCCAACATCATAAATATATTTATCCGGATATAATTCCATTAATTGTCCGCCGAGCTCGGGCAGACTATCTATCAGTCTTACAGACATTTGTCTCATGCCCGCATAAAAAGTAGAGAATAAACCAGTAGGACCTCCACCGATTATCGTTACATCTACAATTTCGTCTTTCATGAATATAACCCTCCAGTAATATACGAAAAATGTTTTTATATTTTCATTCCATTAAACATTATTACACAAGCCGCAATGAAAATAAAAGTGTTTGGCATGCTGAAACGTCGCTGTGAGGCGTAATTCAGACTTTCGAATGACGTTGCCCCGTCCGCGGATCGCGCCAGAAAAATACGGTAATAAGAAATCCGATAACAAGAATGATTGCACTGAAGTAGTACGGATAGTCCAGATTCATATCGAACAGTATACCTGCGATAACAGGACCAATAACATTTGCAAGTGACGTAAAGAACGAGTTCATCCCTCCGGCAAAGCCCTGGTTATCTTCAGCGATATGCGACAGGAATGTTGTGACCGCAGGTCTTATCAGATCAAAACCGATAAAAATCACAAACGCCACAGCCATGACACCCCAGTATGATTCGAGGAAAGTCATAGCGAAAACGAGAACGGCTGTATATATAATCGAAACCCTTATAATATTCAGTTCGCCATAGCGTCGGGTCAGCGGCTCAAACAGTACAATCTGTGCGAATGTACCGATGATTGCACCGCCTGCAATAGCAATGGCAATATCTGTCGGTGTAAATCCGAGTTTGCGGTCGAAGTACAGACTGAAGAATGATTCAAATGCTGCAAGACCGAATGATGAGACAAATATAACGAGAAAAGCAATGAAGAATATTGGTGTAAATACTTTTTTGAAATTACTCGTTGTGACTTCTGTTTTATCTGCGGCAACTTCTTTAAGATTCTTCGGCTCTTCCAGCATAAACACTGATAACAATGCACTGATTAAACCGAGCACTGCTGCAACGAAGAACGGCAGGCGTGTTGAAACTTCAGCCAGCACACCGCCGATTCCGGGCCCGATAATGAATCCAAAGTTAATTGCAGCAGTCATATAACCGAGAGAACGTGCACGGTTTCTGACGGTTGTTATATCGACGATAAATGCAGTAACCGCCGGCATAATAAATGCCCCGGCCAGTCCGCCGAGCATACGGGAAACAAACAATACCTCGATGGTTTTACCGAGACCAAATAACAATTCGGAAAATGCGAAAATAAACAGGCCGATAACGATAGCAATTTTACGGCCGAACTTATCTGCAGCACGTCCTGTGAATGGTGAGAAAATAAGCTGTGTAAAAGCAAAGGCAGCGGTTAAGTAGCCGACTTCGGCACCGCTGATATCCAGTTCATTCATAATTGACGGCAGAACCGGTATGACAAGACTTATTCCTAGAAAAACAAGGAAAACACTGCTATATAATAAATAGAGTTGATATTTTTTCTTCATGATAACTGCACCTTCTTACATTTTTGCATATGTTAAGGTATATACTACACTTGAAAACGGAGAAATAATAGCAAAAATTAGACAGATTGAGGTGGAAATTTTGGGAGAGCATAATCATGAGCATCACCACGACCATACTCAAGGTGCAAATAAAAAAGCACTCACAATAAGTTTAATATTAATCGCATCATTTATGATTGTTGAAGTCATCGGCGGGATGCTGACAAACAGTCTCGCTCTCCTGTCAGACGCAGGTCACATGTTCAGTGATGCAGTATCTCTCGCTGTTGCACTTGCCGCATTTAAAATGGGTGAGAAAGCAGCGGATTCGTCACGGACGTTCGGCTACAGAAGATTTGAAATTCTGGCTGCCGTATTTAATGGAGTCACACTGATTATTATTGCAGTATTTATTATTATCGAAGCTGCAGGAAGGTTTGTGAATCCGCCGGAAGTGGCAACGACGGGAATGCTGATTATCGCTGTCCTCGGCCTCATCGTAAATGTAATTGTCGCAAAAATTTTAATGTCGGGAGACACTCACGATAATTTAAATATGAAAGGTGCGCTGCTGCATGTTCTCGGTGATCTGCTGGGTTCAGTCGCCGCAATTATCGCTGCGTTATCCATTATGATTTTCGGCTGGGGCTTTATGGACCCGCTCGCGAGCGTCATCGTTGCTGTACTGATTGCAATCAGCGGTTTCAGAATAACCCGGCAGTCATTGAATATACTGATGGAAGGTGTTCCGGAAAATATTGATGTGGATACTGTGCTCAGCAAAATTAACGGACTGGATGGTATTGAAGACGCTCACCATCTTCATGTCTGGAGTATTTCAAGCGGGATGAATGCACTGAGTGTTCATGTAGTCGTAAATGGTACTTTAAATGTCCATGAAACACAGAGAATTATTCAGAGTATAGAAGCAGAGATGAAAGAGGAACATATTGATCATGTTACTGTTCAGGTGGAATGCAAACATCATAACCACGATGATGATATTCTCTGCAGCTGACTGTTGAATGCCCCGGACAGCAATGTCCGGAGTATTTTTGGTATTATGAATTTAAGACAAAAATAAAGGAGATGGTGTTGTGGAAGAAGTTCATACTAAATATTCACGTAACAGCAAAGGACATTATGTACCCGGGATGATACATAACGATACTCTCTATATTTCCGGACAGTTATCTTTGGATCTTGAGACCGGTAAAATAGTTAAAGGCGGTATCGCTGAAGAAACAAAACGAGCACTATCCAATATGGAACTGGTATTAAACGAAGCAGGTCTGACTAAAGAAGATGTGATAATGGTCAGATTATACACGTCTGACGTCGATAACTGGGATGTTATTAACGATGAATACAGCAAGTATTTCGGAACTCACAAACCTGCACGAGCAGTCGTGCCGACAAAAGAACTGCACTACGGCTGTCTGGTTGAAATCGAAGCTGTTGCAGCTGTAAAATAATCATAGTTATAAGGGGACAGAATAATGAACTACAAAGAAATAGATACACCAGCATTACTAATTGATGAAACTGTACTGAATAAAAACATTAAATATATGAGTAATTACGCAAAAGAACAAAATGTTAAGCTGCGTCCGCACACGAAAACACATAAAATGCCTCATCTGGCGATGGAACAGGTACGCAATGGTGCTGAAGGTATTACTGTCGCTAAAGTCGGAGAAGCGGAAATCATGGCAATTTACGGACTGGACGATATTTTCATCGCCAATCAGATTGTCGGAAAACAAAAGCTTGAAAGAATTAAAAAACTTGCTGAACAGATTAATATTTCATTTGGTGTAGACAGCGTTCATCACATAGAAGAAATTGATGAAGTATTTCAAGGCGCTGATAAAAAAGCTCAGGTACTTATTGAAATCGAAGTAGGAGAAGAACGCTCGGGTATTATCGAAGAGGTCGACTATAAGCTATTGTTAAACAGCATCCGCGCTTCTAAAAACGTTGAACTGAAAGGAATCTTCTCACACGACGGGCATACGTACAAAGCGGTCGACAAAGATGACTGCCTTGATTTATTTATGACGGCAACGACACGCACACTGCATTTCGCAAATGTTGCGAGAGACATGGACTTCGAAGTTGAAACAATCAGTATCGGTTCCACACCGCCGTTTATGTTCGGTTTCGATATTCCTGAAGGCATCACAGAAATCCGTCCGGGAACATATATTCTAATGGACGGCTCACAGTCGAACGCAATTGATTCATATGCGCACTCAGCAGCGAGCGTCCTGACGACGGTGATCAGCAAGCCTACAGCAGAACGTGTAATTACGGATGTCGGTGCCAAAGGGCTGACAGCGCAGTCAAGAAGCAAGGGTTTGACAACGACAGAAGGCTTTGGGAAAATAAAAGAATTTGAGGGTGTTCATATTCACGGTGTATTTGATGAACACGCAATTATTTACAATCGGGAATTCAGCAATAATGTAAATATTGGTGATAAAATAAGTATTATTCCAAATCATATTTGTCCCGTATCCAATCTTTACCATAAAGCGTATATTGTTAACGACGGGGAAGTCGTTAAAGAAATTGAAATTGCCGCTCAGGGCAAACTTCAATAAATACAAAAATGTCCCGGTGATTTAATCACCGGGACATTTTTGTTTAGAGAATTAAATCCCTTTCGGTTTATCTTCATCAGCATATGCTTCAAGGTCTTCCTGATACTCTTCAAGAGTGCTTTCTTTGTAGTTCTTCATACGCTCCCGGTCAGGAGTGATTGAAAGACCTAAATATTTACGTTCATTGTTTGCATCTTTATAAAATGCAATCATCATTGCTATAATGATGAAACTGAATGGCAGCGCAGCGATAATCGCAGCGGACTGTAAGGCGTTTAACCCTGTTTCCCCGCCTGCTGCAAGAAGTGTGAATGCAATTGCAGACAGTGAAATTCCCCATGTAATTTTCGTTTTACCTGACGGTGTTAAATTACCGTGAGACGACTGCATACCGAGTACAAATGTTGCCGAGTCGGCAGATGTAATAAAGAATATACTGACTATTAATATAGCGAGAATTGACATGATTGCACCCATCGGCAGCTGATCAAAGACTGCAAACAGCTGTACTTCTGTCGCCATATTAAATATTTCCGGCTTGTCCATTGCAGTGGAAATACCTGTAATACCGAATACACTGAACCAGATAATTCCGATTACAGTCGGTACAAGTAATACTGCAATTATAAATTCACGGATTGTACGGCCTTTGGAAACACGGGCAATAAATATTCCGACGAACGGGCTCCAGCTCATCCACCAGCCCCAGTAATAAATCGTCCATGAACTCAGCCATTCTTCTTTTTGCGGATTCAGCGGTGCAACATCAAAGCTGTTAAAGACGATAGAGCTTAAGTAGCCGCCTGTACCTGTAGTCATCATATTTAAGATGAGCATAGTCGGGCCGACTATAAGAATGACAGCAAACAGAATTGCAGCCAATACCATGTTTATGTTACTTAAATACTGGATACCTTTGCTCAGACCGCTCCATGCACTGTACAGGAACAGAACTGTTACAACGGCAATGATAATTCCCTGAGTTACCAGACTCACAGGAATATCAAATAAGTAGTTCAATCCGCCGTTAATCTGCATTGCACCGATACCAAGAGATACTGCAACCCCGATAACCGTTGCGAATACTGCAAGTACGTCAACAAGAATTCCAAGCCAGCCGTCGACAAGATTTCCAAATAACGGACGAAGTGACTTGGATAAAAGACCAACTTCACCTTTTCTGAAACTTGAGTATGCAAGGGATAAACCTACGATACCGTATATTGCCCATGCATGAATACCATAGTGCAGAAATGTTGATTCCATAGCTTCAGTCAGAGCCGCTGTAGTACCCGCGTCGGCTGTCGGCGGTGACATAAAGTGAGCCATAGGCTCCCCAGCACCGTAGAACACAAGACCGATACCCATCCCGGCACTGAACAGCATTGTGATCCATGACACAGTGTTAAATTCCGGAACATCGTCCGGCTGTCCGAGTTTCAGTTTACCAATGGGACTGAATACCAGGAAGATACAGAAGAGTACGATAGCGGTGACCAGTATCATATAGTACCATCCGAAATATTCTGTTACCCATCCGGATATACTGCTGGAGATATCACCAAATTGATCTGGAAATATAGCTCCTATAATAACGAGTATTCCTATAGCTAATGCAGCGAATATGAAAACATAAGAAATTTTATTTGACTTCTCAGACGATGTCGAATGATTTGTCATTACATCACTCCTTTTAAATTTTTGACACAACGGGTAAATGATAACAATCTATGTGCAGGACTTCAACCTGGGAAATTGCACAACGAACTGCTGTGCAGACAGATAATACTTTATACATAGCCGTATAAAGAAGATTTAAACAAAAAAAGTTCCCCCTAAAACAGTTTGCTTTTTTTAAGTTTCTGCTTTAGGGAGAGCTTATCAAATGATTTTACCTTTTTGTATTCGATTATTTATTAGTGAGAAGCACAGCAGAATTGAATAAAGTCTGTACTGCCGGCATCATGCTGTCTTCATTAACATCAAATGCCTCATTGTGATGTCCTGCAGCAAGATCAGTTCCAAAGATGCAGTATGTTGCCTGACCGCCCTGCTCCTGTACGCGATTAATGAAAAATGTAGCATCTTCACTGCCGCTCGGCTTGTTTTCTTCCAGCTGTGTAACGAGCTGTTCACTTTCGGCTGATTCGACGAGTACAGTTGCAAGTTCAGTTGAACCTTCAGCGCTCTTTCCTTCACCGACTGTTTCAATATGATAATCGACCTGAAACATACCGGCAGCGCCTTTAATAATCGATTCGGCATACTGTTTCATATAATCATTCAGCTCGCTGGTCGTGCCTCTTGTTTCAATTTTTAAAGATGCGCGGTCTGCGATAACGTTGCGTCCGCTTCCTGCGTGAAGTTCACCGACGTTAATACGTGTGGCCCCGCCGGAATGGCGCGGAATTGCATTTAAATTAATCACCGCGTTTGCTGCCGCGAGCATCGCGTTTTTACCCTCTTCAGGCTGACCGCCGGCATGCGACGATATGCCTTTAAATGTGACATCGAGCTTAGTCGTCGCAAGGAAACCGTTGTTGGAACCGAGAAAATGATTGAACGGTACGCCTGTGCCGATATGCGACGCAATAAAGTAATCAGCATCGTCGACCGCACCTGCTTCAACCATTGAACGTGCTCCGCGGGTACCTTCTTCTGCTGGCTGGAAAAGAATTTTAACAGTCCCTTTTAACTTTTCTTTATTTTCCATCAGAAGTGAGGCAAGACCAAGACCAATAGATGTGTGAACATCATGGCCGCATGCATGCATCTCGTTATTCACTGAACGGAAGCCCTGCTGCAGCGGAAAATGCTCTGCCGACTCGGATTCATAGATAGGCAGTGCATCCATATCAACGCGGTAAACGACGGTCGGACCGTCAATACCGGTTCTTAACGTAGCGGCAATACCTGTATAGCCTTCTGAGACTTTATCCAAATATTTCAGTACCGCACCGTTGTTCTTTGCCCATTCGTAATGTGCTGCTGTTTCTTCCGGTGACGGTTTGCCCATAGTGAAATCAGGATGCATCACTTCCAGGCCGATTTTAATATCGTAGCCGAGTTTTTCGAGAGTATCTGCAACTATCGTTGATGTGCGCATTTCCAAAAATCCAAGTTCCGGATACTGATGGAAGTCCCTGCGCCAGTTTTTGAGCTGTGAGTGTAGTGACACTTTAAATCATCTCCAGTTAATATTATTGAACTCTGTCTTCTAAGAACACAGATACTCCCGGTCCAAGCGGTAATCCTGTGAAGTAGAATACTCCGAGAAGAATAATCCATGCGAGCAGGAATATTAACGAGTACGGCAGCATGATAGACATGTAAGTACCGATATTTGCGTTCTTATCGTAACGCTTCATGAACGCAAGTATAATAACCATGTACGGGAACAGCGGTGTAACAATGTTAATTGATGAGTCGGCAATACGGTATGCGGCCTGTGTAAAGGCCGGATCATAGCCAAGCTGCATAAACATCGGTACGAAAATCGGTGCTTCAATTGCCCATTTCGCCGAACCTGATGTAATCAGGAAGTTCAGCATTGCTGTGAACAGGACGTAGCCGATGATTAAGCCAATACCTGTAAACTCAATGGATTCAAGGAACTCTGCTCCGTTTACTGCAAGCCATGTTCCGAGGTTACTCCAGTTAAAGTATGCGATAAATTGTGCAATTGCGAACACGAGAACAATATAGCCGGCCATATCTTTAATGGACTCGGTCATATAATATGTTGCATCTTTGGTTGATTTTATTTTGCCGGTTGTAATACCGAATGCCACACCGATTAAAATAAAGAAAATCAGGATGATCGGTACAATTCCTTCGATGAATGGCGACGGTATAATGCCGCCTTCTTCATTGGTCAGCGGGCTGTTCGGCATAAGGATAACAGCAACGATAGTCCCCCAGTAAACAACACCTGTAATGACGGCAGCAATAAGACCTTTTTTAGCGTTAGGAAGTTCTTCAGCATCTTCATCTTCAAGACTGTCACCTTTATATTTACCCAGGCGGGGTTCGATGAAGCGTGAAGTAATCAGTCCCCCGATAATTGTCAGCATAAATGTGGAAACGATGTTGAAATACCAGTTGTCCACCGGTGTAATAACGATTGTATCGTCAATTAAACGTGCTGCTTCTGTTGAAATACCTGATAAAAGTACATCTGTTCCGGCAATAAACAGGTTGGCAGTAAACCCTGCACCTGCCCCGGCAAAACCGGCAGCAAGGCCGGC
Organism: Jeotgalicoccus sp.; assembly: GCA_036782755.1. GTDB lineage: Bacteria > Bacillota > Bacilli > Staphylococcales > Salinicoccaceae > Jeotgalicoccus. Next base: position 19,101 of record DAIPYL010000014.1, on the reverse strand, counting down.
AAGCGGATGTCTGCCGAGTTTATAGAACACGAGTGCGCCGAGCGGAGGAATGATTACCGCAGCAGCATCTGATGCGAGATTCCCCATAATACCGACGAATACTACTGTATATGTAACAAGAAATGGAGGTGATTTTAAAATTGTTTTACGGATAGCGTAATCGAGCAGTCCGACTTTCTCAGCCAGCCCGATACCGAGCATCATGGACAGAACAAGTCCGAGCGGAGCGAATCCTGTAAAGTTATCAAGCATGGAAGTCAGTATGAACTGCAGACCTGCACCTGAAATTAAACTGTTAATCGGTAATGTTTCTCCGTTACCGGGGTGTACTACCGAAGCATCAAACATGCTGGCAATCCATGAGATTAACATAATTAAAAATGCGAGTCCGAGGAACAATGCGAACGGATCCGGCAGTTTATTTCCGACACGTTCTACTACGTCCAGAAATCTTTGGAAAAAACTTTTTTTCTCTGTTTTATCAGTCAATGAAAACCCTCCCAAAATTATTATCTTTGTTTATCCTGTAATACGTATATATATGTATAAGCAGGATATAAAAAGTTTACATAAATTTCAGTTAATTGTCTATGCTGTTTTTCATACTTATGGATAATTGATTTTAATATACTTATAGAGGCATTTTTATTATACTTATAAATATAAATAAAAACGGCAAACAGTAGGAGGCAGGACATGAAGATTGCATATATCGTTGACAGTACTGCGAGCTTGTCAGATGAACTTGCAGGACGTTCAGATGTATTTCAGGTACATTTATCTGTGACGTTCAGAGATGGATCGATTTTTAAAGATACAACGGATGAATCAGAACTTAAATCATTTTATCAGCGTCTCGCGACAGAAAAAGAAATTCCAAAATCATCACAGCCGCAGGTCGGCGAGTACTACGAAGTGGTCGAGGAAATCATTTCTAAAGGATACGATACGATTATTGCCCTGCATATCGGTAAAGGTATCAGCGGAACGTATCAGAGTGCCGAGATGGTGCTGAATGAATATAAAGAAGAAGGCAAGATAGAATACTCGCTAATAGACTCCAACGGTACTTCTTTTATAATAGAACATCTTCTTCTGCAGACAATCGAACAAATTGAAAAAGGCGTTTCAATTGAAGAGACGGTCAGCAAGATTGAAAAACTTGTGGAAGACACTCAGATTTATTTAGTAGTTGATGATTTAAACTACCTTGTTAAAGGCGGCAGACTTGGAGCAGGAAGTGCGTTTATCGGCAGCCTGTTTAAAATTAAACCGGTCGTTTACTTTGCAGATGACGGCAATGTGAAACCTTTTGATAAAGTGCGGACGAACAGCCGCGTAATTAAATTATGGGAAAAACTGATTGAAGAAGCGATGGACAAGTTCAACGGCAAGATTAAAATTGCTATTGCCCACGGCGACATTGCAGAAGAAGCACATCAGATCAAAAAAAGATTTGAAAATATGTATCCCGGCATCAGCTGCCGTGTAGGTTATTTAACGCCTGCACTTGGTGTACACGGCGGCCCCGGAAGCAAGGGCCTCGGCATTCTGCCATATCTATAAGAATTAAACAGCGGAGCTCCTATGAAAATAGGAGTTCTTTTTTATTATTAAAAATGAGGTGGAAACGATGAGTGAAAGAAAACTGATGAAAGATTACTTTAATGAAGATCTGGCAAAACATTATGCAGCGGATATCAGTAAAGTATATCCGGGCTTTGACAGTGAAAATTTTATTAAAGATGCAGTAAAAGGAATTGAAGGCGGACGGATGTCTGAAAGAATTGAAGTATTTGCACGGCAGCTCAGAAACTATCTGCCGGATGACTACACTGAAGCAACCGGCATTATTACAGAAGTGCTCGGACTCGAGAATGAGCAGTTTTATTTTCCGTTTGAAAAGATGTATTACTACAGAGCACTGGCGAAGTTTATCGAATTGTACGGGCTCAACGATTTTGAGCAGTCGATGAAGGCAATCGAAGAAGTGACGAAACGCGACACTGCCGAGTTTGCTATCCGTCCGTTTATAGAGAACGATTACGATAAAGTTGAAGCGGTGTTTAAGGAATGGGGTAACAGTGACAACGCTCATTTAAGACGGCTGGTTACTGAAGGACCGAGACCGCGTCTGCCGTGGGCGAAGAAGCTTGATTTCTTAAGAGATGATGTGCAGGAGAACTTTAAGCTGCTGAAACCCTTCCTGAATGATCCGTCGAGATACGTTGAAAAATCCGTTGCCAACCATTTAAACGATATATCGAAATATTATCCGGAAGAAGTAGTCTTTTTTCTAAATGAACATATTAATGAGACCTCTCCCTTTATAGTAAGAAGAGCACTCAGAACGCTGAAGAAGCTTGAGAATGACAATGCACTTCAATTACTTGAACGGTTAAAATAAATAAACTGCTTTTTAATCATCCTTTAATTATTGCTTAACTGTCCGTTAGTTCAGCGCGGATATACTGTAAGTAACAAATGAAACACACCGCACATAAACAGCGGAAAAATAATTGGAGGATGATTGAAATGAAATTGAACAAAAATCTTTTAGTTGGCGGCGTACTGGCATCAGCGTTAGTTTTAGGCGCATGCGGATCAAATGTGAGTGCAGATGATATGGAATGGGAAACAGAAGAAAACAGTGGTTCGGTAACAGTAAGAGATAACACGGAAACAGCATCAGGCACTACAGCGCAGGAGGCAGTGGACAAGGCGCTTAAAGAGTTTGACGGCACAGTTACAGATGTCGAATACGATGAAGATGACGGCGTCTACTACTACGATATAGAAATTGAAAACGGCAATGAAGATTTTGAAGTGAAACTGAATGCAGAAGATTTAAGTATTATTGAACAAGATCTTGACCGTGATGATGACGACAGAGACGACGAACGCGATGATGACAACGAAGTACAAGCATCAGATAAGAAAACTAAGCAGTCAGCTGACACAAACGGCAATACAAAACTTGCTGAAGCATTCAAAGATGATAAATCAGCTGAAGCAATCGAAGCGGCACATGAGAGATTCGACGGAATTTTAGAAGAAGTCAGCTATGAAGAAGATGACGGCGTCTATTACTACGAAGTAAAACTTGAAAATAAAAAAGAAGAGTACGAAGTGAAATTGAAAGCAGATAATCTGTCTGTACTTGAAGAAGAACACGAAAGTGATAATAACGACCGTGGATTCAAACGTCTGGAAGCAGCACAGGATGAGAAAATCATCTCTCTGAAACAGGCGAAAGAAACAGCAGCAGAAGCTGTAAACGGTAAGATTGATGAGTGGGATTATGATGTGGACGACTTTAAGTATGAATTTGAAATTGGTGACTACGAAGTAAAAGTCAATGCTAAGACAGGCGATGTTATTGAGATTGATGACTAATATATAACGCCCTCCGGGGCGTTGTTTTTTATAATGCTGAAATGCAGCTCATCACAGCGTACATGGTATAATTACAATAACCAACAAATATTGTGAGGAGATATCATGGAGAAGATACTGATAGTGGAAGATGACGAGAAAATTGCACGTGTTATTCAGCTTGAACTGGAATTTGAAGACTATCAAACAGATATTGCATATACAGGGAAAGAAGCGCTGGAGAAATATGAAGCAGGCGGCTTCTCATTAATTCTGCTGGATGTCATGATTCCGGAACTTAACGGGCTGGAAGTGCTGAGAAGAATCCGGCAGAAAAATTCTGATATTAAAATAATAATGCTTACGGCAAGAGATGCTGTTATGGACAAAGTCAGCGGTCTCGATTCAGGAGCAAATGATTATATGACTAAACCATTTGAAGTGGAAGAACTGCTTGCAAGAATCCGTGTGCACCTGAAATCAGCTGCGGCAGGTGAAGTGAAAGCAGAAAGTATTAAGCACCGGCATCTTGAAATCAAACCGCTTGCACGGGAAGTATACAGTAACGGCGAAGCAGTGTATTTAACACAAAAAGAATACGACGTGCTTCTTTATCTTATAAATAATAAAAATCAGGCACTGTCCCGCGATCAGATTATCGATGCAGTGTGGGGATATGACTATTTTGGCGATACGAATACCGTGGATGTTTACGTGCGCTATATTCGTAAAAAGCTGGATACAGACAAACCATCACTAATATCCAGTGTACGCGGCATTGGTTATATTATTAAGGATTAATTTATGAAACTCGGTACGAAAATACAGCTGTATACAACGGTAATGATCGCCATCGTTGTAGTGCTGACCAACCTTTTAATTTACTTTGCTTATAAACATTATTCGCTGGAAGCGGAAATGGGGCAGCTCGAAAACCGCGGTAATAATATTATTACCGAAATTCAGCAGGCAGAGGAAAGCGGCATCAGCGGTGAGACTGTTCTGCAGTATTTTTCGCTGTCAGACGGCTATATTACAATGCTGAATGAACAGCAGGAACATATCGTCAGAATTGCGACCGAAGAAAGCTACCTGGAGCTCGCCAAACCTTACAGCACGTCTCAGTATACAGATTCAGTATCGTTTAACGGCGAGAACTTTGTCATGGTGTCCATGCCGGTTATTTGGGAAAACGGTGAAGTTCACAGTTTGCAAATATATGAGAATGTATATTTTTTATATGATACATACAATATATTAAAGTGGATTTTAATCATCTCAACGATCATTCTTCTGGTACTGGTTTTCGTATTAAATCAATTTATTACAAATCTGATAACCAGTCCGATTAAGCAGCTTGTCAGAAGAATGAACGACAGGGAAAACGTGCGTCGCTATAAAACGATACCGGTCAGCAAATCGGATACGCTTGAACTGAAGATGCTCACTGATTCATATAACGATATGATGCTGACTTTAAAAGCGCATGATGATAACCAGCAGGCTTTTATAATGAATGCATCTCATGAATTAAAAACACCGCTGACGGTAATCAGTTCATACGCTAGAATGCTGGAACGCTTCGGTAAAACCCGTGAAGATTTGCTTGATGAAGGAATAACTGCAATATCCGAAGAAACAACGCGCATGAAATATCTGACAGAGCAATTCCTGAGTTTCACAAAAGTAACGCATAGCGATACAAACGCTGAGAAGGAGCATATCCCTGCAGTGAAGCTGATTGAGAGCGTTGCATCGCGACTTGAAAAAGTGTTTAAACGCAATATTAATATCGATTCCGGCGGCACGAATCCATATGTCTATGTTCACCCGCCGGCATTTGAACAGCTGCTGCGTATATTCCTGGATAATGCGTATAAGTACAGCACTGACGATATAGATGTCAGTGTCGACGAAACAGAAAAGTCCGTTATTGTTGCGGTGACTGATTACGGAATCGGTATTCCTAAAGAAGATTTAAACGGAATTTTCACCCGTTTTTACCGTGTGGATAAAGCCCGGACGAGAAAAACCGGCGGTTCCGGTCTCGGCTTATCAATAGCGAAACAGCTGGCGGAAAATAATGACATGGATATATCAGTGAAAAGTATAGTTAACGAAGGAACAACATTTACATTAACGATGAAAAAGGAGGCTGACAATGGCGAAGCGGAGTAAATTTCTAATCGCGCTCGCAGGACTTATTGCAGGTATTGTTATCGGTGTTTTATGGGTTTCATTAAATCAGCAGGATTTTATTTCTGAAGATGAAGCACGTGCTGTAGTTACAGAACGTTATGGCGGCTCTGTTGAATCAGTATCACTGTCTGATGACGACCGGTACTTCGTCATTAACTTAAAAGGAAAATCAGCAACACACAGTGTTACTGTGGATCGGGAAGATTCGAGTGTTCAGGGAATAAAGACAGTTGCGGAACATAAAGAACCTGCTGAAGAGAATAAAGAAAAAAAGCAGGATAAGAAAGACAAAGAGAAAGCACAGACAGAACAGGAGAAGAAAGATAAAGAGAACTCCGAAGAACAGCCTGCAGAAAATACGAAGCTGACTGTTGAAGATGCTGTGGAAATCGCAGCAGCAGAAGTCGGCGGGACCAATGTATACTCGACTTGGAACGGTGAAGGCAGCGCACGTGAGTACTATATTCTTCAGCTGGTCGATGATGACGATGAAGGTGCCCTGATTGCAATTAACGGTATCACCGGTAACGTTAATAAGGTCATATGGCTGGAAATAGATGATGATTATTCAGAAATTGAACAGCTGGTCTATGAAGCAGCGGAATACGCGAATTTGTATGACGGCAGGTATATCGAATACGATGATGATTATTTTGAAGACTAGGTGCATTCGTTGACACTGAAGGTTATAAGTTATATAATTTGATGGATTTGAAGCCCCTGAGGAGTAGTAATATCATGACTAGAATGGAAGAAAGTCTAAAAGCATTTGTCGGTATCAAAAGAACAAATGATATTTTAGAGAAGTTAGTAAAGAACGATGCACAGCAGTATGGACTGAATATCAGCGAGTTTGCAGTTATGGAACTTTTATATAATAAAGGTCCCCAGCCGATTAACCGCATTCAGGAACGGATATTGATTGCAAATTCAAGTACTACTTATATACTGGATAAATTACAGCAAAAAGGTTATATTATCCGGAAACGTGATGAGAGTGACAGACGCAGTATGAAAGCAGCATTGACTGAAGAAGGTGAAAATCTGATTGCACGGATCTTCCCTGCACACAGCGAACTTCTGGCAAGTTTATTTACTGCTTTAAGTGACGAAGAACTGAGTGCTTTCAGAGAAATGCTGAAAAAAATCAGTGCCAACGCGCACACAATTAATTAAAAATACGGGGTTTATTAAGCGGTACACAAATGTGTACTGCTTTTTTTATATTCTAAACTGTTCTATAGTAAGAATAATATCAAAATGAAAGAATGTGTAACTATGTTGGAACGATTAGACAAAGAAGAGTTTGAGCAGTTATATGCATTGATGAACGAGTCATTTCCACCTGCGGAAATAAGGAATTTTAAAGGACAGCAGATGCTGCTGGATAAGCCGGATTACAACGTGTATATATTGCGTAAAAACGGCGAGATACTGGCGTTCTTTGCAGAGTGGGTTAATGAAAAGTACCGCTTCGTAGAGCATTTGGCAGTTAATAAAAAGTACCGGTCGCAGGGCCTAGGGTCAAAAACCCTTCAGGCGTATAATGCTCTGAGCAGTAAACCTGTAGTCCTTGAAGTAGAACCTCCTGAAGATGAAATACAGATACGGCGCGTAAAATTTTATGAAAGAAATGGATTCCATTTATCCTCTTACTGTTATCTTCAGCCTGTGATTAACGAGGGTAATGAGCAGGTGCCGCTCGTGTTAATGACTTATCCGGAGCCGTTTGGCAATGATACGCTGGAAGAAGTTAAAAACTGGCTCGATCAGACTGTATACAAATCATAAATAAGATTTTAACTGGGGGATGGAAATGGATTTTATAGAACGGGGAACTAAAAGTTACAGACAGACAGCACTCGCTTTTTTCGCCGCAGGATTTAATACATTTGCGATTCTTTATGTAGTACAGCCGATTCTGCCCGATTTGACTGCCTATTATGGAGTGACACCGACAACAGCAAGTTTGTCGTTATCTGTAACGACCTTTACACTTGCGGTCAGCATGCTGATATTCGGTTCGATTTCTGAAGCAGTGGGACGGAAAAATATAATGATTGTGTCGATGCTGGCCGCGTCGATACTCTGTATATTTACTGCGTTCAGTCCGACATTCGGTTCATTGATTGTTATGCGGGCACTGCAGGGTGCTGCACTTGCCGGACTGCCGTCTATTGCGATGGCATATCTCGGAGAAGAGATTCATCCGCGCAGTCTGCCGGGAGCAATGGGATTATACATAAGCGGGAACGCACTCGGTGCAGTATTCGGACGTGTTTTTTCAGGTGTCACAGCAGGCTTATGGGGATGGCAATACGGACTGATTGGTGTTGGTGTCGTCAGTCTGATTGCAACGCTGATTTTCTGGTACGCACTGTCGCCGTCCAAACATTTCGTCAAAAGAGAATTCAATGTTAAAGAGCTGTTTAAATCATTAACTGAACACTTGAAGAACCCGCTCTTAATTCTATTATTTATAATGGGCTTCCTGCTTCTTGGAACAAATGTATCTTTATATAACTACGTGTCATTCGTTCTTATAGAAGATTATAATATCAGTCAGACAATCGTCAGCTGGGTGTATCTGATATTTCTTGTCGGAGTTCTGAGTTCGATGTTTTCCGGAAATCTCGTTTACAGATTCGGTAAAGTTACGATGCTTTATGCGGGTATTATTATAGCTGTTACAGGGCTCCTGATTGTTTTACTGCCATCCGTCTGGATGATTATTGCCGGACTTATACTGTTTACATTCGGTTTCTTTATTGCGCATTCACTGACAAGCGGCTGGGTCGGAAATATTGCACACAGCAATAAAGCGCAAGCGTCATCGCTGTATCTTTTCTTCTATTATACGGGTTCAAGTGTCGGCGGTACGCTGGCAGGAGTATTCTGGATGCAGGGGGGGTGGCTTGGTGTATCTCTCTTAAATATTGGATTTCTTGTTTTATGCTTAACATTATTTATGCTGTTTTTATATTTATTGAAACGAAGAATATGGTATTTCAAATAAAAAAAACGCCCCGGAGGGCGTTTTTTTATTTTATACGAAATATCCTTTAATCGATTTAACTTCTAAAAACTCTTCCATGCCGTAATCGCCCCATTCGCGGCCGATGCCTGACTGTTTATAACCGCCGAACGGCAATGTATTCGGACCGCCGCAGTCGTTAATAATAATTGTTCCGGCTTCAATCGAACGTGCAACGTGCTGAAGCTTCTCTTTGTCCTTGCCGACGACATAGCCTGCAAGTCCGTAAATTGTATCGTTGGCAATACGAATCGCATCTTCGAGATCTTCATAAGTGATAACACTCATGACAGGACCAAAAATTTCTTCCTGGGCAATCGTCATACTGTTATCCACATCAGTGAATATTGTCGGTTTAACGAAGTAGCCTGTATCAAGCCCGTCCGGTTTTCCAGTACCGCCATAATACAGTGTCGCGCCTTCTTCCTGGCCTTTTTCTATATAGCTTTGCACTCTGTCGAATTGTTTTTTACTGATCAGCGGACCGACTTCTATTCCTTCTTCTCTTGGATTACCAACTTTAACAGCACTGATTTTTTCTTTCAGTTTTTCTAAGAATTGTTCTTTTAATTCCAGAGGAACGAGAGTACGGGTACCGGCTGTACACACCTGACCGGTATTTCTGACCACTCTGTTTACCGCAGAAGCTGCTGCTTCATCGAGATCTGCATCATCCAGTACGATAAACGGCGATTTACCGCCAAGTTCGAGTGCGACTTTTTTGAAATCAGCTGCTGATTTTTCCATGATGCTCTGTCCTGCGCGTCCGGAACCGGTAAATGACATCATACGGACATCAGGATGCTCGCTTAGCGGAGTCCCGACATTTTCACCGTCTCCATTAATGAGGTTGAAGAAACCTTTCGGTACGCCTGCCGCTTCAAAAATCTCTGTTAAAATACATGCCGTAACCGGTGTTTCTTCACTCGGTTTTAATACGACAGGAGAACCTGCAGCAAATGCCGCTGAAATTTTTAAAGCTGTCTGATTTGTCGGGAAGTTCCACGGTGTAATTAATCCGGCTACACCGATACTTTCCTTAACGATCAGCGCATCGTCACGCTGCTCTTCAAATTCAAAAGTTTCCAATGTTTTGGCAGCTGTTCTGAAATGATTTAAACCTGCAGTATAATGTGAATTCTCTGATACTGAGAGCGGAGAACCCAGCTCATTTGTAATAGTTTCAATTAAATCATCTTTACGCTTTTCATATTCGTCTGCAATACGTTCAAGCATTTCTTTACGTTCCTGAACCGGAGTATTGCGGAATTTTAAATATACGTCATGTGCTGCTGCGACAGCTTTATCGACATCTTCCGAGTTGCCGCTTGCAACAGTTGCAAATACTTCTTCTGTCGCCGGATTGATAACATCTATAGTTTCACTGCTCGTGCTGTTAACCCATTCACCATTTATAAACTGTTTATTGTAGTTAACCAAATTGAGTCCCTCCAAATTTTGTGTATAGTTATATTTATCCTTAAAGATATTTGCTGAAACAAAAATTCAAAAGAAAAACCTGAAGAAAGTATCTCCAGGTTCACTAATTATTTACGGAATGTTTCAAGGAAGCTCAGCGTGTTCAGACCAAACAGCTGTAATGCATTTTTACTGCCCTCGTATCCGTGTCCTGCTCTCATGTGTTTTAAAATTGCAACGCCGAGTACAGCATTAATCATGAATGCTCCCAGACGTGTGAAAGTCTTGCCGAAGAATGACAGGAACAGGAAAATTGAGCCGACAGCTTCAAAATAACCTGCAATTTTCATCTGATCGTCATTAACATTAAACTCTGATTCGAATTCTTCACCCATGTTTCCGTCTGCTTTAATCTTGTCGAGACCGCCTTCCAGTACTTTAGAACCGACATATAAATTAACTAGATATTTTAACATTCTGGTACCTCCTGATGAATAATTTGAAAAACTGCACAAGTATTAATTAATTCCCATTTTATCATATTATTAAACATAAAATCCCAACAATTAAAATTGACTAAAAAAAATTCATATGGTAACTTAATTTCATTGTGACTTCATGAAAGGCTTTTCATATTATCCATTATAGATAAAAAATTTGGGGGTTTTGACAATTGACGAGCTGATAGGTATTGGTCTTCTACTGGTTATTTTAGTATTTTTCACATTGTTTACGCATTTTGCACCTTATGGTTCAAAAGTAATGGGTGCATTTGCAGGTGCCGCAATTGCTACATATTTAGTAGAAGCATTAAACACTTTTGTCATTGGAGATTTATTAAATCTGGAGTTCTTCCAGACGGCCGGATCAGTGGCCGGAGGGCTGGATGGAACAATCGTCGTTATGCTTGTATGTCTCGCGATGAAAGTTAACCCTGTAAACGCAGCAATTTTAGCTGCAGGGTTTGGAGATATGGGACTTATTCCGGGACTGTTCTCGGCTTACATCGTATCGTTTGGAGTGTTGTGGCTGCAGCGTGTTATTCCGAAAGGTCTCGACTTTATCATTGTTATCTTAATTGCATTGCCAATTATCAGACTGATGGGTCTGGTTATCACACCAATGATTGATAACTCACTGCTTGAAATTGGAACGATTATTCAAACTGCTACAGACACTAGTCCGCTTCTGATGGGCTTAATGCTTGGGGGTATAGTAACAGTCGTTGGTATTTCGCCGCTGAGCTCAATGGCGTTAACAGCATTGCTAGGTTTAACAGGTGTGCCGATGGCAGTTGCTGCACTATCAGCATTTGCATCTTCGCCTGCCAGTGCGTGGCTGTTTTATAAACTTAAAATCGGAGATTTAAAATCTATTATTTCAGTAGCTATTGAGCCGTTGTCAAAAGCCGATCTGATTACAGCAAATCCGCTGCCGATGTACGTCACCAACTTTATCGGAGGCGGATTATCCGGAATGGTAATCGCTATGTCAGGTATGATAAACGATGCGCCGGGAACAGCAGCACCGGTTCCAGGATTATTGGTAATGTTTGGTTATAACCCTGCAGGACAGGTAGTAATGTATGCAGTAATTTGTGCGCTGATTTCATTCCTTGTTGCAGTGGCCAGTTCATATATCTTCAGAAATACTAAAATTTATAACAGTGAAGTTCTTAAAGATTAATTATATTAATGAAGCGCCGGACATTTGTCCGGCGCTTCTTCTTTTTTTAAATATGATAGTCTTACGATATTTTAATTTGTATTTACTCATTGCAAAGTTATATACAGAAGAAAATAAAAAACATGCAGAATTTGAAAGTATTGTGACATATTTGGTTTAATAAAGTATTAAAGGGTAAATGGTGTTATATTGAGAATGTATATACAGAGCTTATAAGGGAGTGACTGTCAAAATGGCAAACAAGAAAGAAACAGAGAAAAAAGGGTATAAACCTCTCTGGATTATTGTCGCTTTTCTAGTATTAATTATTATTAACTTCTTACCAGCACCTGATGCGCTTAGTGTAGTTGGTTTAAGAGCATTATCCGTACTGGCTTTTGCAGTAATTATGTGGGTGACGGAAGCTGTTAAGTATCCGGTATCTGCGGTAATGATTGTCGGACTGCTTATTATACTACTCGGACTCTCACCAGTTCCTGGAAATGAAATCGGAGCTTCACTTGGTGTTCCGGAAGGTGCTGATCAGTTTGGGACTAAGAATGCTTTATCACTTGCCTTCGCAGGTTTCTCAAGTTCAGCACTGGCATTAGTAGCTGCTGCACTGTTCCTTGCAAGTGCCATGCAGATTACCAATCTGCATAAACGTCTTGCACTTTATGTGCTCCGTATCGTTGGCAACAAAACGAATGCGATAGTAATGGGTACGATTCTAGTATCTATTTTACTGGCGTTCTTCGTGCCATCAGCTACTGCAAGAGCGGGAGCTGTCATCCCGATTTTGATTGGGATGGTCGCGGCATTTGGAATGTCGAAAGACAGCAAACTTGCAACACTGCTGATCATTACAGCAGTTCAGGCAGTTTCCATATGGAACGTCGGAATTAAAACTGCAGCGGCACAAAACCTTGTTGCCGTAGGATTTATAAACGAAGCAATGGGCGAAGACGTTTCATGGATTCAGTGGTTCATCTATGCAGCGCCGTTTTCAATTATCATGAGTATTCTTCTGTACTTCGTTATGACACGCTTCTTTAAAGCTGAAACGGATGAAATCAGCGGGGGACGCGAGCTGATTGACAATGAGCTCGCAGAACTAGGACCGATTAAACCTGTAGAGTGGCGCTTAATCATCATCGCATCACTGCTGCTCATCTTTTGGGCAACAGAAGGCATTCTGCACCCGTTCGATTCATCATCAATTACATTAATTGCCCTTGCACTTATGCTGTCACCTAAGATTGGTGTATTTACATGGAAAGAAGTCGAGGGAACGATTAATTGGGGAACAATTATCGTCTTCGCAATCGGTATCTCACTAGGTACAGTGCTGCTTAGAACAGGTGCTGCACAATGGTTATCAGACGTAACGTTCGGCGCTATGGGACTGGATGCGCTGCCGCTTGTCGGAGTAATTGCACTGGTTGCAATCTTTAATATTATTATTCACCTCGGATTTGCCAGTGCAACGTCACTCGCATCTGCATTAATACCGGTATTTATCGCGCTGACAACGACACTGAATATGGGGGATTCATCACTCGGTTTTGTGCTAATTCAGCAATTTGTAATTTGTTTTGGATTCCTGCTGCCTGTAAGCGCGCCGCAAAATATGCTCGCCTACGGTACCGGAACTTTCACAGTAAACGACTTACTGAAATCAGGTATTTTCCTGACAGTCGGCGGTTATATCCTGATTATTATTCTGTCTGCAACATATTGGCAGTGGATTGGCTTACTGTAAAATTAAGATATTTTCAATCGCTCTCTTTAGAGGGCGATTTTTTTATGTGCATTTATAAGAGTGAAGCGGTTTGGCTGTTTTAAAACAGGTATATAGAATTGAGGAGGGGAAATAATGAAACATGATTTGTTAAATTATTTAAACCACAGAAACGCACCGCTTCCCGCTGGGAAATGGACAATGTATCAAAAGTGGGAAAACCTGCTGTGCATGCATGTACCGTTAGAAGCTGCAGAGTTATTACCGTATGTTCCAAAAGAATTGGAACTTGATATGTATGATGGTAAAGCATAGATTTCAATCTTTCCCTTTAAGGTGAAAAATCTTCAATTTAGAGGTTTACCAAAATTGCCGTATATTCATAAATTTTTAGAGCTGAACTTAAGGACATATGTAAAATATAAAAACTTCCCGGGTATTTACTTTTTCAGTCTCGATGCTGCTAAAATACTGCCGGTTCTCGGGGCTCGACTCGGTACTTTGCCATATTATAAAGCGAAAATGAAAGAATCAGATATCAATGGATGGACTGAATATTACAGCCGGCGCCAGATAAAAATTGATGAAGAAACTTATTTTAAAGGCCGGTATAAACAGATTTCCAAACCGGAATTTTCAGCATCGGGTACATTGGATTACTGGCTCTTCGAAAGAAATTATTTATTTAATACTGTGAACGGAAATATTATCAGAGTTGGAATTCATCATCTTCCATGGAAACCTGCAAAAGCAGCAGTCACCTATGAAAAAGATGCATTAAATTCGCTGCTGCCGGGCACTCTTCAGGGAGAGACTGTGAAAGCTCATTACGTGGAAGTTCTTGATGTAATATTCTGGCTGCCTGAATTAATAAAGGTACACAAAAAAGACAGCTGATTTCAGCTGTTTTTTTGTGTATTAAATTACAGATGCAACGTAAAAAGTGATTATTGATAGTAAAACCGATGTAATAACCAGAGCATACAGCGGTTTTAAAGCTTTTTCCCTAATTGATTTGAGCGGGACACTGAGTCCAAGACCCACCATTGCCATAACCATTAACAGCGTAGTGAGCTGATCGATGGCTGCACTTAGATTGTGAGGTATTGCAATAAATGAATTCACTACCGCAACAAAAACGAAGAAAAACAGAAAATAGGGAATATCCACTTTACCGCCGGTTTTCTGATGCTTTCTACGCGAAATAAAATACATGATGAGAAAGCTGACAGGAATTAAAAGAAACACTCTGCTTAACTTCGACAACAGAGCCATCGCCATGCCCTCATCATTTGCACTGCCGCCTGCGAGTACAACCTGGGCGATTTCATGAAGACTGAGACCGCTCCATATACCGTATGTAATATCATTCATATCGAATAACGGGCCGATAAATGTATAGCTTAATGCGAACACTGTACCGACAACTGAAATTAAACCGATACTGATTGCAGTATCTTCTTCTTTTGCTTTAATAATCGAACTGACTGCAGATATTGCAGCCGCACCGCAAATACCGGTTCCCGCTGCAAGTAAAAGCATAATTGATGAGTTTGTTTTAAAATACTTATTTAATAAATGCATCATTGCAAAACTGAACAGGATTACGCCGATGCCGAGCAGAATCATCACCCAGCCGTCGTTTAAAATGAGCTGAAGATTCAGCTTGAAACCATAAAGAACAATAGCAAAACGCAGCAGTTTTTTTGCAGAAAAGGTAATACCCGGACGCAACGGTTCCGGGTAACCGAGAGACTGCCTGTAAATGACTCCGATAAGGAGTGCTACCGCCAGTGAGCCTACACTCGATAAAATTGGAAGCTGTGTGAGCAGTATACTCAGTATTGCAATAACCAGTGTAAATAATATACCGGAAATAAATAATCTGTTGAAATATTTATTGATCATTGTGTGCACCTCGTTAAATTAATATTAGCATTTAATGAGGTTAGTGGGAATCAGAGAAAACAAATTAATATGCATTCATTTAAATATAAAAAGAATTTTCTAATTATTGAAAGCGATATTATGGTAAGATAATTGGTAAGAAAGTAAAAATTTTGAAAGGGGAATAATTTTTATGAAAAAGAATTATTGGTTTTTACTGATGCTTTCTGCAGTTATGCTGGTTTTAGCAGCATGCGGCGGAGATTCTGCGAATGAAGAAGAAAGCGAAGAAGGTTCAGGAGATTCAGCGGGAGGAGACGACTGGATTGAAAATATTACATTGCTTACAGGCGGTGAAGCAGGGGTCTACTTCCCTCTGGGTGTAGCAATGGCTGATATTATCGATACTTCTTTTGATAATGTAAGTGCAACGGGTGTATCTTCCGGTGCCTCTGTATCTAACGCGGAACAGTTAAATAACGGCGAAGCACAGCTCGCGCTCGTGCAGAATGATATCGCATTCTATGGTGCTGAAGGAAACAACATGTTCAGTGAACCATTAGACAACTACAGTGGTGTATTCACAATCTACCCTGAAACAATTCAGCTGGTTACTTTAGCGGACTCAGGAATTGAATCGGTATCAGATCTTGAAGGAAAACGTGTTGCTATTGGGGACATGGGTTCAGGTACTGAAGCCAATGCTACTCAGATTATTGAAGCACACGGCATGACAGTCGACGATGTTGACGCGCAATACTTAGATTTCTCGGATGCTTCAACTAACCTGCAGGATGGAAACGTTGATGCTGCTTTCGTAACTGCGGGTACTCCAACTGGTGCTATTCAGGAGTTGAGTGCAAGTGCTGACGTTAAGATTGTAAGTTTTGATGAAGAAGCAATGAATGACCTGATGGAAGAGTACACTTACTATACTCAGGTTGATATTCCGGAAGATGCTTACGATAACTTTGACAGTACAGCTTCTACAGTTGCCGTACAGGCAATGCTGATTGCTTCAAATGATATCCCGGAAGATCAGATGTATGAAATGACAAAAGCAATTTTTGAAAATCTGGATTCAATGGCAAATGCTCATGTCCGCGGGGAAGAGCTGACACTTGATACTGCAGAAGACGGTATGTCGATTGATCTGCACCCTGGGGTACAGCGCTATTACGATGAGCAGTGATTAAATGAGTAAAGATAATTATAAAAAGGCATTGCTTATACGCAATGCCTTTTTATCCCTTACAAGTCTTTTTATCGTGCTTGAACTGGTTATAATGTTTCAGCTGAATCAGCCGGTAAAGATTATTATTGAGGATATGAGTACTGAAGAAGAGCTGTTTGTACAGGAAGTGGAATATGGCGAACGTTTTGAAGTGAATTACATTCATTCGGTTGAACGCTCTCCGGTGAGTGAAGTTTTTGAAGTGCGCGGTGACGGTATTTATACGATGGAAAGTCATACAGAATCTTTTGGGGCAGGTATGCCTTATGCAGGTGAAGATGTCGAACTGAAAGATGGAACATTTACCATCAAAAATATTAACCGTAAAGTTCACGGAGGGACGCTGCGTATCAGACCATCATCGGTTTTCCCGCATCATATTATTATCGGGGATACAGATATAGTTATTTCGAATGCGCCATATAAAGGAAAAAATTTAGAAGTAAAATTAATTAAAAGTTATTTTAGAGGTGATTAACCAATGGATGCTAAAGAACAACAGAAAATGATTCAGGAATTAGAGGGCAGCGACAGAGATCTTGGAAAAAAACTCACCATACTGGTCAGTTCTATTTCAATTCTGCTGGCCGTTTTTCACCTTTACGTTGCAGGCTTCGGTTTGCCGGGCATCGGTTCAAGAACATTTCTGATTATTCACCTGACACTTGCAATAGTACTGGTGTTTTTAATATTCCCAATTAGAAAAGGGACGTCACAAAAAACAATTCCCATATACGATTTTATCCTTTCGGGATTATCGCTGGGATTAGGGATTTATTTAATACAGAGGCAGGATGCACCTGAAATAATGTCTGCACGGCCGACAGAGCTGGATTTAATTATCGGTGCACTGTTTATTGTTATTGTTATAGAAGCAACGAGACGTGTTGTTGGTCTGCCGCTTGTAATCATTGCATTGATTGCTATCGGTTATTTCTTTGCCGGTGAATTTTTGCCCGGTCAGTTTTACCACAATAGAGGCGACTTCTCGAGATTCGTCTATGAGATTACATACAGAAGTAACGGTATTTTCGGAACACCGATCTACGCTTCCGCACAGTTCGTATTTATATTTATACTGTTTGGGGCAATTCTGGAATCGACAGGTGCCGGAAAAATGTTTATTGATCTTGCAATACGCGGATTTGGTAAATATAAAGGCGGTCCAGCCAAAGCAAGTGTCGTAGCAAGTGGAATGATGGGAAGTATTTCGGGAAGTTCTACTGCAAATGCGGTGACTACCGGAACGTTTACAATCCCTTTAATGAAAAAAGTAGGATTCCCGCCGCATGTAGCAGGCGGAGTTGAAGTTGCAGCTTCATCCAGCGGGCAGTTCCTGCCTCCTGTTATGGGTGCTGCAGCGTTTATCATGGTTGAATTTACAGGTATTCCATATTTTGAAATTATTAAAAGTGCTCTGATACCGGCACTGCTTGCTTATGTAGGAATATTATTTATGGTTCATTTCGAAGCCAATAAACATAATATATCCGGTATCGACAGATCGGAAATGAAGTCAGCAAGAAAACTGCTGCTCAGTCAGGGTTATCTGATAGTGCCGATTTTAATCCTGCTGTACTTCCTTGTAGTGGAGAGAGCATCGGTTAACGCATCAGCATTCTACTCGATTATCGCAATGATTATTATCGCATTCTTCGCGTATCGTTTTAAAACGAGTATGGGACGGACGATAATATTTGCTGCAATTCTGCTCGCAGTCACATTCTCGATGCAGTATTTAATCGTGTTTGTGAACCAGGGGCTTGTAATATTTAATGACGCACTAGGCTTAAGTCTGTTCAATACTGAGACTATCCGATGGCGCAGTCCAATATTCACAATGGTACTCGGCGGAATTATTGTCGCACTGCTGTTCGCAGTCTTCATGAAAATGACGAAGCGTGATGTAACACCGCAAAAATACGGTTTTACACAGCTGCTTGAAGGTTTTGACAAAGCTTCGAGAAATGCACTGAGTATTATTGTAGCCTGTGCTACAGCAGGTATTCTGATTGGTGTAATTACAACGAGCGGATTATCGACGAAGTTCACAAGAATAGTAATCAGTTTTTCAGATGCGATTGAAAGCTGGCTGCCAAACTTTATGATTACAGATAATACCCAATTGTACATCGCACTTGTTCTTACGGTATTTGCCTGTCTGCTGCTTGGTATGGGCCTTCCAACTACAGCAACGTATGTAGTACTTGCTGCAGTTATCGCACCTGTACTTACGAATCTCGGGCTGCCTGTTATTGTGGCGCATCTGTTTGTACTGTATTACGGAGTTCTTGCCGATGATACACCTCCGATTAACTTACCGGCGTACGCTACGGCAGGTATAGCGAAAGCAGGGCCGATAAGGACCGGTATACAGGGCTTCAAATATGACTCAGCCGCCTTGCTGCTGCCGTTCATGTTTGCTATAAACCCTACGATACTGTTGATTACAGATGCCAGTGCAATAGAGATGATCTGGGCAATTATGACAGCAGCGGTCGGTATGGCAACATTCGCATCATTTATACAAAACTTTATGTTTGTGAA
>DAIPYL010000013.1:0-45121 GCA_036782755.1 Jeotgalicoccus sp. | reverse complement strand
AGAACTTCTAAACGTTGCGGATTCCTATGACAGATGCTCATAGAACTTCTAAACGCTGCGGATCTCTATGACAGATGCTCATAGAACTTCCAAACGCTGCGGATCTCTATGACAGATGCTCATAGAACTTCCAAACGCTGCGGATTCCTATGACAGATGCTCATAGAACTCCCTAGCCAATTTACTTTCGTACAGCCTATCTATTAGTCACTAATTTATCTTTATAACGCTGTGTTTTACGATGTCTCTCCAGCGCTTCTTCCAAATCCTGATATTTCAAAGTATAAGTTGTATAATTCCCCTTTTTATTTATAAGACAGTGCTTTTGAAAAGCACGGTAAATTGTACTTCTGTTAATTTCATCGTTAATCAAATAAGTAAGAGAACTCTGAGTCATCGGCTGGTTATAAAATAAATATTTATGGTCATGCATCGCACGCAGCAAATGTGAATCCAGGCTTTCAATAGTCTCACATTCTTTACAAGCAAACTGGAACCGTCTTTTTATCAGATTAAAACTGCCGCATTCACCGCAGTATAAACCTCGTCGTAATTGATTAATATCCGCTTTTTCTTCAAAGTAACTGTTTTCCACTACAGAGTTACGTATGAGGTTGGCTATACTTTTAGCTTTGTTACCCAGACGTTCATTGTAAAACTGGCGAAGATATTTTCTTAAATGGTTACGAACTATAGTTTCCTGCCAAATTCGCTGATCTTCAGAGGATAACCTGAAATCATCACTCGTAAATATCAATGCCGCTTCTACTTTTATATGCAGCTCAGCATCGTCCATCAAATTCATCAGTTTCCCTTTCGCCCTATCCAGCTGTGCAAAAGCATTATCATTTATGGGTTTATTATTTCTAAACCACCTGTTATTATCATACCGGTAATCCCCTGTATAATTTTTAATTTCATTGATAACGACTTTGTTTTCCGAAATAATTATCGTGTCATACTGAGTATCCGTATTACCTATTTTCAGATAAACATCTCTAATCACATAAATATTATCGTGCCCTACTTCATCAAAAATCTGGTCGTACTGACATTCACCTTCATAACCTCTCCAGATTTTCTCCTTTTCATATTTCTCCTGGCGGCTGAGCTCTTTCCTGAAAGACAACGCATTGTAATATAAAAGTTCAATCGGCATTCTTCTTTTGTTTAAATACATCCAATTTCCTCCTTTAGAATAAAAAGTACCTCTTACCCTATATATAGGCGGAAAGTGCGTTTTCCTTTTAAAAAAGTCATGTTTAATCAATTTTCGTAAAACTGCTGGTGATATTGCAAAAAGTGGCTGACTTTTGGATTTTTATGGATGATGTTTTTTACTGATTCCTATATAAATGTTATTGTATCCCTGATATATTTAAAGATTAGACATCAATAAAATAACGCTGATTAACAAAAAAAAACTCCCCCGAGTCCGTCCATCACGGTCCCGGCAGGGAGTTCTTTTTCTGTTTAGCGCGTAATCGCAAGTTCCGGAAGAAAGCTTTCAGCATTGCACTGCACTCTTCTTCCAGCACTCCGCTCACAACGTCCGCACGGTGGTTAAACCGCGGTTCGTCCAGCAGATTCATCAGACTGTCCACCGTTCCGCCTTTAGGGTCCGGCGCGCCGTATACTACCAGCGGCAGACGTGACATTATTATTGCGCCGGAGCACATGACGCATGGCTCGAGCGTGACGTATAATGTGCAGTCTTCCAGCCGGAATGAGCCGACTGCTTCTGCTGCTGCCTGAATGGCAAGCAGTTCTGCATGAGTTACGGGATTTTGTGAAGTTTCCCGCAGGTTGTGTGCACGGCTGATAATTTCATCGTCTTTTACAACGACTGCCCCGATTGGCACTTCGCCGAGTGCTTCTGCTTTTTTCGCTTCTTCAATTGCCGCTCTCATATATACTTCATGCATCGAGAATAAACTTCCCGTCTGCATCGTATAAATCTTTAATACTGTCGACAATCCGGTCCGCACCAGCAAGGTGCTCGCGCTGTCCTGTACCGCTCAGCACTCCGATTGTATAGAGCCCTTCATCGTAACCAAGCAGTGTATCGGCAGCATTGTCGCCGATCATTACAAGTTCCTCAATCGGATACTCGTGTTTGTCGATAAAGTCCTTAATAAAACCGAACTGCGGTTTATGATAGTCGTTGTCGTCGCCGCATATCACATCGAATATGTACGGTTCGAGCTCAAATTTCTCGATAAATCTTAAAGTCGAGTCTCTGCTGTCGCTCGTGACAATCACGTTTTTATAACCGTTAGTTAAACCGTGTTCGAGCACAGTTTTAACGCCGTCGATTAATACCATATCGTCAGCAAGCATCTGGAGATTGGATTCGTAAAATTCTTTCGCCCATTCTCCGCCGCCTTCTCTGAACGATTCAAAAACTTTGTGAATATCGCTGCCGGTCCCTGAAGCAATCGTCGAGTTCGCCTTAATTTCCCCGTCGACATAGCCCAGTTTTTCGGACACTTCGGATTTTATGTGATGCACATTAAACTCTTCCGCGAATTCATCAATGCATTTTTTGGCATACGGTGTCCACAGCTTATGAAAATTTAACAGTGTCCCATCCTTATCGTATAAAAGTATACGGTTCATTCGTCACCCTCCACGAACCGGACGGGACCT
Organism: Jeotgalicoccus sp.; assembly: GCA_036782755.1. Lineage (GTDB taxonomy): Bacteria > Bacillota > Bacilli > Staphylococcales > Salinicoccaceae > Jeotgalicoccus. The sequence goes on along the minus strand of DAIPYL010000013.1, from coordinate 42,472 downwards.
TGTTATTAAATCCCGGCCCGGTTTTTGCTCTGTATCGCTTCTATCATTGTATCAGTCATTTTATCCAAATCAAAAGATGCCTTGAAGCCCCACTGGCGTTTCGCTTCAGATGCGTCGATGCTGTCCGGCCAGCTTTCGGCAATACCCTGTCTGACAGGATCAACATCGTAATTTAATTCGAATTCCGGATAGTGACGGCGGATTGATGCTGCCACCATTTCCGGCTCAAGACTGATGTTCGTTACATTAAATGCGTTGCGGTTTTCAAGCTTGCTGCCGTCCGCTTCCATTAAGTCGATAATCGCCTGAATCGCGTCATCCATATACATCATATCCATAAATGTATCTTTACCGATAAATGATGTGTACTTGCCGTTTTTCACCGCTTCAAAGTAAATTTCCACAGCGTAATCCGTCGTACCGCCGCCGGGCTCTCTCACGTGTGAAATAAGTCCCGGGAAACGCACGCCGCGAGTATCCACGCCGAATTTCTCAAAGTAGTAATCACACAGCAGTTCTCCCGATACTTTGTTGACGCCGTACATTGTTGTCGGGCGCTGAATCGTCGTCTGCGGTGTATTTACTTTCGGTGTTTCCGGACCGAACGCACCGATGGAACTTGGCGTGAAGAATTGCAGATTAAGTTTACGCGCTGTTTCCAGTGCGTTAACCAGCCCGCCCATATTAATGTTCCATGCAAGCATTGGATCTTTTTCACATGTCGCACTTAACAGCGCTGCCAGATGCATAATTGTATCTGCTTTAAATTCACGTGCAGTGTGTTCCATCGCTTCGAAATCCGTAACATCCAGTATTTCGAAAGCTTTGCCCTCAAGCGGTGAATCCACAGGTTCTTTAATATCTGTCGGCAGAACATTGTCCTCACCGTAAATTTCTCTTAATTTAACGGTTAACTCTGTTCCAATCTGGCCGAGCGCCCCTGTAACTATAATTCGTTCCATGATTGTTTCCCCTTATTCGAAAAGTTTATGTTTTAGCTGATAATTCCCATTTCACGGCCGACTTTTGCGTAAATTTCAAGCGCTTTGTCGAGCATTTCTTTCGTGTGTGCCGCTGTCGGCATGTTTCTTACGCGACCCGTACCTTTTGGCACTGTCGGGAAGACGATTGACTTAGCATAAACGCCCTCTTCTTTAAGACGTTTCGAGAATTCCTGTGCTTTCTTCTCGTCACCGATAATACAAGGTGTAATCGGAGTTTCTGAATTACCAATTTCAAAGCCTAAATCTTTTAAGCCGGCTTTCAGATAATCACCGTTCTCCCATAATTTATCATGCAGCTCAGTTGAAGCCATTAAAGTTTTAACCGCTTCAGTAATCGCTTTCGTATCTCCCGGTGTTAATGAAGTTGAGAACAGGAACGGTCGTGCCGCTACTTTCAGGTAATCAATTAAATCCTGAGATCCGGCAACGTATCCGCCGACAACTCCGATTGCTTTCGATAAAGTACCCATCTGCAGGTCGATTTCTTTTTCCAGGCCGAAGTGCTTAACTGTGCCGGCACCTTTGCCCATTACGCCTGATCCGTGCGCGTCATCGACATAAGTAATTAAGTCGAATTCTTTAGCAATCTCAACGATTTCTGGAAGTTTTGCAACGTCCCCGTCCATCGAGAATACACCGTCTGTGATGTACATTACTTTTTTATAAAGTCCTGATTCCACCGCTTCTTTCGCTTTCCGGCGGAGATCGTCCATATCCGAATGATTTACGCGGATAATTTTAGCTTTTGATAAACGGCATCCGTCGATAATTGATGCGTGGTTTAACTCATCCGATAAAATCGCATCTTCTTTGTTCATTACCGCCTGGATTGCCGCCATATTACAGTTGAATCCTGACTGGAATGCAACCGCTGCTTCAGTACCCTTGAATTCTGCAAGTGTATCTTCAAGCTCTACGTGCAGATCGAGCGTACCGTTGATTGTACGTACCGCACCTGCACCTACACCATGAGTTTTAATCGCTTCGATCGCTGCTTCTTTCAGTTTTTCATCTGTTGCAAGACCTAAATAGTTATTCGATGATAAGTTAATTAAGCTCTTGCCTGCCACCGTAATTTCAGGACCGTTTGCACCTTCTACTACATCTATTTCATTGTATAAGCCGTTGTCCTTCAAATACTCTAAATTCGATTGTAAATACTGTTCTAATTTTTGTGACATATACGTCCCCTCCTTACCTAACATTTTAGCATATCTAAGCGCTTTCTTAGAGCGATAACAAATAGTTTATATTGTTGTAATTTTCTAACTTTTAAGCGGTTTATATTTTAAAGTTCCCCCGGCTCTGATAATATGAATAGAAAACAGTTATGGAGGTTCAATCATGAGCATTAAAGATATCGCATCATCAAAGCTTCCCGAGATGGTTACAAACAGAAGACATATGCATATGCATCCGGAAGTATCATTTAAAGAGAAAGAAACATACCAGTTTATTTTAGGTAAGCTCGAGCAGCATCCTGAACTGAACATTCGTGAAAACGTCGGTGTAAACGATGAAAACGAAGGTGCCGGTATCGTTGCTTCTATCGGATCGGGCAGTCCGCACATTGCTGTCCGCGCTGATTTTGACGCACTCCCTATTCAGGACCAGAAAGATGTGCCTTATAAATCGCAAAATCCGGGTGCTATGCATGCCTGCGGGCACGATGGTCATACGAGCACCCTTTTAGCGCTCGTGGACACTGTAGTGGCTAATAAAGACAATTTAAGCGGCACTGTGTCGTTTATCTTCCAGTACGGCGAAGAAGTACAGCCGGGCGGCGCAAAATCCATGGTTGATGATAATGTTCTTGACGGTATCGATAAAGTTTACGGCCAGCATTACTGGAGCCAGTTCGAGACGCACGAAGTCCAGACTAAACCCGGTGCAATGATTGCAAGTCCGGACGGATTCTACATTACGCTGCAGGGCTCCGGCGGCCACGCTGCGTACCCGGATCTGACAGTTGATCCGATTGTCGTTGCAGCAGAACTGATTACGAATCTTCAGACAGCAGTATCGCGGCAGATTTCACCGATTGACAACGCAGTGGTTACTGTCGGCAGTGTCAACGGCGGAGATGCATTCAACGTCATCCCCGATACGGTTAGAATTACCGGTACTGTCCGTACATTCAAACAGGAAGTAAAAGAAAAAATTTATGAAATCTTTAAAAACGAAGTGGAATACACTACTAAAAAACGCGGTGCAACTGCCGATATGAAGTACAATTTCGGCTATCCCGCTGTTATAAATCACGAAACAGAAGCACAGGTCATTGAAGATGCAGCCAAAGAACTCGGTCTGCCGTTTAAAGAAGCAGATCCTTTAATGATCGGTGAAGATTTCTCGTATTATATTTTAGATAAACCCGGCGCGTTCTTCTACACGGGTACAGGAAACGAGGACAAAAAAACGACTCCTGCGCACCATACCGATATGTTTGATATCGACGAAGATGCAATGGAAACAGCACTGATGATGTTCATGAAAATTCTGGAAAAAGAATCGGTGATCAGATGGACGTAAAATCAATTGAAAAAGCAGTTAATCAGCAGTTTGGCGAAATGGTTCAGCTCCGGAGACACCTTCACATGTATCCGGAATTGTCGTTTCAGGAAATTCATACTCCTGCTTATATCGCAGATTATCTGCGCAGTCTCGATATCGACGTGCGTGAAGGCATCGGCGGACGCGGTGTAGTCGGCAGCCTGATTGTCGATAAATCGCTTCCTACCGTAGCGTTAAGAGCTGATTTCGATGCACTGCCTATCCAGGATTTGAAAGATACACCGTATAAATCAACAGTGCCCGGTGTCATGCATGCCTGCGGGCACGATGCACATACGGCAATCGTCCTTACTGCCGCTAAAATTTTAAGCGGAATGAAAGACGAACTGAAAGGCAATATCGTCTTCATTCACCAGCACGCGGAAGAAGTTGATCCCGGCGGTGCGATTCAGATGATTGCAGACGGCTGCCTCGACGGTGTCGATGCCATATTCGGCCAGCATGTATCAACGTCGCTCGACGTCGGAAAAATAGGATATAAGTACGGCACGGCGACAGGTATTCCTGATGACTTTACTATTAAAATAAAAGGGCGCGGCGGACATGCTTCACGTCCCCACGACACAATCGATCCCGTCGCAGCCGGTATTGCACTCTGCAACCAGCTGCAGTACGCAGTAACGAGACGCACGAACGCAATGGATTCAGTCGTGCTGTCGATTACGATGTTCAATGCGGGCAATCAGCATAACGTTATACCGGATGAAGTGACAATCGGCGGAACAATCCGCTCATTTAATCATGAAATGCAGGAAACGATGATTAAAGAACTTAACCGGACACTTGAAGGACTGGTCAGAACGACCGGTGTATCATTCGATCTCGACTATATGAAAGGTTATCCGCCTGTAGTCAATGACGATGAAATGACGGACATTGTACTTGAAAGTGCAGAGAGAATTTCCACAGTCAACGAAACTATCAGACTGGAACCGGATCTCGGCGGAGAAGACTTCTCTTATTATTTGCAGCGGGTCCCCGGCACATTCTTTTATACAGGTGTCAGAAACTCAAGCTTTAAAGCAGATTTCCCTCACCACCACGCTCATTTCGATATTGATGAAAAGGGTATGGTTAATGCAGTGAGCGTTATGCTGGAATCTGTATTTACGTATTTAGAAAAGGAGTCCCGATAATGGATATAAAACAAGTAATAAATGACAACTACGATTCAATGGTGGAACTTCGAAGATATATGCATCAGCATCCTGAGATCTCTTTCCAGGAAATGAATACGAAAAAATGGATTTATGACCAGATAAAAGATCTCGGTCTCGATATCAGACAGGATGTCGGCGGCAACGGCATCGTTGCACGTCTTCATGTGAACGACGACTTCGAAACTGTGGCACTCCGCGCAGACTTTGATGCACTGCCGATTCACGACGAGAAAGATGTGCCTTACAAATCTAAAACACCCGGCGTTATGCATGCATGCGGTCACGATGCGCATACAGCCATGCTCATTACGATGGCTAAAATTTTAACAGCACACAAAGAAGAACTGCCGGTCAACGTTGTATTCCTTCACCAGCACGCAGAAGAGCTGCTCCCGGGCGGTGCTAAAGCAATGATTGAAGACGGTGCGCTCGACGATGTCGATTATGTATTCGGGACTCATGTTTCCACTAAATTCCCGGTTGGTACGATTAAATATAACTACGATACGATGTACGCTAATGCAGATTCATTTAAAATTACGGTACGCGGACTTGGCGGACACGGTGCAACACCGCAGGTCACTCACGATCCGATCATTGCTTCAGCATCGCTGATTCAGCAAGTACAGACGATTGTGTCGCGATCCGTCAGCCCTCTGGACTCTGCGGTCGTAACTATCGGCGCGTACAATGCAGGTACGGTATTCAACGTTATACCGGGTACAGCAGAAATTAAAGGAACGTTCAGAACCTACACGCCGGAAGTAAGGGAAATTGCAGCGAAACGGCTCGAACAGATCTGTCTCGGTATCAGCGCAAGTTTCAACGTCAATGCAGACCTTGAAATTATGTACGGTTATCCGTCGATGAAAAACGATCACGCCCTCCTCGACTACGTTGTGGATAACGTGAGAGAAGGTGCAGCGTTCGTGTCAGGTGTTGAAGAAGTCGGTCCCGCAATGGGCGGCGAAGATTTCTCCTACTTCATCCAGGAAAAACCGGGATGCTACTTTTACACAGGTGTAAATAACAGCGAGAAGAATGCAGATATACCGCATCACCATCCTTTGTTCGATATCGACGAAGACGGTATGAAGACAGGTGTCGAAACACTCCTGAAAGCAGTTTTAAATTTCGATAAAAGATAACATCAAAATAAAAATAAGCACAAAAAAGAGCTGAGATAAAATCTCAGCTCTTTTCTTTATGGTTATAACAATTCAAAAATTATTATTTTTGGATTTCAGTTACAACGCCTGATCCTACAGTACGTCCACCTTCGCGGATTGAGAAACGTGTACCGTCTTCAATAGCGATTGGTGAAATAAGTTCTACTGTCATTTCAACGTTGTCACCAGGCATAACCATTTCAGTTCCTTCAGGTAAGTTACATACGCCAGTTACGTCAGTTGTACGGAAGTAGAACTGTGGGCGGTAGTTAGTGAAGAATGGAGTGTGACGTCCACCCTCTTCTTTTGAAAGAACATAAACTTCAGCTTTGAAGTTTGTGTGTGGTGTGATTGATCCTGGAGCAGCTAAAACCTGTCCACGCTGGATGTCTTCACGTGATACACCACGTAAAAGAGCACCGATGTTGTCACCAGCTTCAGCGTAATCAAGAAGCTTACGGAACATTTCTACACCTGTAACAGTTGTTTTCTTAGACTCAGTGATACCAATGATTTCGATTTCTTCGCCGACTTTAACTTGTCCACGCTCAACACGTCCTGTAGCAACAGTACCACGGCCAGTGATTGAGAAAACGTCCTCAACAGGCATCATGAATGGCTTGTCAGAGTCACGTTCCGGAGTTGGAATGTACTCATCAACAGCGTTCATAAGGTCAAGAATTTTTTGTTCGTACTCTTCGTCGCCTTCAAGAGCTTTAAGAGCTGAACCAGCGATTACTGGAACATCGTCACCAGGGAAGTCATACTCAGAAAGTAATTCACGAACTTCCATTTCAACTAATTCAAGTAATTCTTCGTCGTCTACCATGTCAACTTTGTTTAAGAATACAACAAGTGCAGGTACACCTACGTTACGTGAAAGAAGGATGTGCTCACGAGTTTGTGGCATTGGGCCATCAGCAGCAGATACTACTAAGATACCGCCATCCATTTGCGCAGCACCAGTGATCATGTTTTTAACATAGTCAGCGTGTCCCGGGCAGTCTACGTGTGCGTAGTGACGTTTTTCAGTTTCGTACTCGATGTGAGACGTGTTAATTGTAATACCACGTTCTTTTTCTTCAGGTGCGTTGTCTACCATGTCGTAGCTTTGTGCTTCCCCGCCACCGTGCTTAGATAATACAGTTGCGATCGCAGCTGTTAAAGTTGTTTTACCGTGGTCAACGTGACCAATAGTACCAATGTTGGCATGCGTTTTCGAACGGTCAAATTTTTCTTTACCCATTGTAAAATACCTCTCCTTATATAGAACATTATTTTTTATATAAAACCCGAGAGCGGGACGAACCCGTCTCGAAGTCTTTCTTACAACACTTATAAAGCATTTATTCTAAAAAATCAAGTATATGAATTATTCGCCAGTGTTTTTCTTGATGATTTCTTCAGATACTGATTTAGGAACCTGCTCATAGTGGTCGAATACCATTGAATAAGTACCGCGACCTTGAGTGTTAGAACGTAATGACGTTGCGTAACCGAACATTTCAGATAGTGGAACGAATGCGTTAACGACTTGAGCGTTACCGCGGGCGTTCATACCATCTACACGTCCGCGACGGCTGGTTACGTCACCCATGATATCTCCTAAATATTCTTCCGGCATAACGATTTCGACCTTCATCATCGGCTCTAAAAGAACAGCTTTACAAACTTTAGCAGCTTCTTTCAGTGCAAGTGATGCAGCAATCTTAAACGCCATCTCAGATGAATCGACATCGTGATATGAACCATCGTAAAGTTTAGCCTTAACGTCAACTAGTGGATAACCGGCAAGTACACCGTTTTCCATAGAATCCTTAAGTCCAGCTTCTACAGATGGAATATATTCACGTGGAACTACCCCACCGACAATTGCGTTTTCGAATTCGAAACCGGCACCTTGTTCGTTTGGAGTAAATTCAATGTGAACATCACCGAACTGACCGCGTCCACCAGATTGGCGGGCGAATTTACCTTGCACCTTAGCAGGCACAGTAAATGTTTCGCGGTAAGATACCATTGGCGCACCAACGTTACATTCAACTTTGAATTCACGTTTCATGCGGTCAACAAGTACGTCCAGGTGAAGCTCACCCATACCGCCGATAATAACCTGTCCAGTTTCCTGGTCAGTACGGGCAGTGAACGTCGGGTCTTCTTCCTGCAGTTTAACAAGTGCAGTCGTTAACTTGTCCTGGTCACTTTTAGACTTCGGCTCAACCGATAAGTGAATTACCGGTTCAGGGAATTCCATAGACTCAAGGATTACATTAAGTTTCTCTTGTGTAAGAGTGTCACCTGTACCAGTGTCTTTAAGACCTACTGCAGCTGCGATATCTCCTGAGAATACAGTTGAGATTTCTTCACGTGAGTTAGCGTGCATCTGTAAGATACGGCCGACACGTTCACGTTTGCCTTTAGTAGTGTTCTGTACGTAAGAACCAGCATCAAGTGTACCTGAGTACACGCGGAAGAAAGTAAGCTTACCAACGAATGGATCCGTCATTACTTTAAACGCTAATGCTGCAAACGGCTCAGAATCATCCGGTTTTGCAATATATTCTTCCTCTTCATTATCCACTTTATGACCAACAATTGGCTTAACGTCTAATGGAGATGGAAGATAGTCTACTACTGCGTTAAGCAGTAATTGAACACCTTTATTTTTAAATGCAGTACCACATAGTGCAGGATAGAATTCAACATCACAAGTCGCCTGGCGAATTGCTGCTTTGAGTTCTTCTACAGAGAATTCTTCTCCGCCAAGGTATTTTTCCATAACGTCTTCATTAACGTCAGCTAAACCTTCGATAAGAGATTCTCTTGCTTCTGCAGCTCTGTCCATGTGTTCCTCAGGAATTTCAACTGTCTCGATGTCAGTTCCTAAGTCATTACTGTACAGATGAGCTTTCATTTCTACAAGATCAATAATCCCTGAGAAATTGTCTTCTGCACCAATTGGAATTTGAATCGGGTGAATATTTGCCTGTAAACGGTCTTTTACAGTGCCTACTGAATACTGGAAGTCTGCACCGACTTTGTCCATTTTGTTGACAAATACTAGTCTTGGAACGCCGTATGTTGTCGCTTGACGCCATACTGTTTCTGTTTGTGGTTCAACACCTGATTGTGCATCAAGTACTGTAACCGCACTATCTAGCACACGAAGTGAACGTTCAACTTCAACAGTGAAGTCTACGTGTCCAGGTGTATCGATAATGTTTACACGGTGTCCGTCCCACTCAGCTGTTGTCGCAGCAGATGTGATCGTGATTCCACGTTCCTGCTCCTGCGCCATCCAGTCCATCTGTGAAGCACCTTCGTGTGTTTCACCTAGTTTGTGGATACGTCCTGTGTAATAAAGAATACGTTCAGTCGTCGTAGTTTTACCTGCATCGATGTGCGCCATGATACCGATATTACGAGTGTTATCTAAAGTAAATGGTCTTGCCATGAGTATTCTTTGCTCCTTCCAGGAATGGATTAGATTTAAATACTAAAAGGCAATGCATACTACCAGCGGTAGTGTGCAAATGCTCTGTTAGCTTCAGCCATTTTATGACTTTCTTCGCGTTTCTTAACTGCTCCACCTGTGTTGTTAGCAGCATCAAGAATTTCGTTAGCTAATCTTTCTTCCATTGTCTTTTCCCCACGCAGACGTGCGTAGTTCACAAGCCAACGTAAGCTTAGAGTAGTACGGCGTTCTGGACGAACTTCAACCGGCACTTGATAGTTTGACCCACCAACACGGCGTGCTTTAACTTCAAGAAGTGGCATAATGTTTTCAATCGCTTCGTCAAAAACCTCCATAGCATCTTTACCAGAACGTTCTTGTACTAGATCAAATGCATTATAAAGAATTTTTTGCGAAGTTCCTCGTTTACCGTCGATCATCATCTTGTTGATGAGTTTAGTCACAAGCTTAGAGTTGTGAATCGGATCCGGTAAAACATCTCTTTTTGGTACTGGACCTTTACGTGGCATAATTATCCTCCTTCCAACTTTTATTTTTTCATTTTTTTAATTTGATTTTGCAGCTAAAGTAACTGAATATTACTTGTCGCCTTTAGGCTTTTTAGCACCGTAATGTGAACGGCTCTGTCTGCGGCCTTCAACACCTGAAGTATCAAGTGCACCACGAACTACGTGATAACGTACCCCCGGTAAGTCTTTAACACGTCCTCCACGGATAAGTACAACACTGTGTTCTTGCAGGTTGTGCCCAATTCCAGGAATATACGCGTTCACTTCAATGTTATTTGATAATCTAACACGTGCATATTTACGTAAAGCAGAGTTTGGTTTCTTAGGAGTCATAGTACCTACACGTGTACAAACACCGCGTTTCTGTGGCGCAGCGTCAGTAGTAACGCGTTTCTTAAGACTGTTAAATCCTCTGTTTAATGCAGGCGAATCAGATTTTTGTGATTTAGTACTGCGTGACTTTCTGATTAACTGATTAATAGTTGGCATAATCGAATGTCCTCCTCTCTTTTTCTTAATCCACACATCCAGGTGGTTCATTTTTAGAGTATAAAAAATCTGTAAGATGCAAATCTTACACTAAATACACTTTGTCTCCTTTATGACCGGGTACAAAGTCCCTCATAAAGTAACCTTAACTATAATACCATCGCGGCAACTTCAGTGTCAAGCGTTCCCGATATAAAAATTTATATCGATAAGACATAAACAGACTAACATAAATATTATGTCATGGCTATTAAAAAACGCGGATTTTCGCAAAGTATTTTATATAAAAGCCGCCCCGTTATGGAGCGGCTGGTGTACATATATTCGACCCATAAATACATGTAATTTTCTCTTATTAATACCGTTCGTGAATTAGTCTTCTAAAAGAACTGCTTCATCTTCCGATACTGCTTTTTCAGCTACATCTATTTCTACGTTTTTATACTTAGGCATTCCCGTACCAGCAGGGATAAGTTTACCGATAATAACGTTCTCTTTAAGACCGAGAAGATCATCGCGTTTCCCTTTAATCGCTGCATCTGTAAGGACACGTGTAGTTTCCTGGAAGCTGGCTGCTGATAGGAAGCTTTCCGTTTCAAGTGATGCTTTAGTAATACCAAGCAGCACAGGTTTCGCCGTTGCCGGACGTTTTCTCTTTTTGAATATTTCTTTGTTTGCGTCGGTAAACGTGTGGATTTCTACTAAAGCACCCGGTAATAATGAAGTGTCTCCGGCATCGATAATGCGTACTTTACGCAGCATTTGACGAACCATAACCTCAACGTGCTTATCACCGATTTCTACCCCTTGCATACGGTATACTTTCTGTACTTCTTTAAGCAGATATTCCTGTGTAGTATTTAAACCGGCTACCTGAAGCAGCTGTTTAGGTTCGATTGAACCTTCGTTTAATACTTCACCCGGACCGACTTTATCGCCAATTTCAACCAGCAGGCGTGCAGCTCCCGGTACCATGTAAGTACGCGTTTCGTGCTCACCTTTAACTTTAACTTCCTGCTGACGGTCTTTAACGACTTCAATATCCGTTACCGTACCGTGAATTTCTGAAATCTGCGCCTGACCTTTCGGATTACGCGCTTCAAATAATTCCTGAATACGCGGCAGACCTTGTGTAATATCGCTACCTGCTACCCCGCCTGTGTGGAATGTACGCATTGTAAGCTGTGTACCAGGTTCACCAATTGATTGGGCTGCAATTGTACCAACTGCTTCGCCGACTTCAACTTTTTCACCTGTTGCAAGGTTTTTACCGTAACAGCGTTCACATACACCATGACGTGTATTACATGTAAATGCTGAGCGGATATAAACTTCTTCAATACCGCTGTTAACAATTTCTTTCGCAATATCCGGCGTAATCAGTTCGTTACTGCCGAGAATTACTTCATTTGTTTCCGGATGTCTTACTGTTTCTTTCACGTAACGGCCTTCAAGACGGTCGATCAGAGGCTCGATTAATTCCGAACCTTCTGTAAGTGCAGAAACGTTAAGTCCTTTATCCGTACCGCAATCTTCTTCGCGGACGATAACATCCTGAGCTACGTCTACAAGACGGCGTGTCAGATAACCCGAGTCAGCAGTTTTCAGTGCTGTGTCGGCAAGTCCTTTACGCGCACCGTGTGTTGAAATGAAGTACTCAAGTACTGTCAGTCCTTCACGGAAACTTGATTTGATTGGAAGCTCGATGATTTCACCGGACGGGTTGGCCATCAGTCCACGCATACCAGCAAGCTGCGTGAAGTTTGACGCGTTACCACGTGCACCTGAATCACTCATCATGAAAATCGGGTTCAGACGGTGCAGTGATGCCATCAGTTTATCCTGGATAATATCTTTCGCTTTCGTCCAAAGTTCAATAACAGCATTGTAACGTTCTTCTTCAGTAATTAAACCGCGTGAGAACTGCTTTTGAACTCTTTCTACTTTTTCTTCAGTCTCGTCGATAATAACCTGTTTTTCAGGAAGTACAACGATATCTGCTACCCCTACCGTAATACCGGCTTTAGCGGAGTATTTAAAACCTAAGTCTTTCATCAGGTCAAGCATGACAGATGTTTCTGTAATGTGGAACTTGTTGAAAACTTCCGCGATAACCTGTCCGAGGAATTTCTTGTCGAATGGTGCAACAAGAGGCATTTCCTGAACTTTTCCAACTAAACCTTCTTCATCTAAGTCTTTACCGTCGATGAAGTATTTATTTGGCGTTTTACGCTCCAGGTTTTCGCGTGTCGGTTCGTTAATATATGGGAACGATGGCGGCATAATCTGGTTAAAGATTACTTTTCCGACAGTCGTCATTAATAATTTACCTTTGTTCTCAGCTGAAACTTTTTCTTCAGACAATTCCTGCGTGTGAAGACCAATACGTGTATGAAGTGATGTGTAACCATTCTGGTAAGCCATCACTACTTCATTGATTCCCTTGAAGATATGTCCTTCGTTCTTCATGTTTTCGCGCTCAAGTGTTAAGTAGTAGTTACCAAGCACCATATCCTGGGACGGTGTAACTACCGGCTTGCCATCTTTAGGGTTAAGGATGTTTTGAGCTGCGAGCATAAGCATGCGTGCCTCAGCCTGTGCTTCTTTAGATAAAGGAACGTGTACTGCCATCTGGTCACCGTCAAAGTCAGCGTTATATGCTGTTGTTACTAACGGGTGAAGACGGATTGCACGGCCTTCAACTAATTTCGCTTCGAAAGCCTGGATACCGAGACGGTGAAGTGTCGGTGCACGGTTTAACAATACCGGGTGTTCTGAAATAACGTCTTCCAGGACATCCCATACTTCGTTTTCCATGCGCTCGATTTTACCTTTGGCATTCTTGATATTTGTTGCTAAATCACGTGCTACAAGTTCTTTCATAACGAAAGGCTTGAAGAGTTCCAGCGCCATTTCCTTCGGCAGTCCGCACTGATACATTTTCAGGCTCGGTCCAACAACGATAACCGAACGTCCTGAGTAGTCAACGCGTTTACCAAGAAGGTTTTGACGGAAACGTCCCTGCTTACCTTTAAGCATGTGAGACAGTGATTTAAGCGGACGGTTACCCGGTCCTGTTACAGGACGGCCGCGGCGTCCATTATCGATTAGCGCATCTACAGCTTCCTGCAGCATCCGTTTCTCGTTTTGGACGATAATCCCCGGTGCACCTAAATCCAGAAGGCGTTTCAGACGGTTGTTACGGTTAATTACACGACGATATAAGTCGTTCATGTCACTCGTCGCAAAACGTCCGCCGTCAAGTTGTACCATCGGACGGATTTCCGGCGGAATAATCGGCAGCACATCAAGAATCATCCACGATGGCTCGTTGCCTGAATGACGGAACGCTTCAACAACTTCAAGTCGTTTAATCGCACGAGTCAGACGCTGGCCTGTTGCAGTTTCCAATTCTTTTCTGAGCATTTCGAGTTCTGCGTTTAAATCTACAAGCTGAAGTAAATCCTTGATTGCTTCAGCACCCATTTTCGCTGTGAACGTATTGCCGAATTTATCGTAATACTCACGGTATTCACGTTCGCTTAACAGCTGTTTAGGCTCGAGACCCGTAGGTCCCGGCTTAATTACAGCGTAAGATGCGAAATAGATGATTTCCTCAAGTGAACGGGGTGACATGTCTAAAAGAAGACCCATACGTGACGGGATCCCTTTAAAGTACCAGATGTGAGTTACAGGAGCAGCAAGTTCAATGTGCCCCATTCTTTCACGTCTGACTTTAGCGCGCGTAACTTCAACTCCGCAGCGGTCACAAACCATGCCTTTATATCTGACACGTTTGTATTTACCGCAGCTGCATTCCCAGTCTTTTGTTGGTCCGAAAATTTTCTCACAGAATAAACCATCGCGTTCCGGTTTTAATGTTCTGTAGTTAATCGTTTCCGGTTTCTTCACTTCACCGAAAGACCATGAACGGATCTTTTCCGGTGACGCTAAACCAATTTTCATATATTTAAATCTATTAACATCTATCAATGAGCTTTCCTCCCTAAAGTTTTCTCAAGCTCAGCACATTACTCAGTAACATTTTCATTTTTAGCTGAAGCAGTTACGTTGTCCGATTGAGTCGGTTGGCTTTGAATCTCATCATCTTCTGTATCGCGCAATTCAATTTCTTCGTCGTTTTCATCCATGATACTTACGTCGAGACCTAAGCTCTGAAGTTCTTTCATCAACACTCTGAATGATTCCGGAACACCAGGTTTCGGCAGGTTTTCACCTTTAACGATTGCTTCGTATGTTTTCACACGTCCGACAGTATCATCGGATTTAACTGTCAGGATTTCCTGTAATGTGTACGCAGCACCGTATGCTTCAAGTGCCCATACTTCCATTTCACCGAAACGCTGTCCGCCGAACTGTGCTTTACCGCCAAGTGGCTGCTGTGTAACCAGTGAGTATGGTCCAGTACTTCTTGCGTGAAGTTTATCGTCAACCATGTGTGCAAGTTTCAGCATGTACATTACACCTACAGAAATACGGTTTTCGAACGGTTCGCCTGTGCGCCCGTCGTATAATACCGTCTTACCGTCGCGTGCAAGTCCTGCTTCTTCCATTGTAGACCACACATCGTCTTCATTCGCTCCATCAAATACAGGTGATGCCATTCTTAAGCCCATTGCACGTGCCGCCATACCGAGGTGCAGTTCAAGCACCTGACCGATGTTCATACGAGATGGAACTCCCAGCGGGTTAAGCATGATGTCAATTGGTGTGCCATCAGGCATATAAGGCATATCTTCTTCTGGTAAAATCTTCGAAATAACACCCTTGTTACCGTGGCGTCCGCACATCTTATCACCTTCAGAAATCTTTCTCTTCTGAACGATGTAAACACGCACAAGCTGGTTAACACCAGGTGATAATTCGTCGCCGTCTTCACGGTTGAATACTTTAACATCAAGCACGATTCCGCCTGCACCGTGAGGTACACGCAGTGAAGTATCTCTGACTTCACGTGCTTTTTCACCGAAGATTGCGTGCAGGAGACGTTCTTCTGCAGTCAGTTCAGTTACACCTTTAGGTGTTACTTTACCAACAAGAATATCGCCGTCAATAACTTCAGCACCGATGTGGACAATTCCGCGATCGTCCAGTTTCTTAAGTGCACTGTCAGATACGTTTGGAATGTCGCGTGTAATTTCTTCAGGTCCGAGTTTCGTGTCTCTTGATTCAGATTCGTATTCTTCAATATGAATTGAAGTGTATACATCCTGTTTCACCAGACGTTCACTCATGATTACAGCATCCTCATAGTTATAACCATCCCAAGTCATGAAGCCGACAACAAGGTTGCGTCCAAGTGCCATTTCACCGTTATCCATTGAAGGACCGTCAGCTAAAATTTCACCTTTTGAAACGATGTCGCCTTCAGCAATAATCGGTTTCTGGTTGTAACAAGTTCCTGCGTTTGAACGCACGAATTTGGACATTCTGTAAATATCTTTTTCTGTTTCTACGTCTTTACCGTTCTTATCTTCAATACGGCGGACGTGAATTTCTTTCGCTTCAACATGTTCAACGCGCCCTCTGTAGCGTGATACTACTGCAGCACCTGAGTCGCGGGCAGACACGTGTTCCATACCTGTACCGATAAACGGTGATTCAGGGTTTAATAATGGAACTGCCTGACGCTGCATGTTCGCACCCATAAGTGCACGGTTTGAGTCATCGTTTTCAAGGAATGGAATACAAGCCGTCGCAGCAGATACTACCTGCTTAGGCGATACATCCATGTAGTCCATACGATCGCGCTGCATCTGCGTGTTGTTTCCGCGGAAACGGCAGATAACTTCCTCATCGAGGAATGAACCATCTTCACCAAGAACAGCGTTTGCCTGTGCCACAACATAGCTGTCTTCTTCGTCAGCTGTTAAGTAATCGATTTTGTTCGTTACTTTGTTTGTTTCAGGGTCTACTCTTCTGTAAGGTGTTTCGATAAATCCGAAATCGTTAACACGTGCATAACTTGACAGCGTGTTAATCAGTCCGATATTCGGTCCCTCAGGCGTCTCGATTGGACACATACGGCCGTAGTGAGAGTAGTGAACGTCACGTACTTCCATGCCGGCACGTTCACGAGTTAAACCGCCGGGTCCCAACGCAGACAGACGGCGTTTGTGCGTCAATTCGGCAAGCGGGTTCGTCTGGTCCATGAACTGTGATAATTGCGAGCTTCCGAAGAACTCTTTAATAGATGCAATTACCGGACGGATGTTAATCAGCTGCTGAGGCGTTACAGTCTCAGTATCCTGAATAGACATTCTTTCGCGTACAACACGTTCCATACGTGAAACGCCAATACGGAACTGGTTCTGAAGGAGTTCACCAACTGAACGCAGACGGCGATTTCCAAGGTGGTCGATATCATCAGTGAATCCGACACCTTCTAATAAGTTAAAGAAATAACTCATTGAAGAAATAATGTCTGAAGGCGTGATTGATTTAACTTCCACATCAGGGAAAGCATTGCCGATTACTGTCGTTGAATGCTCTTCGTTGTTGCGTGATCTTACTTTTACCGACTGAACTTCAACAGGCTCGTCTAAGAGACCCTGCTCAAGGTGGTAAGTTTTCAGGTTTGCAGTTGTTTCAAGCTGTTCCATAATCGAATCCAGTGTACGGCGGTCGATAGTTGAACCTGCTTCAGCAATAATTTCACCTGTCTCTGAGTCGACAACCGGTTCTGTAAGCACTTGGTTGAAGAGACGGTTTTGCAGATGAAGTTTCTTATTCATCTTATAACGTCCGACATTTGCTAAGTCGTAACGTTTCGGATCAAAGAATCTCGAATATAATAAATTACGTGCGTTTTCTACTGTTGGCGGTTCGCCTGGACGCAATCTTTCGTAAATTTCTAACAGGGCCTGGTCGACTGTTTCTGTCGCATCTTTCTCGAGCGTGTTGCGAAGGTACTCGTTATCGCCGAGAAGGTTGATGATTTCTTCGTCAGTTGCAAAACCTAACGCACGTAATAATACCGTGATTGGTAATTTACGCGTGCGGTCGATTCTTACATATACGACATCTTTTGCGTCGATTTCATATTCTAACCATGCGCCACGGTTAGGGATGACTGTTGCTCCGAAGTTCAATTTACCATTCTTGTCGAACTTCTCAGAGAAATATACAGACGGGCTTCTTACTAATTGCGAAACGATTACACGCTCAGCGCCATTAATAATGAACGTCCCTGTATCCGTCATCAATGGGAAATCTCCCATAAATACATCCTGCTCTTTAACTTCGCCGGTTTCTTTGATGACTAAACGAACTTTCACTCTCAGCGGTGCTGAGTAAGTAGAATCGTGATCTTTCGCTTCTTCCTCGTTATACTTCGGTTCGCCGAGTTTATAATCGACAAACTCTAAAGACATGTTTCCGGTAAAATCTTCTACCGGAGAAATATCTTTAAACATTTCGATTAGACCGGTTTCTAAAAACCACTCGTACGATTTCGTCTGAATCTCAATTAAGTTAGGCAATTCTAACTTCTCTTCGATACGCGCATAACTTCTACGTTGTGCATGTCTTCCATACTGAATCAATTGACTCATCGACAGATTCACCCCTAATAATATTTGCGTAAACTATAATGGGACATTTGAGTGCACAGCAGTTCAAAAGACAAAAAGAAAACGGAATCGTATTCAACTCCATTTCCTATTAAACTGGACACTTGTTTAAATGTTCCATTCAACAGCTGCACAGAAAAGTACATACTTATTGATATTAATTTAACATTCTATAAGAATAACATATACAATTTGTCAAGTCAAATATATAATTTCTTTTATTTAGTGCTTTTTAAGATGTAATAACCTTTATCTTTTGATGCAATTTCAACATTTCCAAACAATGATTTCAAATGCTTTTTATAAGAAGGCATACCTTGTTTTTTCTGGACAACCATATAAAAGGCACCATTTTCAGAAAGGCGTTTAAAACCATCATCCAGAATACCGATCACTGTATCTTTCCCCGCTCTGAACGGCGGGTTGGTAACATACAGAGGAACATTAAACATCTTATCATTGTAACTTTCACGGTCGAGCACGTCAGCTTTTATCTTTTCCCGGCGTGTATTTTCAATGGATAACTGTATCGCATCTTCATTAACTTCGACCATTACCGGCTCCATGCCGAGTTCCCTGCCAAGCACTGTGCCGATCGGGCCGTATCCTGCGCCCATATCTATCAGCTGACCCGCGCCTTTAAAATCCTCAAATACAGTTTTGATCAGCACCTCTGTGCCGTAATCAATCTGATTTTTGGAAAATACCCCGCGGTCCGTTTTAAAGCGGTAGACATGATTGTTGAAACTGAATTTAATTTCGCTGAATTCATGAGGTGTATTGTCCGTAGTAAAATAGTGAGACATTAAATCTCCCCCAATCGTTAAAAGTAACTAAAAAAGTCCCCGATAAACTTATGTTTACGGGAACTTTTTGTGTCAAAATTTATATAGACTACTTAACTTCTACGCCAGCGCCAACTTCTTCAAGTTGAGCTTTAAGAGCTTCAGCGTCGTCTTTAGAAAGACCTTCTTTGATAACTTTAGGAGCGCCGTCAACTAGCTCCTTAGCATCTTTAAGACCAAGACCAGTAGCTTCACGAACTACTTTGATTACTTTAATCTTAGACGAACCTGCAGATGTAAGTTCTACATCAAATTCAGTTTGTTCTTCAGCAGCAGCAGCTTCCCCGCCACCTGCAGCAGCTACAGGAGCAGCAGCAGTTACGCCAAATTCTTCTTCAATTGCTTTTACTAAGTCGTTTAATTCTAAAACTGACATTTCTTTAATACTTTCAATGATTTGTTCATTGTTAGCCATAATAATATTCCTCCATTTTTTTGTTGGTTTTAAGCGCGCTTAATATTAAGCTTCGCCGTTTTCTTGTTCTTCTTTTTCACCGATAGCTTTAACTGCATATGCGAAGTTGCGTACTGGTGCTTGTAATACTGATAACAGCATAGAAAGTAAGCCGTCTCTTGATGGCAGAGATGCAATTGATTTAACATCTTCCGCCGGTACGAAACTACCTTCGATGACACCTGCTTTAATTTCTAAAGCTTCGTGTTTTTTAGAGAATTCGTGGATGATTTTAGCAGGAGCGATAACATCTTCGTTAGAAAATGCGATTGCACTTGGGCCAACCAGGAATTCATTAAGCTCAGATAAGCCTTGTGAATCCGCAGCACGGCGAACCATCGTGTTTTTGTAAACTTTGAATTCAATTCCAGCATCACGTAATTGCTTACGTAATTCAGTTACTTGAGAAACAGTTAAACCGCGGTAGTCTACTAAAACAGTAGATACAGAGTTTTTAATCTGTTCTGCAATAACTTCAACGTGCTGTTGTTTTTGTTCAATCACGTTTGACATGTAGTTACACCTCCATTATTTTTTGGTGCAAATAAAAAAGCACCTTTTACCCGCGGCAAAAAGTGCTTGAATTTATATGAATATCATTCAAGTCATTTTTATTTGCCTCGGCAGGATTATTATTAAGCTGATGTAATCAGCTCCTGCTGTCTTAGGAAATCTTTTAAAATTTACAAGTGTAAATATAACCGATATATTCACACTTGTCAATATTTATTTTTTAGACAGTTCTTACAACGTTTGGGTCAACTGTAATTCCAGGGCCCATCGTGCTTGATACTGTTACTGATTTGAAGTAAACACCTTTAGATGATGCAGGTTTAGCTTTTTCAAGAGCATCGTGAATTGCTTTAAAGTTTTCTACAAGTTGTTCTTCGCCAAATGAAACTTTACCGATTCCAACGTGTACAATACCAGCTTTTTCAGCGCGGTATTCAACTTTACCAGCTTTGATTTCCTGAACTGCTTTCGTTACATCCATAGTTACTGTACCAGTTTTAGGGTTTGGCATTAGTCCTTTAGGTCCAAGTACGCGGCCTAATTTACCAACTTCGCCCATCATGTCCGGTGTTGCAACGATTACATCGAAATCAAACCATCCACCATTAATCTTTTGTGCTAACTCTGCTTCGCCTACGAAGTCTGCGCCTGCAGCTTCTGCTTCTTTAGCTTTTTCGCCTTTAGCAAATACTAATACACGCTGTGACTTACCAGTACCGTGCGGCAATACTAATGCTCCACGGATCTGCTGATCATTTTTACGCGTATCAATACCTAGACGGAATGCTACTTCAACTGAAGCGTCAAAGTTGGCAACATGCGTTTCTTTAGCAAGTTTAATTGCTTCTTCAATTGAGAATGTAGAGTTTTGATCAAACTTCTCTAGAGCAGCTTGATACTTTTTACCTCTCTTAGCCATATATATTCCTCCTTGTGGTTATAGCGGGGTTAATCCTCCCACGACCGTATTAATACTTAATTTATTTTTCGACAGAGAAGCCCATGCTTCTAGCTGTACCTTCTACCATTTTAACTGCTGCTTCTACTGATGC
This sequence comes from Jeotgalicoccus sp., assembly GCA_036782755.1. Classification (GTDB taxonomy): domain Bacteria; phylum Bacillota; class Bacilli; order Staphylococcales; family Salinicoccaceae; genus Jeotgalicoccus. The sequence continues at coordinate 21,636 of DAIPYL010000013.1, read as the reverse complement.
TGCATTTAAGTCTTCCATTTTCGTTTCAGCGATTTCACGAACCTGATCCGCTGTAACAGTTGCCACCTTGTTTTTGTTAGGTTCGCCAGAACCCTTCTCAACGCTTGCTGCTTTCTTAAGAAGAACAGCTGCTGGTGGAGTTTTTGTAATAAATGTGAATGAGCGGTCCTCAAATACTGAGATTTCTACAGGAATAATAAGACCTGCCTGCTCTTGTGTACGTGCGTTGAATTCTTTACAGAATCCCATGATGTTTACGCCTGCCTGACCTAGTGCTGGACCTACCGGTGGTGCCGGGTTCGCCTTGCCTGCAGGAATTTGCAATTTCACAACATTAATAACTTTTTTAGCCACGATGTTGCACCTCCTCATAATCGTGATGTGGTCACAGGATGTTTAGATTTCATCCTCCCACTCTTCATCTGTATACATAAATAAAGATGGCCGCAAATTTGCGACCATGAAAGTATAGCACATAATAGTTACATATTTCAATTAAAAAATTAAAGTTTTTCGATCTGGTCGAATTCAACTTCAACCGGTGTTTCACGGCCGAACATCTCAACCAGTACAGTAAGCTTGTAGCGTTCCTCATCGATAGACTCAATTACACCGCTCTGGTTATTGAATGGTCCTGCAATAATGTTAATCGATTCGCCGACAGCGACTTCAATATCAACAATTTTCTCGGACATTCCCATCTGGCGAAGGATAAATTTAACTTCATCCGGCAGCAGCGGGTTCGGTTTGCTGCCCGCACCCTGCGAGCCGACAAATCCTGTAACGCCCGGCGTATTGCGGACAACGTACCATGATTCGTCTGTCATTACTAATTCAACGAGAACATATCCCGGGAATGTTTTCTTCATTGCCGTTTTCTTTTTCCCGTCTTTAATTGTTGTTTCTTCTTCTTCGGGAATGACTACGCGGAAAATTAAATCCTGCATATTCATCGATTCAAGGCGCGCCTCTAGGTTTGCCTTTACTTTGTTTTCATAGCCTGAATAGGTATGTACTGCATACCAATGCTTGTCTAGAGACATTTTACCGCTCCTTTTAAATTACATAAAATCAATTAGTGCTGTGATGCCGATATCCAGCACATAGAAAAATGCCAGAAAAAATACTACAGTAAGTACTACTGTCGTCGTATAACGGACTACTTCCTGCCCTGTTGGCCAGCTGACTTTTTTCATCTCGCTAACAACATTTTGGAAGAAGTTATTATTATTATTCATCAACCGTTCCTCCTGAACTATATAGAACTTTTATGCGTTGTATGCTTATTGCATTTTGGACAATGTTTTTTCATGACGAGTCTTTCATTGTGAACCGGCTTGTTTAATGAATAATTACGCGAGCCGCAGTCACTGCATATAAGAGCAATTTTCATCTTAAAATCCTCATTTCAATTCTAGTATACTATATCGGCTCAGGGCGTTATTGTCAACAACAGCGTGTAAATCTTCAACTGAGCTGAACTTGGTTTTTATCCTGTAAAGGGTGTTGATTACCGACTCCGGCTCTTTGCGGCAAATACTTGCGATATCACTCAAAGTGCAGCCGTCGAACAGGAACTTCAGCACCTGTTTTTCGTAATTCGATAAATCCCCTGCCGCCCCGGCGTATTCCGCCTGCGCCTCTTTTAATATTATATGCGACAGGGCATGTTTGTTTTCAAACATCAGCATCTCATGAGGATCAAGCTCAATCTGATGCCAGGCGCTGCAGAAATTAATATAGTCATACATCTTCAGCCGGATGGTCCGGAGTACATAATGTCTGTAGTGACCTTTTGCATAATCGTATTTAAGACAGAGAATCAGTGCTGCGAACATCATTTCCTGAATTAAATCTTCACGGTCGTGTTCGTTCATATCGTACTTGAATGACATCCGTCTGATGAGCGGACGCAGCCGGGTATCAATTTCATCGAATGCATCAAAATCGCCGTCTTTTACTCTAAGTGCACTGCTGTTATATATCACATCTGTGACGTCGTACTCTGCCGGCCCGGTTTCCCGGAGGTAAATATAAAATGGCTTTATTAAATACATCCGCTGCGCCCCCTCTTTTATATTATCCTTAATATATGAGGTTACGGGCAGGCATTCAAGGTGTCATTCCTCGCCGCGGCGCAGTTTTTCCATTTTTGCGAGCACTTCGTCACTGATATCCAGTTTTGTCCTCGGCAGTTTTTCATTTATTGTCTCAATATGCGCACTGATATTTTTATCAGCCTCTGCCAGATTCAGCCACATCTCTCTCGAAGGAATCCGGTAGGCGCCGTATGCAAATATCGCATTCTGTTCTGTCAGATCACTCGTGACGACACTGATATCGCATAAATGAGGATGATAGTTATCGTAAACGAACCGTTCTATATATTCATCGGCTGTTTCTTTTTCTTTCGTATAAATCACCGTGATGCCGTAATAATCGATAACCGCTTCCTGGTTTTTCACTTCATACGCATCAAAAACACAGATGATTTCATAGTTTTGCAGCGCCTGATATTCACTCAGCGCTTTCAGTACTTCTTCTCTCGCAAGCTGAAGTGAAGTTTTGGATTCTGCAAAAAGCCTGGAGTTGGCGCCGATTAAATTATAGCCGTCAACCACCAGTAACCGCCGTTTTTTACGCATAATTAATCACGTCCAGGCGGGTTCTGCTGGCGGAACACTTCATACATCAGAAGCGCCGCTGAAACCGAAGCATTCAGACTCGTAATTTCACCGACCATCGGAATTTTAACGGTAAAGTCGCATTTCTCCAGTGTCTTCTTGCTTATTCCTTCACCTTCACTGCCGACGACGAGCGCAGTACTGCCGGATTTCGCGTTCATCTCGCGGTAGTCCAGCGTACCCGTACCATCGCTGCCGATAACCCAGAAGTTATGTTCCTTCAGCTTGTCGATTGTCTGGTTAATGTTCGTCACTCTGACAACCGGCACATATTCAATCGCACCGGTGGATGTTTTCGCTACCGTATCCGTTAAGAGCACCGAGCGGCGTTTCGGAATGATTACCGCATCGAAGCCGACTGCATCACATGTTCTTAAAATAGAACCGAGGTTATGCGGATCTTCCAGTCCGTCCAAAATAATGATGTTGGCATCTTTGCCTTCAATATTCAGAAGCAGTTCTTCGAACGGCATATATTCGTGCGCACTGACAAGTGCAACGATGCCCTGATGGCGTTCGTCTGTCAGTCCGTCTATTTTGTTCTTCGGCACCGTTGACACAACGACGCGTTTTTCTTTCGCCAGATCAAGAATTTCTTTCAGCTGACTTTTGTTTACAGTATCCTGTATATAAATCTTATTAATATCGCTGTTTGAACGCAGCAGTTCTTTTACTGCGTGACGTCCTGCTATTGCTGAACTGCTCATTGCACTTCACTCCCGTTCTTAATAATGTGAGCCATCAGCTCTGTAATACGCGCCTCATTATCCGTCAGTGCAAGGTGCCCGACGAGCGCTTCAAGACCCGATGCGTTCCGGTACTCTTTAATCGAAGCATTCTTCGCACGTGTCGCACTCGATTTGTTACGCGCCTTTTTCGCAATATCCCACTCTTCTTCCGTCAGCAGTTCCGACTGCCTTAAAAAGTGCAGTGCTTCCGCCTGAGCACGCGCGCTGACAAGTTTATTTGCTTCCCTGTGCAGCGCATCCGGTTTTAAATAGGGTTTGTTTCTTATTAAATATTCGCGGACATGCACGGCATAAACCGCATCGCCTAAAAATGCCAGCGACAGTGACGGCACTGTGTCCAGTTTAAAATTATCCACGTTTAAACCTCACGCCGTCTTTCGTGTCTTCAAGTACGATGCCTTCCGCTTTTAAGCTGTCACGGATTTCATCTGCACGTGCGAAGTCTTTATTTTTACGTGCCGCTTCACGTTCTTCAATCAGCGCTTCAACTTCTTCATCAAGCAGCAGTTCTTTTCTGTCCAGGCTCACACCGAGAATTTCAGAATACGTCTTGAATGCCGCCATGAATTTTTCAAGCACTTCTTTTTCTGTCGACGGCTGACGGAGATACTTATTCAGTTCGCCTGTCAGTTCATGCCATGCCGCAACAGCGTTGGCCGTATTGAAATCATCATCCATGTGCGCTTCAAGCAGTTTAATGTTGCCGTCAATTTTAGCGAGCACTTTATCGTCTGATTCTGTACCGACCGCTTTGTTCAGACGTTCCGCCGCCTGGTGATAGCTGTCCTGAATACGCATCAGACCGTTGCGCGCTGCATCCACAAGCTCACGGTTATAGTTAATCGGGTTGCGGTAATGCACACTCACCATAAAGTAGCGGAGTACATTCGGCTCAATTTCCTTAATAATATCGTGCACTAATATGAAGTTGCCGAGAGATTTCGACATCTTAGTGTTGTCGATATTAATGTAACCGTTATGCATCCAGTAATTGGCGAATGTTTCGTCTGTCATACATTCACTCTGCGCGATTTCGTTTTCGTGATGCGGGAATGTTAAGTCCTGTCCGCCTGCATGAATGTCAATTGTGTTCCCGAGATGTTCACGCGCCATCACGCTGCACTCGATATGCCAGCCCGGACGGCCTGTGCCCCATGGTGAATCCCAGCTGATTTCCCCGTCTTTCGCCTGTTTCCACAATGCGAAGTCCAGCGGATCCTGTTTCTTATCGCCCGCATCGATACGCGCGCCTACTTTTAAATCATCCACTGACTGCTGCGACAATTTACCGTAGCTGTCAAATGAACGTGTCTTGAAGTATACGTCGCCTGCCGATTCATAAGCATGTCCTTTTTCAATCAGCACTTTAATGAACTCGACGATGTCCGGCATATGGTCCATAACTCTCGGATGAACGTCTGCTTTTTTAACGTTGAGTGCGCCTGTATCTTCGAAGAATGCTTCGATAAAACGCTCGGCAATCTCAGGTACTGTTTCACCAAGTTCTTTCGAAGCTTTAATTAATTTATCGTCGACATCCGTAAAGTTCGAGACGTATTTCACTTCATATCCTTTATATTCCAAATAACGCCGGACCGTATCAAATGCAATCGCAGGACGTGCGTTTCCGATATGAATATAGTTATATACTGTCGGACCGCAGACGTACATGCTCACTTTTCCTTCTTCAAGCGGCTTAAACTCTTCTTTTTTTCTCGTAATTGTATTATATATGCGAACCATCTTTTACCTCATTCCCAACTTCTCTTCTGAAGTTATTAATATCTTTTTCAAGTTCCAGCAATTTCTCAAATAACGGATCCGGTATATCCCGGTGGTCAAAATTGTTATGTTTTCTAATCCGCTGTCCGTGCTGCTTCACAATATGCCCCGGAATTCCGACGACTGTCGAATGAGGCGGCACATTTTTCAGTACGACGGAGTTGGCACCGACATTCGATGATTCTCCAATGCGGATGTTTCCGAGCACTTTGGCACCTGCTGCAATCAGTACATTATCATCGATATCAGGATGGCGTTTATGGTCTTCTTTACCCGTTCCGCCAAGTGTTACCCCCTGGTATATCGTCACATCATTGCCGATGTTGCATGTTTCGCCGATAACGACACCCATTCCGTGGTCGATAAACAGCCGTCTGCCGATATTTGCACCCGGATGAATTTCCACACCGGTTACAAAGCGGCTCAGCTGCGAAATCACGCGTGCAATCACTTTAAAATTCTTTTTATAAAACCAGTGTGCAATCAGATGCGCCCATACTGCATGGACACCTGAGTACGTAAAAAACGCTTCGAACCGGTTCTTTGCGGCCGGATCGAGTGCCAGTATCATGTCCAAATCCTCTTTCACTCTCTGAAACATCTTCGTCCTCCTAAAATCATAAAAATACGCCTCTGCCCGGTAATCGGACAGAGGCGCTTTCGCACGGTTCCACTCTGCTTTATCACTTTTAATATAGAGTTCATTCAATATTAAAAGCGCAATTCTACAAACGCCTTGTTATCCTTTTCAGCAGATGGATAATCTCTTTGTGTCCAGCGGTTTATATACTTAACTTTTAACACTTATATCATACGGTACAGGACCGCTTATTTCAACAGTTCAGCCTAGATAAGACGCTTGATGCGCTCAAGGACTGTTTCTTTGCCGATTAATGAAATTGCATCCGGCAGTTCAGGACCTTTCGTCTCGCCTGTTGCTGCAACACGGATCGGCATGAATAATTTCTTGCCTTTAATGCCTGTCGCTTTCTGCACAGCTTTGATTTCTGCTTTGATTCCTTCAGGTGAGAAGTCATCAAGCGCTGCAAAGTGTTCGTGAAGTGCGGTCATCAGTTCAGGAATGTGCTCCTGACGAAGAACTTCAGCTGCTTCTTCATCAAACTCCACGTGATCTTTAAAGAACTGTTCTGAAAGGTCTGTGATTTCAGCAGCATAGCTCATTTGAGGCTGGTACAGCTGCACGAGTCTGCGTGCCCAGTCCAGTTCCGCCTCATCAGGATTCTCAGACACTCTGCCTGCTTTTTTGAGGAACGGCAATGCCATCTCGAAAATCTCTTCAGAGTTTTTCTGTTTCATATACTGGTTGTTAATCCACATTAATTTCTGGTTATCGAAGAATGCAGATGCTTTTGACAGTCTGTTTTCATCGAAATTTGCAATCAGTTCTTCTTTAGTGAAGATTTCTTCTTCGCCTTCAGGAGACCAGCCGAGAAGCGCGATAAAGTTAAACATCGCATCCGGCAGGTAGCCGAGTGCCTCATACTGCTCGATGAACTGAATAATTGAAGCATCGCGTTTTGAGAGTTTTTTCTTCTCTGAGTTAACGATTAAAGCCGTGTGGCCGAATTCCGGCAGCGGCAGATCAAGCAGTTCGTAAACCATCATCTGTTTCGGCGTGTTTGAAATGTGGTCGTCACCGCGAAGTACGTGTGTTACTTCCATTTCGTGGTCATCGATTACAACAGCAAAGTTGTAGGTCGGCACACCGTCTTTTTTCACGATAACCCAGTCGCCGAAGCCGTTTGAGTCAAACGATACGTCGCCTTTCACCATATCGTTAAACGTGTATGTTTTATCTTTCGGTACTCGGATACGGATTGCCGGCTCTCTGCCTTCGGCTTTGAACTGCTCTTCCTGTTCAGCTGTTAAGTTCGCGTGTTTGCCGCCGTACATCGGTGTCTGACCATTTTTAAGCTGTTCTTCTCTTTCAGCTTCAAGTTCTTCAGAAGTCATATAGCAGCGGTACGCCAAGTTGTTATCAAGTAACTTTTGAATATACGGTGCATAAATATCTCCGCGTTCCGACTGGCGGTACGGGCCGTAGTCTCCGCCTACATCCACACTTTCATCCCAGTCAATACCAAGCCACTTCAAGTAGTTCAGCTGAGACTCTTCACCTTCATCTACGTGTCTCGCTTTATCAGTATCCTCGATACGGATAATGAAGTCTCCGCCGTGATGACGTGCGAATAAATAGTTAAACAGTGCTGCACGCGCGTTACCTATGTGCAGGAATCCGGTTGGACTTGGTGCGTATCTCACTCTTACTTTACTCATTATTTTGCCTCCTGTTTTTGAAGTAAGACTACCGCTTCACTTGCGATGCCTTCTTCTCTGCCTGTAAATCCTAGTTTTTCAGATGTTGTTGCTTTAATATTAACATTTGATATATCCGTCTTCAAAAGAGCCGCAACGTTCTCACGCATATCGTCAATATATCCTCTTAATTTCGGTTTTTCAGCAATAACAACTGCATCGATATTGCCGATTTCATAACCTTTTTCATGCATCATCGAGACTGCTTCACTCAGCAGTACACGTGAATCCGCATCTTTAAATTTTTCGTCTGTGTCCGGGAAGAATTTCCCGATATCGCCGAGTGCCAGTGCACCCAGTATCGAATCTGTAATTGTATGCAGCAGCACATCCGCGTCGGAATGCCCTTTTAACCCGAAATCGTGGGGAATTTCCATACCGCCTAGAATAAGCGGGCGGGATGCGTCAAATGCATGCACATCATAACCGTGACCGATCCTCATCATCTCACTACTTTCCTTTAAGAATCATATGCGCAAGCTGCAGATCTTCGCTTGTCGTTATTTTAATATTATCATAAGTCGATTCGACTAAATAGACTTCTTTGCCTATCGCCTCAACCATCATCGAATCATCTGTCACTTCGAGATTATGCGCTTTTGAATGTTCATATGCCTGTTTTAAAATACCCGATTCAAAGCCTTGAGGCGTATGTACTGCAATCACTTCGTCGCGGACAAGCGTTTCTTTCACTTTGCCGTCGACAACACGCTTCAGCGTATCTTTTGTTTTCACACCGCAGATGACCGCACCGGTCTCAGTCACTTTATCTTTCAGCCGGGCGAGTACATCGGGTGTCACAAACGGTCTTGCTCCGTCGTGCACGAAAACATACTCGGCACCTTTGACATTAACCAGTGCATTATAAATACTGTCCTGGCGTTCGGCACCGCCGATATGAATACCTGCAACCTTATCACTGAGCTCGAACATCTTATTCATAATATCCGTTTCTTCAGCTCTCACCGCAAGGTGAATCGCTTCGCAGTCCGGGTCTTCTTCAAACTGCCTGACGGTACGTTTAATAACCGGTTCACCGTCAATTTCGAGGAGTACTTTGTTAAATCCGAGCCCCATGCGGGAACCGAGTCCCGCGGCCGGAATAATTACTGTATATTTCATTTATTCTTCTCCAGTTTCGCAAAGACGATTCGTCCTGAATTCGTCTGCAGTACACTTGTCACAATGACAGGCACCATTTGATTAATTAAGTTTTCCCCGTTTTCCACAACGACCATCGTACCGTCATCAAGATAGCCGACACCCTGATTTTCTTCTTTCCCTGTTTTAGAAACAAACAGTTCGAAAGCGTCTCCCTGCACGACGACTGTTTTTATCGCACCGCTTAACGCATTGACATTAAGAACGGGAATGTCGTGCAGCTGACATATTTTGTTCAGGTTGTAATCCGTCGTTAAAATTGCGCCTTTTTCTTTTTTCGCAATATCGATGAGCTGCTGGTCGACATCGAGCTTATCGTAAGCGACAGGTTCAATGCGGACGTTATGACTTTTCTCCTGCAGCGCGTTCAGCATATCCAATCCGCGCTGCCCTTTTTCCCGTTTAACCGGGTCGGTAGCATCCGCAATCAGCTGCAATTCATCCAGCACAAATTGCGGAATAATAATTTCACCTTCCAGGAAACCTGTTTCAACAACATCGATAATCCGTCCGTCGATAATCACGCTCGTATCGATAAACTTCTTCAGTGCTTGCTGATTGCCGTCCGCTTTAGCTTTAGCAGAAGCTTTCGGGAAGAAATCAAGCACTTCGCTGAATTTGCGCAGCCCGATTATAAATCCTAAATAACCAAGTACCACCGCAAATACAATCGGTACGATTTCACCTATCAAAGGAATGTCCAGTGTATTGATTAAAAGAGATATTAAGACAGCGATTACGAGTCCCAGTACCATTCCAAGTGTGGCAAAAACAATTTCGACAAGGCTTCTTGAAAGCAGATAGCCTTCACTTTTCTTCAGAAAATTATGTGCATGCGACAGTGTCCAGCCGAATAATAGGAAAAACAGCAGAACACCGAGCGTACCGCTTACCAGTATGTTGTTAAATATCCTCGGCACTTCGAACGGCAGCAGCAGCTGAAGTTCAGGAAACAGCCAGACACCCAGTGAAATACCGATCAGTATGTAAACGACATACAGTAAATATTTGAGCATAGTATCCCTCCTTTTTAATCTTTATACTGTGCGTGCTTAATTGCCTGTTTCAGTGTTTTCACACCGATTGCTTCAATGCCCGCAGGCACATCCACACCGCTTAAGTTCGAGGCAGGCACTATGGCACGTTTGAAGCCAAGCTTGGCGGCTTCCTGCAGACGCTGTTCAATTTTTGTAACGCGTCTGATTTCGCCTGTCAGCCCCACTTCACCGATAAAACAGTCATCACCGCGTACGGCAATATTCTGGAAACTGGAAGCGATGCTGATAATTACACTTAAATCCACAGCCGGTTCATCCAGTTTCACGCCGCCTGCTACTTTAATGTATGCATCGTGCTGCTGCATGAGCAGTCCTTCCGATTTTTCAAGCACTGCCATTAACAGCGACAGCCTGTTCGTATCCACTCCGGTCGCCATGCGTCTCGGGTTGTGGAAATGCGTCGGCGTAACAAGTGACTGTACTTCAACGAGCATTGAACGTGTTCCTTCCATCGTTGCAACGATAGCAGAGCCCGGTGCATTTTTGGATCGTTCTTCAAGGAAGATTTCCGATGGATTCAAGACTTCTTCAAGACCTTTGGCCTTCATCTCGAAAATACCCATCTCGTTCGTTGAACCGAAACGGTTTTTTACAGCGCGCAGTATACGGTACGTATGGTGCTGGTCTCCTTCGAAGTACAGTACAGTATCCACCATATGCTCGAGGAGTCTCGGTCCTGCAATCTGGCCGTCTTTAGTTACGTGTCCGACGATAAACGTCGCAATGTTGTTGCCTTTTGCAATATTCATAATGGACTGTGTGCTCTCTCTGACCTGGGCAACGCTGCCCGGGGCACTTGTAACATCCGGATGAAAGACTGTCTGAATCGAGTCGATAATTAAAAAGTCGGGTTTCAGACGTTTAATTTCATCATGTATATATAACAGGTTCGTTTCACAGAATACCGTTAAATCCGACGGCTTTTCTGTAATGCGGTCCGCACGCATTTTAATCTGTTCGAGTGATTCCTCACCGGAAACGTAAAGCACATTATGATTTTCTGCTAAAATCAGTGCGGTCTGCAGTAAGATTGTCGATTTCCCGATACCGGGATCCCCGCCGATTAAAATCAGTGAACCATTGACGATACCGCCGCCGAGCACCCGGTCAAATTCTCCGGAACGTGTCGTTGTACGCGGTGTATCCTGTTTCTTTATCGTTGTAAGCTTAGTTGCGCGCGAGCGGTCATCGGAAGCAGTCTTGCCAAGCGTTCCCCGGCCGGGCGTTGATTCCTTATGTACAATTTTCTCTTCAAGCTGGTTCCAGGCACCGCAGTTCGGGCATTTCCCCATCCACTTCGGCGTTTCGTAGCCGCAGGCCATACATTCAAATGATACTTTTGCTTTTGCCATCAGTGTACATTCTCCCCCAATTATATTTACGTATTACTATTGTATTATTTATTTCTGCTGATTTAAAGGCAGAAGCCTGTGATATTAATGATATTCAGTAATATTGTTCGTACATTCACAAAATATTTTCAGACTATTCCATCAGCACGGTTGCAAATCACTTTCAGCTTCTTTAATATATGTTCATATTCTTAAAAGAGAAAAGGAGATTCTATGCAGTCATTTAACGATTTTTCCAAAAGCGCGGGTTCTCACAGAACTTTGCCGCTGATCGAAAGTTTTTACACCGATGTACTGACACCGATACATATGTTCAATGCATTGAAGGACGACGCGCTTTACATTTTAGAAAGTCAGGATCCTGCATCAGAATGGTCGAATTATTCATTTATCGGCCTGGATCCTTTTATCGATATCAGTGAAACGGATAACGGTTTTCTTATGACCGACCTCGACACTCATAAAGCATTCAGGTTTAACACGCTGAAAGATGCGCTGGATTACGCACAAAATTATGTCGATGCGTATACAGGCAGCATTGAGCTGCCATTTAAAGGCGGTGCTGTCGGCTACGTAAACTATGAAGCAGTGCAGGACTTGGCAGGCATCAGTCCCCGTGAAAATACGAAACCCGGCAATTATCATTTTGTCTTTACACGCACGCTGATTGCCTACGAGCACCGCGCACAGAAAACATCGATTGTGTCGTTTGACAGTCCCGAACGTTTTGAAAATGTTAAAGATACATACAACACTTTGAAAACCCGTATTCATTCATTGAAAAAACGATTGCGTGACAGTGCTCATCTTGAAGATTTAATGCTGTCGAGAAGACAGGCGGAAAACCCGCAGCTGACATTTACGAGCAACTATAAAGAAACTGACTTCAAACGCGATGTTGATGTGATTAAAGATTATATCAACCGCGGCGAAATAGAACAGACCGTATTGTCCCAGCGTTTTGACACGGTAACACAGTGTTCCGGCTTTGAATTGTACCGCGTGTTAAGAAACGTGAATCCGTCACCGTACATGTTCTATTTAAATCTTTCAGATGTTAAACTTATCGGCAGCTCACCGGAACGCCAGCTGCAGGTCAAGGACAATACGCTTGAAATTCATCCGATTGCCGGCACGAGAAGACGCGGAGCCACACCCGAAATCGATGCAGCAATTGCCGAAGAACTGCTCAATGATGAAAAAGAAGCTGCTGAGCATAAAATGCTCGTCGAACTCGCTCTTGAAGAATTCCGTAAAGTATCAGTTGCAGACAGTGTTGAAGTCAGCCGTTACATGACTATCGGAAAGTTTGCGGAAGTCATGCACATTATCAGTGTAGTAAACGGTACGCTCCGCGATGACGTCTCGCCGATTGAAGCGTTCTTTAATTCATTTCCGGCAGGCACGCTCACCGGCGCACCGAAAACGCGGGCCATGGAAATTATCCGCGAACTCGAACCTGACAACCGCGGCTTATACGGCGGCTGTATTCTCTATTACGGTTTTGACGGCAATATGGATTCGTGCATTACAATCCGCACGATGATTTTAGAAGATAACACTGTCAGTGTGCAGGCAGGTGCCGGTGTCGTTGCCGATTCCACTCCAGAAAATGAGTATCGGGAAACAATTAACAAAGCGAGCGCATTGTTTAACGCGATTAATCTTGCGGAAGAAGTGTTCCATTCGTAATTTATGTAAGCAAAACCCCAATCCTCAAGTTTATTTGAGTGATTGGGGTTTTTATTATTGTTCTACTGCGTCAGCTTTTCTATCCTTCGTTGTTACTTTAAATTCATCATCTGTGTAATCTACAGTAACGAGCTTGTTTTCAAAAACCTCGCCGGAAAGCAGTGATTCACTGAGTGTATCTTCAATGTTTTTCTGAATGCTTCTCGCAAGCGGACGTGCTCCGTATTCCGGATCGTATCCTTCCTCTGCGATGCGTTCAGTTGCTTTATCAGTCACTTCAATGTGAATATTCTGGTCTGATAGACGTTCGCGGAGCTGTTCAATCATCAGGCTGACAATTTCTTTAAGGTGTTCTTTTTCAAGTTTGTGGAACACGATAATATCATCCACACGGTTAATGAATTCAGGACGGAAAGTATTTTTAAGTTCTTTCATCATCGTGCTGCGGACATTTTCATAGCTGTCAGCAGCAGGTCCGCCGAAACCGACAAATCTCTGATCCTGAAGTTCGCGTGCACCCACGTTTGATGTCATAACGATAATCGTGTTGCGGAAGTCGACTGTACGACCGTTTGAGTCTGTTAAGCGTCCGTCGTCCAGCACCTGCAGCAACAGGTTAAAAACATCAGGATGGGCTTTTTCAATCTCATCGAACAGTACGAGGGAGTAAGGTTTTCTTCTTACTTTCTCAGTCAGCTGTCCGCCGTCCTCATAGCCGACGTAGCCCGGAGGAGAGCCGACAAGACGGGATACGGAATGTTTCTCCATATACTCACTCATGTCGACGCGAATCATCGCATCTTCCTCACCGAACATCGTTTCGCTCAGTGCTCTCGCAAGCTCGGTCTTACCGACACCTGTCGGTCCTAAGAAGATAAAGCTTCCGATTGGACGTTTAGGACTCTTAAGTCCTGCACGTGCACGTCGTACAGCTTTTGAAATCGATGTGACTGCATCGTTCTGCCCGATAACACGTTCGTGTAAAATCGACTCGAGATTTAACAATCTGTCAGATTCATCTTCCGCGATTTTCGTCAGCGGAATGCCTGTAATGCCGGCAACGACAAGTTCGATGTCGGAAGGCATGACTGATTGTGATGAGTCTCCCTGCTCTTTCTTCCAGTTCTCTTCGCATTCTTTTACCTGGCGTTCGATTTTCGTCTGCTGATCGCGATAATTCGCAGCTGCTTCAAATTCCTGGCTCTGCACTGCCGCATCTTTTTCTTTTTTCACAGTTACGAGCTGTGCTTCAAGATCTTTTAAATCAGGCGGAGCTGCATAGCTTCTCAATCTGACTTTGGAAGATGCTTCATCGATTAAATCAATCGCTTTATCCGGCAGGAAACGGTCCTGAATATAACGGTCACTCATGCGTACCGCCGCTTCAAGCGCTTCATCTGTAATTGTCAGGCGGTGGTGTGCCTCATAACGGTCACGCAGTCCTTTTAAAATTAAAAGTGCATCTTCAGGGTTCGGCTCTTCGACCATTACCGGCTGGAAACGACGCTCAAGTGCCGCATCTTTTTCAATGTGCTTGCGGTACTCATCGAGCGTTGTCGCACCGATACACTGCAGCTCACCGCGTGCCAGTGCAGGTTTTAAAATGTTCGATGCATCGATTGCACCTTCTGCACCGCCGGCACCGATAAGTGTGTGCAGCTCATCAATAAAGAGCACAACGTTGCCTGCTTTATGAATTTCATCCATTACTTTTTTCATGCGCTCTTCAAATTCACCGCGGTATTTCGTCCCTGCAACAACCGTCCCCATATCTAATGACATGACGCGCTTGTCTTTTAGATTTTCAGGTACTTCGTTGTGAATAATCGCCTGTGCCAGACCTTCTGCTATTGCAGTTTTACCGACTCCGGGTTCACCGATTAATACCGGGTTATTTTTCGTTCTGCGGCTCAGCACTTCAACGACACGCGTAATCTCGCTTGAACGGCCGATTACAGGATCAAGTCGTTCTTCTCTGGCGATTTGTGTTAAATCGCGTGCGAGTGAGTCGAGCGTCGGGGTATTCGTATCTCTTTCAACACTGCTGTGCGACTGGAATGACTCGGGATTGCCGAGCATTTTAATTACAGCAGCCCGCGCTTTCGTAATGTTTAAGTCAAGATTTGCAAGAACACGCGCCGCCACGCCTTCGCTTTCGCGGATTAAACCCAGCAGCAGGTGCTCTGTACCGACGAAGTTATGATGGAGCTTGCGCGCTTCATCCATCGACAGCTCGATTACTTTTTTAGCACGGGGTGTATAGTGGATAGATGATGCCTTTTCCGACCCTGTATTGATTAAGTTATGCACTTCTTCATTAACACGCTGTTCATCAATATTAAATGATGCAAGAACCTTTGCCGCAATGCCTTCTTGTTCTTTAACCAGACCAAGCAGCAGGTGTTCTGTACCTATATTAGAGTTTTTTAGTGTGATTGCTTCTTCTTGTGCATATGCCAGGACTTTCTGGGCACGCTCTGTTAATTTACCAAACAACATACTTATTTCCCTCCTAGTAATTCACGCATTAAGGCTGCCCGCGTACTTTCCGCGGCAATTCCGGGTGAATCGTATTCTTCTCTATTTAAACGCTCTTTCACAAATGCCGGCTGAATCAGCTGGAACCATTCCTGAAAGTTAAATTTTTCAACTTCAAGATAAGCCAGATCAATACCAAGTTTTACATTACTTAAATGCATCGAAGCTTCCTTTAAAGATAATTTATAGGCATGCTGCAGCACACCCAGTGAACGGCTGACTGCGTCGAGCGTATCAATCGTTTTTAACTGCTCCCTTGCCATGCGTTCTTCTTCTATTAAACGATTTTTCAACTCGTTTAAATTATTAATAATGACAGCTTCCTCAAAACCTAAAGTCACCTGATTGGAAAGCTGATAAACCGAACCGAGCGGTTCGGAACCTTCCCCGTATATACCACGCAGCGTAAAACCGAAACGTGTCAGGTTGTTATGGAATCTCTGAATTTTATTTGTCGCTGTCAGCGCCGGCAGGTGAAGCATTACTGACGCTCTCATACCGGTCCCGATATTAGTCGGACACGCAGTTAAATAACCGTATTGTTCATCAAAAGCATATTCAATTGTTTCTTCCAATGTATCATCAATTGCGCTCGCTTTCTCATAAAGCGTCTCGAGCGGAACATTCACCCCGAGTGCCTGAATGCGGAGATGATCTTCTTCACCGAGCATAATGGAAGTGTCTTCATCATCGTTAATGAAGACCCGTGTTCCGTTCCTGGCAAAATTAGGACTGATTAAATGCTTTTCAACAAGCAGTGCTCTGTCGAGAACGGACAGCTTTTTCATTGATGTCAGTGCGTATTCGGGTAGTATTTTTGAGACGAGTCCCGAAAGTGCATCGAGATCTTCATCGTCTTCCAGCATATGTGTAAACGGCACACCTTTAATGTTGCGCGCCAGACGGATTCGTGATGACATTTCAATTTCTGTATTTACTGCATTTTGAATCCATATGCTTGTCTCTCTATTCATGCGGCTCACCGTCCTTCAGCGCCTGAATCTTATCGCGGATAACCGCTGCCTCTTCAAAGGCTTGTGTTTTTACTTTTTCCTGCAGTGATTTCTCGAGCGTTTCAATATCCCGTTTCAGTTTCAATGTCTCGTGCGCCTGCGACGGTATTTTACCGATATGCCGCTGCTGATTTAACTGAACGCGCGTAACGATTTCCGGCACGTAGCGTTCAAAGTACTCATAGCAGTGGCTGCAGCCGAACAAACCATTTTTTACGACACTCTGCAGTGTCGAACTGCATGTTGGACATGCATGCTGCTCTGTTTCTGACTGCTCGCGCTTTGAATTGCCTGCAAGCATTTTTAACAGCGTCTGAATATCAAACGGATTATCTGTCTGGTTATAATTTATATCCATCGATTGATTGGCGCATTGTTCACACAAATATTGTTCTTTGTGAGTGAGCCCCGAACCTTTGGAAATATGAATTGATGCTTCGCGTTCATTGCATATTTCACATTTCATATCATCACTCCTTAGCATAGAGTATGGCTGTAATTATACGGCGTAAAATTTTCGCTCTTAAAATATCTCTGTAAGGCAGCTCAAGCGATAAAATTTCACGCTTCATCACTGCATCTATAATCTGTGCTTCGCGGTAAGTAATCACTTCATTCTCATACATTGACTGCACCAGGTGTTCTGCATTTAACTGGGAGATGCTTTCCCCGATTAAATTTTGCAGATGTGCCAGATACTCGGTTTCAGAATGAGTTTCAACTTTAGTGATTCTTATGTAGCCGCCTCCGCCGCGTTTACTTTCCACTACATATCCATGTTCATTAGTGAAACGGGTTTTTATAACATAGTTCAGCTGCGACGGTACACAATCAAATTTTTCAGCGATGTGCGCACGTTTAATCTCAACGACTTCATTGCCAGATTTTTCAATCATATCTTTTAAATACTGCTCAATGATATCCGACATATTACGCATATCATCACTCCTCCTTGACCAACTTTGACTAAAGTATACAGTCTGTGCGTTTTTTTGGCAAATCTCTTGTTTATATTTTTTTAAACAGCTATTGTTTGTATTTCTCAAAAAGGCTGAATTTATTGTTCGTTTTTATCAAATTCCCCTTTATTTCTGTAAACGTTTGCATTATAATGATTCAGTATCGCGTTTATGTAACATTTATTTTATAATTAAATGAAACATATACATAGAGAACAATTTCATACATTAAATTTTGGAGGCTTACTATGAGTATTGTAATGGGAATAGTTGGTATACTATTCGTCATCTTCCTGGCATGGATTGCAAGCAGCAACAAAAAACTTGCATTCAAACACTGGAAAAACATTGTTTTATTACTTGCACTGCAACTGCTTGCTGCTTTCTTATTCTTAAGTACAACAGGCGGACAGACATTCATTCTGTGGCTGGCTAACGCGTTCGATGAATTACTTGGATTTGCAAGAGAAGGCGGATTGTTCGTCTTTGGTGATCTGATGAGTACAACTGAAGGAGAACCGGCAAACGTGTTCTTGTTCAATGTTTTACTTCCGATTATCTTTATCTCGGCAATTATCGGTATTTTATCATTTACGAGAATTCTTCCTTTCATTATTAAAGGAATAGGATTCCTGCTTACGAAAATCACTGGCATGCCTTACATAGAGTCATATAACGGTGCGGCGTCAATGATGCTTGGGCAGTCAGAAGTTTTTGTATCACTCAAAAACCATCTGCCTAAAATGACAACACAGCGTCTTTACACATTATCAGCGCAGGCAATGAGTTCAATCTCACTGTCAATCGTGGGTGCGTTCTTTACAATGCTCGACCCGCAGTTTGTAATTATCGCAATTGTTCTTAACCTGTTCGGTGTATACGTTATTGTTCATATTATCAACCCGTATGAAGAAGAGATTGATGACGGCGACGTTGAAATTTCCACTAACCCTGAGAAAGGCAAATCCTTCTTCCAGGTTCTTGGAGATTACATCATCGACGGTGGTAAAATCGTCCTTATCGTAGGTGCAATGCTTATCGGGTTTATCGCATTAATTGGTCTGTTAAACAATATATTCCTGTTAATTCCGGGATCAAGCTTATCATTCCAGGACATTCTCGGTTACATCTTTATGCCTATCGCATTCCTGATCGGTATCCCATGGGATGAAGCTCAGACTGCCGGTTCATTAATGGCGACGAAACTTATTACTAACGAATTCGTAGCAATTTTAGAGTTTATGCCGTTAGCAGAAACTCTGTCAGAGAAAACACAAGCAATGCTTTCAGTATTCCTTATTTCATTCGCTAACTTTGCAAGTATCGGTATTATTGCCGGTTCTGTGAAAGGCCTTCACGGCGAAAGCGGAGACAAAGTTGCGAAGTTCGGTCTTAAATTAGTATACGGTGCTACACTTGTTTCATTACTAAGTTCTGTAATCATCGGATTCTTCTACTAAGATTAAAAAATATTTAAATACAAAAAATCCGGAGGACATTGTCCTCCGGATTTTTTTATCCCAGTGCGACGTCCAGCACCATCATAATCGCAAAGCCGATCATAAATGCAAAGACTGCTACATCGGAATGTCCGTTTTTCTGCGTACTCGGGATAACCTCTTCGACGACAACGAATATCATCGCTCCGGCACCCGCAGCCAGCGCATAAGGCAGTGCCGGCTCCATAAAGCCAATCAGCAGAACACCAACAAGGGCCGCCATCGGTTCCACAATCGCAGACATCCAGCCCCAGAAGAAGGCGCGTCTTTTTGAAGCTCCATCGCCGCGGAGCGGCATTGATACCGCTGTACCTTCCGGAATGTTCTGCAGTCCAATACCGATTGCCAGCGTCAGCGCACTCATCGTCATTACCGGGTCACCGCTCAGTCCTGCCGCGCCAAAAAGAATACCGATTGACAGTCCTTCCGGTATGTTATGCAGTGTGAGTGACGTAATGAGGAGCGTACTGCGTCTGGACGTATTATAGGCCATCCCTTCTGCTGTATCCTCTCCCCTGTGACGGTGGGGTATCAGTTTATCGAATAAGTAAATAAACAAGGCACCGCCGAGCACACCGACCAATGCCGGGAACCACTCGCCCACTGGATTGTCGGCACTCGCCTCAATCGCCGGAGCTAAAAGCGACCAGAAACTCGCTGCTATCATAATACCGCCGGCAAAACCGAGCGTTATATTTAAAAAGTTTTCACTTACACCTTTTGTCAGGAATACAATTGCCGCACCGAGCCCTGTCATACTCCACGTAAACAACGTGGCGAGTAATGCCTGCTGCCATGCTTCCAAACTCATAAAGAAATCCAACATGTCTACTCTCCTCAGTGATTAATATTGTTTATTATAACGCTTTTCAAAAAATTATAGTACCTAATATACCTTGATGTTATAATTGATACCCAACAGTCTTAAGTTAAAGGAGCGTACATTAATGACACTCATATCCACTATAGCTAAAAACACAGGTAAAGTAATACATTATTTATTGACGAAATTTACTAAAGGCGGCGGCAGCAGTCTGCCAGGTAAAGTCGCACTTTCAATCGATAAAAACCTGCTCCGGAATCTCGCCAAAAATTATGACGTTATCGTAATTACAGGAACCAATGGCAAAACTTTGACCACGACTCTTACGACAAACGTTCTCTCTAAGAAATACAATAACATAATTACAAACCGTTCAGGTTCCAATATGAAACAGGGCATCGTCGGCGCATTTCTGAACGCACCCCGCACAACGAAAGATGCAATTGCCGTTCTCGAAGTGGACGAAGGTTCTTTAAAGAACGTCGTTGCCGAGCTGCAGCCTAAATTATTTGTACATACTAATATCTTCAGCGACCAGCTCGACCGTTACGGTACGACAGATAAAATATATGAACTGCTGCTGGACGCGGCACGTGAAGTACCGGATGCGACCATTATAGCAAACGGCGACCTTCCTCTGTTCAATTCTCAAAGTCTCGAAAATCCTCAGAAATTTTTCGGATTTGATACAGATATCGATTCGAACGATCAGTCAAAAGAAGATGCACAATGTCCAAAATGCGGTAATACTTTAAACTACAATCATTTCACGTACGCCAACCTCGGCGATTACTACTGTCCGTCATGCGGCTTCACGCGTCCGGAACTCGACTACAAAGTAACTGACGTGCAGGAACTCGATGTCACACACTCAACGTTTAAACTGGATAACAACCCGTACACGCTGCACAACGCAGGTATTTATAATATCTACAATGCCCTGGCGGCATACAGCGTCGGCAAGTTCTTCGATGTGCCGGAAGCGGACATTAAAGATGCGTTCAACGAAAATGAGCGTGTCTTCGGCCGTCAGGAGGTCATTATCGCATACGATAAAAAAATTATTCTTAACGTCGTGAAAAATCCGGTCGGACTCGATCAGGTACTGAACCTTGTGAAACTGGAAAAAGAACCATTCACACTGGTTGCACTGCTCAACAACCGTCCGGCAGACGGCGTAGATTTGAAATGGCTTGAAGATACACACTTCGAATCACTGACTGATCTCAATATCCAGAAGATCGTAACGGGCGGTATTGCTGTTGAGACGATGACCGATCGTCTTGTGACTGCAGGCTTCGACAGAAATAATATCGATGCTGCAGGAGAACTGGCAAACGTCATCGAGGCTGTCGAACATGCACCGACAACTAAGATTCACATGCTTGCGACATATACAGCAATGCTTGAAATCCGTAAAGCACTGATAGACAAAGGTCATATTAAATAATATTATTCCGGCTGCACAAGGGGATTAATCTTGTGCAGTTTTTTTGTGCGTAAAACAAAAAATCACTTTCGACTGAAACGTCGAAAGCGATATCTATTGAGTGGGCCTAGGTGGACTCGAACCACCGACCTCACGCTTATCAGGCGTGCGCTCTAACCAACTGAGCTATAGGCCCTTATGTAATTTCAAAAAAAATGGAGCGGAAGACGGGATTCAAACCCGCGACCCCCACCTTGGCAAGGTGGTGTTCTATCACTGAACTACTTCCGCATTTAAAAATATTAAATTAAAGATTCAATGGTGGAGAATGACGGGCTCGAACCGCCGACCCTCTGCTTGTAAGGCAGATGCTCTCCCAGCTGAGCTAATTCTCCTGAAAGCAAAATCAAACTAATATATATAATATAGATTTTATGTAAATTTGTCAATAGACTTTTACATAATATTAATAAAATATGCATGATAATGAGAGTTTTTAAAATTACTCCGCAATGAAGATGCCTTATTGCGGAGCAAACGTGCTTTCTCGGGAATGACAG
>DAIPYL010000012.1:0-46403 GCA_036782755.1 Jeotgalicoccus sp. | reverse complement strand
CATTGACCGGCTAGAACGTTTACTGAGTCAATGAGGACCATTCTTTGTCACAGTAGCCCCAAAATAACTACACTCAATAAAAATACCCGCCAAATCTGGCGGGCTCACTATACATATTCTATTTCTTTCTGCCGTAATCACTGTCTTTGTTCATTTTTTTTAAGTTGTGATAGATTTCGTTCAGCGAGGCTTCGTATTTACTGATGCCGTCGTCTTTATAGTAGCGCTGATTAATTATCGTGTCGGGCAGGTACTGCTGTGCAACGACGTGATTAGGGTAGTTGTGCGGGAACTTGTATCCGACTGCGTTGCCGAGTTCTTTAGCGCCTTTGTAATGACCGTCGCGCAGATGTCTTGGCACGGCGCCGCCCCGTCCTTTACGAACATCGGATAATGCATTGTCGATACTTGAGATTGCTGTGTTCGATTTCGGTGACAGTGCAAGTTCAATGACTGCTTGTGATAATGGAATTCTCGCTTCAGGAAATCCCAGCCGCTCGGCACTGATGATTGCATCGAGTGTCCGTGATGCGATGTTGGGATTTGCCAGTGAAACGTCTTCATAGCTGATAACGAGCAGCCGGCGTGCGATTGTAACAAGGTCTCCTGCTTCTATTAAGCGTGCGAGATAGTGAAGTGATGCATCCACGTCACTGCCGCGGATAGACTTTTGCAGTCCGCTCATAACGTCGTAGTGCATGTCTCCGTCCTTGTCGTGAAGAAATGCAGATTTCTGCATGCAGTCGAGCGCATCCTGCAATGTAATGTGAATTACGCCGTCATCATTCTTGTCTGTACTTAGTGCTGCAAGTTCCAATGCGTTTAAGGCACTGCGGACATCTCCGTGTGCTGATGTAATGAAATGTTCGACAGCGTCGTCTTCGATTTCGATATTGTGTTCACCGAGCCCCCGTTCTTTATCTTTCAAAGCCCGGTAAACTGCAGTTTTAATATCCTCAGTATCCAGTGGTTCCAGTTCAAAAATCTGAGTTCTCGAACGGATTGCCGGGTTAATGGCATGGTATGGATTTGAAGTCGTTGCCCCGATTAAAATAATCGTGCCTTTTTCAAGATGGGGAAGGAGAAAGTCCTGTTTCGCCTTATCGAGACGATGGATTTCGTCCAGCAGCAGAATGACACTGCCGCTCATTTTTCCTTCCTCTGCAACGATCTGCATATCTTTCTTTGTATCCGTCACAGCATTCAGCGTACGGAATTTATATTTTGTTGAGCCTGCTATAGCGCTCGCGATACTTGTTTTACCGATGCCGGGCGGGCCGTACAGTATCATTGAAGACAATCTTTTTGCATCGGCCATTCTTCTGATAATGCCGCCTTTTCCTACAAGATGCTGCTGACCGAGGACTTCATCAATCGACTCAGGACGCATACGGTAACTTAATGGTTGTTTATTCATAGTATTTCACCTTATTTTAAAAGATATGTTATATTTAATTATAATACAAAGAACAGATGAACTAAAATTATTGAGGTGTAAGAATGAAAATATCCACTCGCGGAAGATATGGTTTGTATTTTATGCTGACTCTGGCAAAAGATTACGGCGTTAAAAAGCGCAGTGTAAAATCAGTTGCGACAGAGCGCGATATCAGTGATCTCTATTTAGAGCAGATTGTTGCCAACTTAAAGAAAGACGGCCTTGTGAAGAGCACGAGAGGTGCGTACGGGGGTTATGAACTGAACTTTGCGCCCGATGAAATTACAGTCGGTCAGGTGTTCAGTGCGGTTGAAGAAAATATTATGATTGTCGATGCTGATAATCATGAGACTAAAAATGAAAGCTTCTTATGGAAACGCATCAGAGACGCTGTCAACGATGTGCTTGATCACACGACACTGCATGATATCGTCGATAATGATACAGACGACTTCGACGGCTACATGTTCTATATCTAATATAATCAAATATTGATATAACAATTTAAATATTATAAAACACAAAATCCGTACGACAGACTCCTTGGGGAATAGCATCGCGTGAGACTACAGGCTCACGCGATGCCCCGGGAAAGCTGGCGTACGGATTATTTTTATGTGTAAATTTAAAACCGTCCCGATTTAACGATGGACCACAACAGCCATGCAAACATAACCATTGCGAATATCGCGGCGATTTCTATTATCGGAATTCTGAAGATAATACTGCCTTCACCCAGTATCGCAGAACCGACAATTAAGCCGACCATTATAATACTGAATGCGAGCAGTACGATACTGAACGACAGTCTATTAATGACTCTGTCCAAATGTTTCGAGAACTGCGAGCGTCCTTTAACATCGATTTCAATCGGCAGGTTCTGGTTTTTTAACCCTTTCGAGAACTGATGCACGTTTTCTGTAACTTCGCGCAGTTCGGTCCCAAGCTGCTGGATTTCATCGATTTGAAAGTTCAGCAGATTCTTCGGATTATACCGTTCCAGAAGGAGTGCTTTACCGAATGGTTCCGCGACATCCATAATACTGAAGTCCGGATCGAGGTGGCTCACAACACTTTCCAGTGTTAACAGTGTTTTCGCAAGTATTGTAAAGTCCTGCGGCAGCTTGATTTTATACTTATTGGCAATGCCGAATAAGTCGTTTACTGCATCACTGAAGTTGAGTTTCGACAGCGGCACATCATAATATTTGTCGCGCATAATCTCCGCCTCGCGGTTTAAGTCCCGCATCGACACATCTCCCGGAACGACACCCATCTTCACAATCGCTTTTACAACGCCGCCGGAATCTTTACGCATCAGAGAGATAAGCAGTGAGCCGAAGTTATTTTTTAAGTCACTGGTCAGCCGGCCGATCATTCCAAAGTCGAGAAACACGATTGTTCCGTCTTCCAGCACACTGACGTTGCCTGGATGCGGGTCGCCATGGAAATAGCCTTCTTCGAATATTTGCTGAAATATTGCTTTGGCAAGTTTATCCGCAACTTCGCTTCTGTTTATATTCATCTCATCGAGTTTCGCAAGATTATTTACCGGCACACCTTTAATGTAATCCATGACCATGACATTCTTTGTTGAATATTCCCAGTAGATTTCGGGAATTTTAATCTGGCTGTCATTTTTGTGCGTCTTGCCGATACGTTCAACGTTGCGTGCTTCGATTGAATAATCCAGCTCATTAATCAGCGCATCCGAAAATTCTTCTATCATATCCGTAACCTGGTAGTTGCGGGCCCATTCCAGATTGGATTCAGCAAGCACTGCCAGATGGCGAAGAATTTCGAGATCCGTGCGGACAGTCTTTTCAATGTTGGGACGCTGGATTTTAACCGCAACATCTTCACCTGTATGAAGCATTGCCCGGTGCACCTGGCCGATTGAAGCAGAGCCGACAGGTTTATCATCAAAGATTATGAAGAGCTCATCAATCGGTGCCTCCAGTGATTCTTCTATTAACCTGCGTGCTTCTTCAGCCGGGAAAGGCGCCACATGACTCTGCAGCTTTTCCAGTTCATGAATTAAGTCCGGCGGCAGCAGATCTCCTCTTGTTGAGGCAATCTGACCGAGTTTAATAAATGTCGTTCCCATTTCTTCGATAAAGATACGGATTCTTTCCGCATATGTCTTCTCGAGAACTTCATCATTCTGCTGACGCAGTATAATACGGCGCGGCAGTGAAATTACTCGGTCCAGGCCGATTTCTTCTATAAGGAAACCGAGTCCGCTTTTAGAAAACTGCATCGCAATTTCACGGTAGCGGTTAATGTAATTTACCCGTGTTTGAAGACTCATAAGCCGGTCACTCCTAAAGTTTAAATACTACTGTTCATTATAGATGGGTCCGTATTTTAGTTAAAGGATAATCCCTTAGAAAAACTCTTTGAATAATGCTCTGATTGACGGTTTGTGATCCCTGGTCTTAATTGCGAACATCATACTGTACTCAGTAGAGCCCTGGTTCATCATACGGATGTTGACCTGCTCTTTGGCAAGCGCTGCTGTGACGCGGCTCACGATACCAACCTGGCGGGCCATGCCGAGGCCGACGATAAAGAGCATGCTCAGGTCATCTTCAACTTCAATCCATTCAGGTTCAAGCTGAATATTAATTTCTTCGATGATTTTATCGAGTGAGTTATTATTTTTGAATTGGTTTGAACGCATAATAATCGAAATATCATCAATACCGGAAGGCATGTGTTCGTAAGAAATATGATAGTCTTCCAGAATTTGCAGAATGCGTCTCGTAAACCCGACTTCCTTGTTCAGTAAATATTTGTGCAGCGATATAGAAGTGAATCCTTCATCACAGCTGAAGCCGATTACAGGAATCTTCGGATCAAGCTCACGTTCAGGTACTATTTTAGTCCCTTCGATATGGGGTGCATTTGTATCGCGAATCATCACAGGGATTTTTTCCTGATAGAGGGGCTCAAGTGCCTCATCGTGGAAAATTCCGAAACCGGCATATGCGAGTTCGCGCATTTCACGGTATGTAATTTCCTCAATTTTATACGGCTCATCGATAATACCCGGATGTGCTGCGTAAATGTGTGACTCATCCGTATAGTTTTCGTACAGGTCCGCACGAATACCGCGGGCAATAATCGCGCCTGTAATATCGGAGCCGCCGCGTGCAAATGTGACGATGTTGCCATTGTCGGCGATACCGTAAAACCCGGGAATGACAAGAACATCTTCAGGATAATCTTTTAATTTACTAATATCGTCATATGAAGACGGAATCAGCCGGGCATTGGCAGGAGAGTTTGTTACTTTAATGCCTGCTTCTTCCGGCGAAACGTATTTCGCGCTGAGGCCGAGTGACTGGAAGTACGTACTGATCAGGCGGGCATTAAAATCCTCACCGCGTGATTTCAGAGCATCGAGCAAAGCGGCGTTATCTTCAATAGTCGTTAAATAGTCTCGTAAAATGCGTTCGAAATCATCGAGCAGCGAGCGGTCGATGGATAATTCATCGATAATCGACTCGTAACGTTTCAGAATTTCATTTAAAGCGTCCTCAATATCGAGGTCAGTAATTTTGTTCGTGTACAATGCGATAAGCATGTCGGTAACTTTCACATCGTCATCGTGTCTCTTGCCGGGTGCGCTGACGACAATGGTTTTAATGTCTTTATCGTTTTGAACTATGGATGCGACTTTCTTGATTTGTGTTGCGTTAGATAGGGAACTTCCACCAAATTTAGCTACTTTCATATTAAACACCTTTTTTTATATTAGTTTTAGGGTCTTATAATACATGAAAAGTTTAGAAAAGTGTAGAGTTTTCAGAATATAGCTTGAATTTTTTTCTAAACCTCTCTAATATAAGGGTTTATAGAAAATAATATTGGAGGTCACTATGAATAAGAAAATTGCTTTACTCGGCATGGGCACCGTGGGCAGCGGCGTCGTTAATTTAATACGAGAAAACGAAGAATTGATACATTCATCGTCAGGGGTGAACTTTACGATTACCCACGTTTTGGTTACGGATACGACAAAAACCAGAACCGCTGATGTATCAGACATTCGGGTGACCGATAATATTACGGAAATTGAAAATGCTGATATCGATCTTGCTGTGGAAGTAATGGGCGGCATTGACAGCACGAAAGATATTATTAATAGATTTTTGAAAAAGGGAATTCCGGTAGTAACAGCAAACAAGGATATGCTTGCTGTACATATCGATGAGCTGGAGGAAACAGCTGCACACAATGATACGGTTTTATACTACGAAGCGGCTGTAGCCGGAGGTATACCAATTATTCATACAATGCAGCACAGTTTAAATGCGAATAAGATATCAAAGGTGATGGGTATCTTAAACGGCACGACGAATTACATTTTATCGAAAATGGCGTTTGACGGCTGGGAGTACGACGATGCATTAAGAGATGCACAGGCAATCGGCTACGCGGAAGCGGATCCGACAGCTGATGTTGAAGGAATTGACGCGGCGCGTAAAACACTGCTGCTTGCACGTCTTGCATTCGATAAAAAATTCACACTCGACCAGGTGGATTTAAATGGTATTTCAGGTGTGGCTATTAAAGATATCGAACTTGCAAAAAGTGCAGGTTTAACGCTAAAGCTGTTAGGTGTCGCAGAAAATTTGCAGGGCAAGTACAATCTTGCGGTTGAACCAATCTTCGTTGAAACAACACATCAGCTGGCGAATGTGCACTATGAAAAGAACGCGGTATTCGTTAACGGCAATATGATTGGTGAAGCAATGTTCTACGGACCAGGCGCAGGGAGTTATGAGACTGCATCTGCTGTTGTGAGTGATATGATTAACAGTGCGGTTATTACGGCTAAAGCGAAAGATGTGCCTGAAGAAAATGGTGAGCTGGCTGAAGAACTGCCGGCCAGTGCATATTATTTAAGATTTAACGAATCTTTACACGATGTTCAATCATTCCTGGCATCGCTGGATGTTCAGTTTGATATTATTGATACAGAGGAAGCGGCGTTCAGAACAGTTAAAATGAGCGGTGCGGTACTGCGGAAAATTAAAGATAAATTCGCGATTGACGCGGTATACAAAATAAATGGAGCTGAATAATCATGACTTGGCAGGGTGTCTTAAAAGAATATAAAGAATATTTACCAGTAACAGAAAATACACCGGAATTGACTTTGTATGAAGGAAATACTCCATTAATTAAATTAGAGAAGCTGTCGAAGGAGCTTGGTATTGAACTGCATGCGAAGTTCGAAGGGTTAAACCCGACAGGTTCATTTAAAGACCGCGGTATGGTGCTGGCAGTTGCGAAAGCGAAAGAGGACGGTGCGCATACAGTAATCTGTGCATCGACAGGAAACACATCTGCTGCAGCTTCGGCGTACGCAGCCCGTGCCGGTTTAAATTCAATCGTTATTCTGCCGGAAGGCAAAGTTGCAATCGGTAAAGTAACGCAGGCAATGATGTCAGGTGCGAAAACAGTAACTATCGACGGGAACTTTGACGATGCACTGAAAATCGTGCGTAAGATTTCTGAAGAAAACGACGGCATTGAACTGGTTAACTCATTAAACCCTTACCGTATCGAATGTCAGAAGACTGCATCATTCGAAGTTGTTGATGCTTTAGGCAAAGCGCCGGATTACTTATGTATTCCTGTCGGCAACGCGGCGAATATTGCGGCATACTGGAAAGGGTTCAAAGAGTATAACGAGAAAAAAGGTTCTGCACTGCCGAAAATGTACGGTTTTGAAGCGGAAGGCGCAGCGGCAATTGTTAAAGATAAAGTTATCGAGAACCCTGAAACAGTAGGTACTGCAATCCGTATCGGCAACCCGGCGAGCTGGGACAAGGCAGCAGCGGCACGCGACGAATCCGGCGGTAAAATTGATATGGTCACAGATGATGAAATTTTATCAGCGTATAAACGTGTGGCATCCTCTGAAGGTGTATTCTGTGAACCGGGATCTGCAGCCTCACTGGCAGGCGTTATTAAATCAGTTGAAAACGGCAGCATTGAAAAAGGAGCTTCAGTCGTGACGGTATTAACAGGTAACGGTCTGAAAGACCCGGATACAGCAATGGAAGTTGCACTTGATCAGCCGAAGAAACTGCCGATGGATGAGAAAGTCATCGTTGAATACATTGAAAGCTTAGAGCAGTAAGATGGCTGATTTATCGTTAAAAATTCCGGCATCGAGTGCAAACCTCGGGCTCGGATTTGACTCAATCGGTGTTGCTGTTGATAAGTTCCTGTATATAGAAGCGAATCTTTCGGATACATTTAAAGTGTCATTTAAAGACTTTGCATTATCGGTGCTGCCATCGGATGAAAAGAATTTAGTATTCACAACTGCGCGCAACATTGCGAAAAAATACAGCAGGGAACTGCCGGCACTGCATATTGAAATGCAGAGCGAAATTCCGTTATCGCACGGACTCGGTTCATCATCGAGCGCGATTGTAGCGGGTATTGAAATCGCAGATCACTTTCTGGAGCTTAACTTATCCGTTTACGATAAAGTGCTCCTCGGCTGTGAAATCGAAGGCCATCCGGATAACATCGGCCCGTGTATTACAGGCGGTGCGTTTGTCGGATATTATCAGGACGGCGAACTGTTTTATTATCATCTAAACCTGGATAATATCGGGCTGATCGTCAGCGTACCCGAGTATGAAATCAATACAGAGGAAGCGCGGGATGTGCTCCCGAACGCATACACGAGAGGTGAAGCGGTCGCACAGAATGCACTTGCTAACGTGATGATTCTGGCATTGCACAACAAAGACTACCGGCTGATGGGGGAGCTGATGATGAAAGACAGTTTCCACGAACCCTACCGTCAGCCGCTGATTAAAGAATTTGATGATATTAAAAAAGAAGCACTTGATGCAGGCGCACTTGCCACCGTTATCAGCGGAGCGGGGCCAACTGTGCTCACTCTGGCAGAAGAAGATACACTCGATAAAGTGCTTGAAAACCTGCAGTCGGTTAAAGACGTACACCATGAAATTGTGAGCGTCTATACGAAGGCGTGAGTTTAGTATTCAGTTAAACGGGAAAAGTGATAGAGTTAAATAATATCGCAGAGGACTGATATCATGGCTTGGAATATGCAGGACTATCCCGATTCACTGAAGAACTTTGACGAACTCCAGCGTAAGAAAATAATCGATATTGCAAATGCGCTCTTAGACAGCGGATACAGTGAAGAACGTGCAATTCCGATTGCTACTTCAGAAGGTAAAGACTGGTATGAAAACGCATCGGAAAAAGAACTGAAAGAATTTGAAAAAGAAGCGAATCCGTCTAAGAACGATTCACACGACACAGACAGTGCCAATCCCGATCTGCTTGATGAAGATGTTGTTGTAAAATATGATGACGAAGCAGAGGAATGGACTGTGAAATCCGTTAAAGCAGAACGCGCAGCCGGAACTTATAAATATAAGAATGAAGCTGTGGAACGTGCACGTGAAATAGCGGAGAACAAAGAATCTAATGTTGTGACGTATACGAAAGACGGCAAAAAAGAATAATATTATTTGATGAAGGGCTGATAATCGGTCCTTTTTATTTTTTTTAGTCAGGATTGCTGTAATACGGCGGTGAACCGGTGTCGTACTCTAAACAAAATCACCAACAAAAAAACAGCAGAACCGCCCCTCAAAAGGACGACCCTGCTGTCAAACTTAAATCCTATTCTATTTCAGCGTTATATTCTTTCACAGCTTCTTCGAATATATCATATGATTTCAATAATTGATCCATATCATAAATATATGCTGCTGCAATGATTTCATCAACGTCGAATTCCTCCTGGAAGTCTTTCAGCTGCTGGAGAGCGTCTTCTTTCGTTCCGAAGAACTGCAGCGGGAATTGTGTGTTGATTGCGTGTTCTTCACGCGGTGACCAGATGCCGTCCATTGAATCAACAGGCGGCTGAAGCAGCTTACGCGAACTTCTGAACATGCCGAGGATATTCTGGTAGTGTGTTGTTGCCAAATACTCAGCCTGAGCTTTCGTATCTGCAAGTATTACGTTGTTCGATACCATTTTATACGGCTCAGACAGCTGTTTGCCCGGTTTAAAGTTGCTTTCATAAATTCTGAATGCATCTTTCATCTGTGCCGGTGCAAAGTGTGCTGCGAATGCATACGGCAGTCCAAGGCTTGCTGCGATATGTGCAGAGTCCGTAGACGAACCGAGTACATAAATTGGAATGTTTGTATTGTTACCGGGATAGGCAACAAGGGATGTGCCTGAGTTCGATAAATATCTCTGCAGTTCTTCAATTTCATCTTTAAATGAAAATACCCCGTCGTGGTTGTTGCGGCGGATTGCATTTGCTGTCAGCATATCCGTTCCCGGTGCACGGCCAAGTCCGAGATCCAGACGGTCGCCGAATATGGCGTGCAGTGTACCGAATTCTTCGGCTACAATATATGGTGAATGGTTCGGCAGCATTACTCCGCCGCTCCCTACACGCAGGTGTTCGGTATGCTGAAGAATGTGCTGAATCAGCTGGCGTGTCGCACTTGATGCGATGGAAACCATATTGTGGTGTTCCGATATCCAGTAACGCTGATAGCTTGAACCGTCCACGTGCTGTGCAAGCTTAATCATGTCTTCAAATGCACCTGTTGCATTTGAGCCTTCGCGGACAGGTACTAAATTCAGTACTGATATATTTAATTTTTTTGTCATCTTGAAACCTCCAGGTAAATTATCTATCATATAGTATTCTCTTATAATCAAACAGAAAAGTATAAATATCTGCTTGAACGTGGTAAAATCTATAAGAATTAAAAGTAGATGATGGGTAGGGATAACATGTCAATTTATGTGGATTATGCAGCCACGACTCCTATAGATGAAGAAATTTTAAAAAGTATGCTGGACTCGGCGGGTAAATTCGGCAATCCGTCAAGCATTCACCGTATTGGTAAAGAAGCGAAAGCTTTTTACGAAACATCACGTAAAATAATCGCGAAAAGACTGAATGCGCATCCGGATGAAATAGTGTTTACCGGCAGTGCGACTGAAGCGAATAATACTGTGATTAAAAGTGCCGCTGGGTTTTACGATAAACCTCATATTATTACGACGAAGGTCGAACATGCGTCTGTTAAGGAAACGTATGCTGAACTTGAAGATACGTGCGATGTGACATATTTAAACGTCGATAAAAACGGCCAGATTAGTATTGATGAGCTGAAACGTGCTCTGACAGAAGAGACGAAACTCGTGTCGATTATTATGGTTAATAATGAGACGGGCACAATTCAGCCGATGGCTGAAATTGCAGCAACGATGAAAGACAGCAATGCACTGCTGCATGTCGATGCGGTTCAGGCATTTAAACAGCTGCCGATCGATGTTGAAGCACTGAACTGTGACTTCCTGACACTGAGCGGCCATAAACTGCATGCACCGAAAGGCATTGGCGTACTGTACGTCAAACGCAATACCCATCTGAAAAGAATGATTACAGGCGGTTCGCAGGAACGTGAACGCCGTGCAGGTACAGAAAATACACTGTATGCACATGCAATGATGAAAGCAGTGGAGCAGACAGACGACAAACGCGAGGAAAACACTGAGGTGCTTAAGGCGTTAAAAGAAACACTGCTCGCTGAACTTAAAAACCGGGAAGTGCCGTTCGAAGTAAACGGTGAAGTTAATACTCAGACGAACCATATCGTTAATGTGTACTTCCCGTGGAGCACGTCGGAGTATCTGCTGACAGCGATGGATATGGCGGGCATTTATGCATCGGGCGGTTCAGCATGCAACGCAGGAACTGTGCAGCCGTCACATGTCATTGAAGCAATGTACGATAAAGACCGCGCACGCAGTTCAATCCGTTTCAGCTTCGGTGAACAGCTGACTGAAGATGATATGAGATATATCGCAGAAAAACTGAAAACTATTTATACGAGTTTAAATAAACACGGATTTATATAATTTAAAGAGAAATGAAAGGAAGTATTTTTAATGACTAATAAAGACACGACTGTTGTTGTTGGAATGAGCGGAGGCGTCGATTCTTCGGTAACGGCAAAACTGCTCCTTGAAGAAGGTTACAACGTCGTCGGAATTTTTATGAAAAACTGGGATGATACGGATGAATTTGGAGTATGTACAGCGACGAATGACTACGAAGATGTGAGACTCGTTGCAGAAGAAATCGGTATTCCGTACTACTCTGTAAACTTTGAGAAGGAATACCACGACCGCGTCTTCCAGTATTTCCTTGATGAATACAAAAAAGGACGTACGCCGAACCCCGACGTAATGTGCAACAAAGAAATTAAATTTAAAGCATTTTTAGATCATGCAATGAAACTCGGTGCAGACTATGTGGCAACAGGTCACTATGCACGTGTCATTCACGATGAGAATGGTGTACAGATGCTTCGCGGTGTGGACAATAACAAAGACCAGACTTACTTCTTAAACCAGCTGACTCAGGAACAGCTGTCGAGAACACTGTTTCCGCTCGGGCACCTGGAAAAGCCTGAAGTGCGCGAACTGGCACACAAATACGACCTTGCAACAAAAGATAAAAAAGACTCTACAGGTATTTGCTTTATCGGTGAAAGAGACTTTAAAGAGTTCTTAAGCAACTATCTTCCGGCAAACCCCGGACGTATGATTAACATGGAAACAGGCGAAGACAAAGGCAGACACGATGGTCTGATGTATTACACAATCGGTCAGCGTCAGGGTCTTGGCATCGGCGGCGACGGCGGTCCATACTTCGTGGCAGGTAAAAACCTTGAAACAAACGAATTATACGTAGTTCAGGGAGATCACCACGAAGCACTGATTTCTACAAGCCTTACTGCAAGCGAAGTAAACTTTATCAATCCGGCAGCTGATTCTTTTGAATGCACAGCGAAATTCAGATACCGTCAAAAAGATGTGCCGGTAACTGTTAAGGTGCTTGGCGAAGATGAGATTGAAGTATCATATGACAGCGCAAGCGCAGTAACTCCCGGGCAGGCAGTTGTATTATACGACGGCGAAACAGTAATCGGCGGCGCAACAATCGATAAAGTGTTCCGCAACGGTGAAGCACTGGAGTACCTGGCATAATGTTTGAGTATCAGAAATACATTGAATCAGGAGAATACGAAAAAGCGCTGGAATTGATTTTTAAAACGATAGATGAAAACCCGAAAGACGAAACACACTATATCAATGGTGCAGTTGTTTTAAGCGGTATTGGTAAGATTGAAGAAGCGGAACGCTTCCTGCAGCAGGCGCTTGTGCTGAAACCGGACAGTTTCAGTGCAGGCTACACGCTTGCCAACCTGTACTTTAACGCAGAACGCTATAAAGAAGCACTTGTGCTTTATTTAAACGTTTACGATAAGCATTTTGAAGATGGCGATTTAAACTTTATGATTGCACGCTCTTATGTAAATACGGGCGACTTTGCAATGAGCATTCCATTTTTTGAAACTGCTCATAAAAACGAACCTGAAGATACGGATATCAGTTTTGAATATGGTCTGACACTGTGCCGGCTGGAACAGTACGAACCGGCTCAGAAACTGCTGAAATCTGTCACTGAAAAAACAGAGCACGCTGATGCTGAGTATAATCTCGGACTCGCGACATATATGAAAGATGAAGATATTGAAGCAGCACGAAGTCATTTTAAGCGCGCAGCAGAAATTCAAGAAGATCATCATCTGGCGCACCATGCATTGAAAAAATTTGAAGAGCTGGGGTAGATCATTATGACACAGGATGCACAGACATCTATATATGATGAACTTTATATTGTCGGGGACGTGGACCGTGTAATCTTTATGAGTGAAGATACGCGGTTTCATGTACTGCGTGTTAATGTGTCGAAAACGAACACTCAGTTTAAAGAAGATGCGATTGTTACCGGTCATTTCCATGATATTCAGGAAACTGAAAGTTACAGATTTACCGGCAAGGTAACGCAGCATGCACGCTTCGGCGAGCAGTTCAGTGCCACGGAATTTAAAAAGGAAATACCAAATACGAGCCACGGACTCGTCCAGTATTTTTCCAGTGATAAATTTCCGGGTATCGGCACGAAGTCCGCGGAAAAAATTGTCGATGCACTGGGTCTTGATGCACTGAGTAAAATTGCGCAGGACGACAATGCGCTGAATGAAGTCAGAGGGCTGACCAAAGCGAAAAAACTTCAGATTATGGAAACAGTACGCAGTTCGAATGTTGCGGATGAAGCATATCTCCTGATGATTAAACTGAATATAGAGCCGTCAAAACGCTCGAAGATTATCGATACATATAAGGAAGATACACTGAACGTGCTGCAGAACCATCCGTATCAGCTCGTCAGTGATATTTTCGGTATCGGTTTTAAAAAAGCCGATCAGATTGCTATTAACGCAGGTATCGAACCAAGTGATCCTGAAAGACTCGTTGCAGGTGTCATGTATACACTGAATGATGAAATTACGAGTATCGGTCACACCTACATCATGCACGATGAACTGACAGAGAAAACACTGGAGCGCCTGAATACGTCGAATATGTATTTCAGAGGAGATGATGTCGCAGTTGCTGCAGAACAGCTTGCACTGAACAAAAAGCTGATTATTACAGAAGACCGGGTCACGCTGCCGAACATATATTATTCGGAACATAAAGCGGCGGAAAAAGTCAGTCACATCCTGTCGCACAATCACGATGAAATTGATCTTGATGATGCCAAGGACGTCGTAAAAGATATTGAAAAGACACTGTCGATTGATTACAACGATAATCAGCGTGATGCGATTTTAAATGCACTGACAGAAAAAGTATCCATTATTACCGGCGGTCCGGGAACAGGGAAAACTACGATAGTTAAAGGAATAATTACTTTGTATCAGGAAGTTTTTGAATACGAAGATTACGATTCATATGAACCGAAAGATTATCCTATTAAACTTGTTGCACCGACCGGCAGGGCATCGAAGCGTATGGCTGACACATCCGGTATAGAGGCCAGCACGATTCACAGATTGATCGGCTGGGGCCAGGATACTGCAGTCGATGATATTATAGATAATGAAATTGAAGCGGAACTGATTATCATCGATGAAATGTCGATGGTGGATACGTGGCTGTTTTATCAGTTTATGCAAAACGTGATGCCGCATACGAAACTCGTCTTCGTGGGAGATAGTGCACAGCTGCCGTCAGTTGGACCAGGAACTGTGTTTAAAGATTTAATCGGTTCCGGAACAATTAAAACGACAATACTCGATACGGTCTACCGTCAGGGTGAAGGGTCATCGATTGTTAAACTGGCATACGATATCGACAAAGGCGTGCCGATGAACATCAGTGATAAGTTTAAGGACAGACTGTTTATTCCAGCCGGTACGAACCAGATTGCTGATGTCGTTGACACCGTCGTGTCAAAAGCGGTTAACAAAGGTTATGATATGCGTGATATTCAGGTGCTGGCACCGATTTACAGAGGACCGGCCGGCATCAACATATTAAACCAGCTGCTGCAGAAAATTTTAAACCCCGAATCCGAGAGCAAAGCTGAACTTCAGTTCGGCGATAAAATTTTCCGTACGGGTGACAAAGTCATTCAGCTGATAAACCGGACAGAAGATAATATCTTTAACGGGGACTCGGGTATTATCGACGGCATTTATTTTAAAGAGACTGATGATGTCGACAAAGATACACTGGTTGTGGATTATGACAATACGAAAATTGCATATGAACGCAGTGACTTAACCGAACTGTCTCATGCATACTGTACGAGTATTCATAAAGCACAGGGCAGTGAGTATCCGATTGTCATTATGCCGATCGTTTCAAGCTACTATCATATGCTGATGAAGAATATTATTTATACTGGAATCACACGTGCGAAAGAATCGCTGATACTGTGCGGTGACACCAATGCATTTTACGGCGCGATTAAACGCGAAGGCATTCCGAGAAATACGATGCTGCAGCAGTTTCTAAAGAAGTATTGTAAAGTATACGAAGAAGACCCGGCGGAGCTGCCGGAATATTTAACTGAAGAGATGGTTGAAAACATGGCAATCGATCCGATGATTGGCATGGACAGTGTGACACCTTATGAATTTGTTTGACACTAATTGATTAAAAAATTATAATTGTAATTAATAAAAGCTGAAATTTTGAATATGCGGTATTTACTTCTAGAGACATTGTGGCTGGTGAGAACAATGATAACCCGTATATGTGCTGTTTTTCAGTCAGTTTAAGAAAAGCTAAAGTGATGACACAGTCATAATTTGGGTGGTACCGCGGTAACAATCGTCCCTTTTTTAAGGGGCGGTTTTTTTGTATTATTTTATAAATTTACAGGAGTGATAACTATGAAAAATTTAACAGGCAATGAAGTACGCCAGATGTTTTTAGATTATTTTAAAGCACATGATCATATGGTTGAACCGAGCGCACCGCTCGTACCGATCGATGATGATTCACTGTTATGGATTAACTCGGGAGTGGCAACACTGAAGAAATATTTTGACGGACGTGTTGTTCCTGAAAATCCGCGTATCGTTAATGCGCAGAAAGCAATCCGTACGAACGATATTGAAAACGTAGGTTTCACTGCACGCCACCATACATTCTTTGAAATGCTCGGGAACTTTTCAATCGGCGACTACTTTAAAGAAGAAGCAATCGTCCGTGCCTGGGAATTTCTGACACACAGCGACTGGATTGGCTTCGACCCGGAACTTCTTTACGTTACAGTGCACCCTGAAGATACAGACGCATTGAATATATGGAAAGATGTAATCGGTCTTGATGAGTCGCGTATTATCCGTATCGAAGGAAACTTCTGGGATATCGGGGAGGGACCATGCGGACCGAACAGTGAGATTTTCTATGACCGCGGAGAAGACTACGATACGGTAACACCGCCGGAAGAAATGTATCCGGGCGGGGAGAACGAACGCTACCTTGAAATCTGGAACCTCGTCTTCAGTGAGTTTAACCATAACAAGGACGGCAGCTACACACCGCTCCCTAAACAGAACATTGATACAGGGATGGGACTTGAGCGTATTGTCAGTGTCATCCAGGATGCTGAAACTAACTTCGATACAGATCTGTTCACACCGATTATCGGTGAAGTTGAAAAAGTCAGCGGACAGAAGTACGGCGAGTCGAATGAACTGGATACTGCATTTAAAGTCATCTCAGACCATATCAGAACGGTAACATTCGCAATTGCGGACGGTGCACTGCCTTCAAATGAAGGCCGCGGTTACGTACTCCGCAGATTAATCCGCCGTGCGGTGCGATTCAGTAAAGATCTGAAAATCGACAAAGCATTTATGTTTAATCTCGTCGATGTTGTGGGTGACGTTATGGGCGGATTTTATCCGAATGTAAAAGAAAAAGCTTCATTCATTAAGGATGTTGTTAAAGGTGAAGAAGAAAGATTCCTTGCAACACTTGATGACGGCATTAAAATTTACCAGGGTCTTCGTGACCGTGCACTTCGCGGCGATAAAACAATCGCAGGTAAAGACGCATTTAAACTGTATGACACTTACGGCTTCCCGTTTGAACTGACGGTTGAATATGCAGCGCTCGACGGACTGACTGTTGATGAAGCGGCATTCAATGAAGAGATGACTGCCCAGAAAGAACGTGCAAGACAGGCGCGTAAAGCAGGGGACTCTATGCAGGTGCAGTCGGAAACATTCCACAGCATTACGGACCAGAGTGTCTTCACAGGTTACGAAAATACAGAAGCACAGAGCAGCCTGCTTTATATCGTTTCCAATGACAAGATCGTTAATGATTACAGCGGTGAAGAGTCGGTTGAAGTCATCTTCGCCAAAACACCGTTCTACGCTGAAAGCGGGGGACAGATTGCGGATACCGGTACAATTTCAAATGAGCACGGCAAAGCTGAAGTGGACTACGTTTATAAAGCGCCTAACGGTCAAAATGTTCATGTCATCCGTGTGATTGAAGGAACGTTGACACAAGGCGCAGCATACAAGCTTGAAGTTAACAGAGAAAAACGCAACTTCGTAATGAAGAACCATACAGCTACTCACTTAATGCACCAGGCATTAAAAGATGTAATCGGTGAACATGCGAACCAGGCAGGTTCTCTTGTACAGGCTGAACGTCTGCGTTTCGACTTCTCACATTTGGAATCGTTAAGTAAAGAGAAGCTCGATGAAATTGAAAATATCGTCAACGAAAAAATTTATGCAAGCTTAAATGTTTCAATCGAGGAAATGCCTATTGCAGAAGCAAAAGAAAAAGGTGCAATGGCGCTGTTCGGCGAGAAATACGGCAATGTTGTACGTGTTGTTGATATCGACCAGTACTCAGTTGAGCTGTGCGGCGGTATTCACGTCAGAAACACTGCTGACATCGGTGTCTTCAAAATCGTTTCCGAAAGCGGAATCGGTGCAGGTATCAGACGTATTGAGGCTGTGACGAGCAAATATGCCGTTGAACTTTACAAAGAGCACGAAGCAACTGTTGAAAACATTGCAGGCACAGTTAAAGCGAAAGCCGGCAATGTTGAACACAGAATTGTACAGCTCCTTGAAGAGAAGAAAGAACTTCAGGATTCTTACGATAAGCTTAAAGCAGAACTGCAGCAGTCGAAGCTTAATGATTTAAGCGATGCGACAACTGAAGTAAACGGCGTATCCGTGATTAGAAAAGAAGTTGAAGCGGGGGATGCGAAAGACCTCCGTGCTCAGATGGACTTAATTAAATCACAAAATCAGGACTCAATTATAGCGCTTGCTGCAGTAACGGGCGATAAAGTATCACTCGTTGTAACTGTGCCGAAAGAATTAACGTCGCAAGTCCGTGCAGGAGATATTATGAAGGGCATGGCAAACATCGTTGACGGTAAGGGCGGCGGCAGACCGGATATGGCTCAGGGCGGCGGTACAAATGTCGAGAGTATAACAGCAGCATTACAGTTTGTTGACGAGTACATTAAAGATTTTCTTTAAGACCGGTAAAATGATATAATTAACACTAAATACAGAAGTAGGAATAGGAGTGCTTTTTGTGGACCAGTTCGATAAAACAATGAAATTCAGTGTTGATGAACGTAAAGAAGAAAACGTAAAAGCGGTGCTCACTAACGTTTATAACACATTGGAAGAACGCGGCTATAATCCTATTAATCAAATCGTCGGTTACCTTCAAAGCGGAGATCCAGCCTATATTCCGCGTCATAACGAAGCCCGCAACCAGATTCGCCACGTTGAACGCGATGAAATCATGGAAGTTTTAGTTAAAAACTATGTTTCCAAAGAGATAAATGGTTAGAATTCTTGGGCTTGATGTAGGCACAAAAACAATCGGTGTAGCATTAAGCGATGCACTGGGATGGACAGCTCAAGGACTTACAACGCTTAAAATCAATACCCATGCCGGTGATTACGGCATAGACCAGGTAGTTGAAATTGCAAAGACAAACGAAGTCGATACTATCGTTGTCGGGCTGCCTAAGAATATGAACAATTCAATCGGCGAAAGCGGGGAAAGATCACAGCATTTTGCCAAATTACTTGCGCTTGAACTTACAGATGTTAAAATTACTCTGTGGGACGAACGGCTGAGTACTGTAGCAGCTGAAAGATCCCTGCTGGAAGCTGATTTATCACGCAAGAAAAGAAAAGCGGTTATCGATAAGATGGCAGCAGTATTTATATTACAGGGCTATTTGGATAACCCCAACAAAGGAGCATAATTATGAGCGAAGAAAACACTGAGTTCAACAAAGAAGAAGAACTTCTTACACTTTATGATGAGGACGGATCAGAAGTACTTTACCGTAAAATGTTAGAGTTTTACCACCCGGATTTC
Organism: Jeotgalicoccus sp.; assembly: GCA_036782755.1. Taxonomy (GTDB): domain Bacteria; phylum Bacillota; class Bacilli; order Staphylococcales; family Salinicoccaceae; genus Jeotgalicoccus. The sequence goes on along the minus strand of DAIPYL010000012.1, from coordinate 27,115 downwards.
GATAAAAACTATGTAATTTTAGCTGAAGAAGGAAATTTCAGCGATGAAGAAGAAGATATCGAACTTATTCCGATGATTAACGTACCTGACGAAGACGGTGACGGCGGCAAATTCCTGCCGGTTGAAACTGACGACGAATGGGACATGATTGAAGAAGTAGTTAACACGCAGATGGACGACTACGACGAGTAAGATTATTGAAGCTTCCAATATTGTATTGGAAGCTATTTTTTCAGATAGGAGAAACACATGAGTAAATACGATGATGTTAAATTTTCTAAAAATGTTTCATCGTACCTGACTCTGTTCATCGTGCTGGCGCTGCTTATTGTTATTGTTATCGGTATTATATCCGCCTTTTTATACATACGCGGCGGATTGCAGCCAGTTGATGAGGATTCGGCAGAAACAGTGGAACTCTCAATCGATCAGGGATACTCTGCAGGAGACATCGGAGATATTCTTGAAGAACAGGGCATCGTTAAAAATGGTACGATGTTTGAATTATATTTACGTTTAAACAGTATTTCAAGCTATCAGGCAGGGACATATCAGATGTCGCCGGCGATGGATTTCGAGCAGATAGCGAGAACACTTGAATCCGGAACGATTTACCAGGAAGTGCTGCACCGTGTAACTGTACCGGAAGGCTACACACTTCAGGAGATTGGGACACAGCTCGAAAACAACTTACCGGTATCGGCAGATGATTTCATGGCGCTGATGGAAGACGAGGAATTCATTAAAGAGCTGATCGCGGAATATCCGGAAATGCTGACGGATGAAATTCTGGCTGAAGATATTAAATATCCGCTTGAAGGGTACTTATATCCTGCAACGTACGATATTACGACTGAAGAACCTGATCTACGCCAGCTGGTGAGAAACATGCTGAATGCGACACAGCAGAACAGCTACAGTCTGTACACATCGATTCCGGAATATACTATTACGTATGAAGGCGAACCAATGGATCTGACTTTCCATGAGTTCCTGACATTTTCTTCTCTTATTGAAGAAGAAGCGACGTCACTTGCTGATCGTTCGCGTATTGCGAGTGTTTTCTTAAACCGTATGTCTGTGAATCCGGCAATGCCGCTGCAGACCGACCCGACTGTATTATATGCTCTCGGTGAGCATCAGGAAGTCGTGCTGTATGAAGATCTTGAAGTAGAAGACCCGTATAACACGTATTTAAACACGGGATTGACACCAGGGCCGATTGCAGCTCCCGGACAGGAATCACTGCAGAGTACGATGAATCCGTCGAACACAGATTATTATTATTTCCTGGCTGACAGTGAAGGGAATAACCACTTCGCGGAAACTTACGACGAGCATCTTGCAAACAGAGAAAAATATATAGATAACCAGTAAACAGCTCTTTTCAAAAAGTGCTATATATGGTACTATCTTTTGTAATGGACTAACAACTGATAACTTATGTTATCAGTTGTATTTTTTGTATATGGTGATTAGATGGAACTTATAAATTATGTAAAAGATTTGAATACGAATGAAGAATTGTTCCCTGCTATTCACCGGTACGCAGTTGAAAACCGCGTGCCGATAATAGACAGCGATGCACTGAATGTAGTTAAACAGTACATCGCAATTAAAGGTGCCAAAAATATTCTGGAAATCGGTACGGCAATCGGCTACAGTGCACTGCATTTTGCAAGTGCTGCTGAAAACGTTCATGTAACAACGATTGAAAAAGATGAGGCGAGTCATGAAATTGCCAATCAGAATATCGGTGCAAGTGTATACAGTGAAAATATTAAAACGATTTTAGCAGATGCCAAAGAAGCTGAACTCGGTGATGCTCAATTTGATTTTCTTTTTATCGATGCATCCAAAGGAAACAATCAGTTATTTTTTGATAAGTATAAAGAATATTTAACTGACGGCGCCTTAATTATCGTCGACAATATTTTTGTCCGCGGTCTTGTTGCGGATGATAATGTCGAGAATAAAAACAAGCGCAAGCTGCGCGATAAAGTCAGAGCGTTTAATCAGTCAATGAAAGACAGCGAGTATACGACGTCATTTTTAAATGTCGGCGACGGCTTGCTCGTAATTTACTAAGGGTGTGTAACAGAATGGATAAACCGACAATTATCGGTATAGCCGGAGGTTCCGGTTCAGGGAAAACGTCAGTAACACGAAAGATTATGGAATCACTGCAGGGTCACAGTATTGTTTTAATCGAACAGGACTACTACTATAAAGACCAGAGTCATAAGACGTTCGACGAACGTCTTGAAACTAATTACGACCATCCATTCGCGTTCGATAACGATCTGCTGATTGAGCATATACAGCAGCTGATCAACCGTGAAACGATTGATATTCCTACATACGATTATACGAATCATACGAGAAGCAGTGAAACAATAAGAGTGGAACCAAAAGAAGTTATTATTATCGAAGGTATTTTTGCCCTTGAAAATGAAGAGCTCCGCAATCTTATGGATGTTAAGCTGTACGTGGATACGGATTCCGATATTCGTATTTTACGCCGTCTGAGCAGGGATATTAAGGAACGCGGACGTTCAATGGATTCAGTTATTGAACAGTATTTATCAGTAGTGCGGCCAATGCATCTGCAGTTTATCGAACCGACAAAGCGCTTCAGTGATATAATCATTCCGGAAGGCGGCGAAAATATGGTTGCGATAGACATTATTACAACTAAGATCCGCACGCTGGTAAACGAATAAAATATTAGAAGGAATTTAAATAACGGAGGATTTACGATGGAAAACAAAAAAGAATACCCAATGACACAAGCTGGTTATGACCAGTTACATGTAGACTTAGAAGAATTGAAAACGGTTAGAAGACCGGATGTTGTAGAAAAAATTAAAGTTGCACGCAGTTTCGGAGACCTTTCAGAGAACTCTGAGTACGATGCAGCGAAAGACGAGCAGGGGTTCGTTGAAAAAGAAATTACAAAAATTGAAGAAATGATCAGACATGCTGTAATTATCGAAGATACAGGAGACAAAAACACTGTAGCACTTGGTAAAACAGTAACATTCAAAGAAATTCCAGATGGTGAAGAAGAGTCATACCAGATTGTTGGAAGTGCAGAAGCAGATCCGTTTGAAGGTAAAATCTCAAATGAATCACCGATGGCGAAATCACTTCTTGGTTCTAAACTTAAAGATGAAGTCAAAGTTGCATTGCCAAACGGCAGCGATATGAAAGTTAAGATTGTTAAAATTGACTAATTACACAATCGGCATCATTGGTGCCATGGAACCGGAAGTTGAAATATTAAAAAATGCAATGGTAATTAAAAAAGAAGTGCCGGTTGCACACACAACTGCATATGCAGGCACTTTGAACGGACAGAATATCGTACTCGTACAGTCGGGCATCGGCAAAGTCAATGCGAGTATTATTACAGCGCTCATTCTGGAGCGCTTTGATATTGATTATATTATTAACACCGGTGTAGCAGGGGCGATGGGTGAAAACCTGAAAGTCACTGACATGGTTGTGTCGACGGCAGTTGCCCACCACGATGTGGATGCGACGAACTTCGGCTACAGCTACGGACAGGTTCCGGGAATGCCGGAAATTTATACGAGTGATGATTTACTTGTCAAACACGCACTCCGCGCATTGTCATTAAACGATGAAATTAACGGCAGCAGCGGACTCGTTGTGAGCGGTGATTCGTTTATCGACAGCGATGCTGAAAAGAATCTCATATACAGCAATTTCCCTGACGCAATGTGCGTCGATATGGAGTCATCAAGTATTGCCCAGACATGCTGGCAGTTTAAGACGCCTTTTGTCATCATCCGCTCGATGAGCGACTCGGCAAATGATGCAGCTGATATGAATTATGAAGAATTTTTAGCGAAAGCTTGTGTTCATTCGTCTGAAGTTGTAAAATCAGTATTAAGAGAACTGTGATGTGGAGGTTACTATGTTATTTTTAATGATCCTTTCAATTGTAATAACGGTTATTATCGGTTTCGTTATATTTACTGAAACTGACACAGAAGATCCTGAAATAATCGAGTAAGCGAAGCGCACCTTAATTTTAAGGTGCTTTTTTTGTGTTAATATGAATTTAATTTCCGAGGAGATTTTATGAAAATTATAGAAGATAAATTTCTGCCGAGTCACTTTGTTAACCGCTATGAAGATATTACGCCCGAATTTTTAAAGGCGCATAATATTAAAGCAGTTATGACAGATTTGGATAATACACTGGTTGCTTTTGATGAACTTGATGCAGACGACAATGTTTTAAAATGGATTAAAACACTGGAAGATTCGAATATTAAACTGCTTATTCTGTCGAACGGCAATGACAAACGCGTTGCAGGCTTTGCAGAGCCGCACGGGATTGAATATATATCGTCAGCAAAAAAACCGATGCTCGCCAATTTTCATCGGGGCTTAAAACTGCTTGGTACTAAAAAGGCAAATACAGTGATGGTCGGCGATCAGCTGATGACTGACATACTTGGTGCAAACCGTGCAAAAGTAAACAGTATACTTGTTGTACCCGTCAAAGAAAAAGACGGCTGGGCGACGTACTTAAACCGCAGAATAGAACGTGTTATAATGAAGTACTTTAAAAAGAAAAATATGATTACATGGGAGGAATAATGTGACTGTTATAAAATGTGTCGGATGCGGAAGCATCTTACAGACAGAGAACAAGAAAGAAGAGGGATATATTCCGGCAAGCGGACTTCATAAGGAAGAACCGATCTGCCAGCGCTGCTACCGTTTAAGACATTACAATGAAGTACAGGAATTAAATGTGGATTCAGGAGACTTTTTAACGATGCTGAACTCGCTCTACGAAACGGACAGCCTGATCGTTAAGGTAATCGATGTATTCGATTTCGAAGGCAGCATCATCCCGTCGTTCAACCGTATCGTCGGAGACAAAAAAGTACTTGCTGTAGTGAATAAAATTGATTTATTCCCTAAATCGACAAATACGAGCCGTCTCGTTGAGCGTGCGAAGAAAATGCTGAAAGATGCAGGCATCACAGCAAACGATACAGTTGCTATCAGTGCATTAAAAGGCCGTAATCTCGATTCTCTGATGAAGAAAATCAGCGAGATGGCAAATGGAAAAGATGTGTACATTGTCGGTACGACAAACGTCGGCAAGTCTACACTGATCAACAAACTGCTTGAAGATAATACAGGCTTAAAAAATGTAATTACGACGAGCAACATTCCGGGTACGACACTCGGCATGATTGATATTCCGCTTGGTGATACACAGACGCTGTATGACACTCCGGGAATCGTCGTCGATTCACAGATTTCACACTACGTGAACGTAAACGATTTAAAATACGTTTCACCTGCTAAAGAAATCAAAGCGAAAACATTCCAGCTGAACAGCGACCAGACACTCTTTGTCGGCAACCTGGCACGTGTGGATTACACATCGGGCGAAGCGAACAGTTTTTCAGTGTACTGCAACCATCATCTGAATGTGCACCGTACGAAGACTGTCAATGCATCAGAGTTTTACGATAAGCATTATAATGGTCTTCTGGCACCGCCTGAACTTGAAGAAGCTTACTTAAGCACAAACTTCGATGTTCATGAATTCTCACTGGATAATGCCAGCGATATTTTAATCAGCGGGCTGACATTCGTTTCGGTAGCAAAACCGGCGGTTGTTACAGTTACTGTTCCGAAAGGCGTTAATGTATCCGTACGTTCAACTATCTTTAAAGGAGTGCAGTAAAGATGAACTATGCAGTAATCGGCTATCCTCTTAAACATACTTTGTCACCTGTCATTCACAACGCAAATTTTGATGAGTTAAGCATCGATGCAGACTATTATGCGCTTGAAGTTAAGCCTGAAGATCTCGGAAATATTAAAGCCTATGTTGACGAGCATCAGTTGTCAGGGTTTAACGTCACAGTGCCTCATAAGGAAAATATTATGAAGTATCTGGATGAAATTGACCCGGCAGCTGAAAAAATCGGTGCAGTGAATACAGTCCTTGTTAAAGACGGATGTTATTACGGCTGTAATACTGATGTAACAGGTTATATGAAGGCTTTTAACGATGCATTCGGTGAAAAGAAACGCACTGTTCTTATTTTAGGTGCGGGCGGTGCAGCGAAAGCTGTGCACCGTGCACATGCAGATAACGGAGACGATGTAACTGTCCTTGCGCGGAGAGCTGAAAGTTTTGAGTCATTTAAAACTGCGGACTTTCACAGTGTCCTGAACACTGAGTTCGAAGGCGGCTCTTACGATGCTGTGATTAATGCAACGCCGCTTGGACTGAACGGTGAAGATGTATTTAAATTAATGCAGCTTGACCCGGGGTTTATAACAGACGATACTGCAGGTATGGATTTAATTTATAATCCGGCTGTGACGCCATTTATGAACTATTTTAAAAATAATGAGAATGGTCTGTCAATGCTTGTTAACCAGGCTCTTGACGCGTTCAAAATATGGACTGCCAAAACAGGCAGCAATACAGCAGTGCAGCAAGCACTGAAAGAATATATGGGGGAAAGAAAATGACACTAACAGGTAAACAGAAACGCTATTTGCGTTCATTGGCACACCACGAGAAGCCGTTGTTCCAAGTAGGTAAAAATGGTGTAACAGAAAGCTTTGTCGAGCAGTTTGAAGATGTACTTGAGAAACGTGAACTCGTTAAAGTATCAGTACTGCAGAACTGTATGGAAGACAAAGATTCAATCGTTGAATCACTTGTTGCCGGTACGGGTTCTGAACTTGTACAGGTAATGGGCAGCACAATTGTGCTTTACAGAGAATCGAAGGAAAATAAAGAAATTAAACTGCCATGAAAATAGGTGTGTTCGGCGGGACGTTTGACCCGGTTCATAACGGTCATATTAATGCCTTCGCAGAAACTTATATCGGTATGAAGCTGGATAAAGTCATCATCGTACCGACTTTTATCTCACCGTTTAAAAAGCAGGCAGGTTCGACAGACAGTCATCGTTTAAATATGTTAAAACTCGCAGTCGAAGATTACGATTTCGCAGAAATAGATACTTTTGAAATCGACCAGCAGAAAGTAACGTATACTTTTGATACTTTAAAGTATTTGAAAGGAAAATATCCTGACGATGAGTTGTATTTTATTATCGGTACAGATCACTTTATCTCATTCGATAAATGGGCGCATGCTGACAAGTTGCATGATCTTGCCAAATTTGTCGTGCTCGACAGAAATGACGAGCTGTATAATGTTGAAGCGCCGTTTATTAAGTTAAGCACGAACATCGTTGAAATTTCATCGACCCTGATCAGGGAACGGTTAAAATCAAATACTGAAGTCAGGCACTTAATTCCTGAAGAGGTGTACGGATACATTAAGGAGCAGCGATTATATGAAACGTAAAGAAGCATTGAAAGTAGCAGCAGATAAACTTCCGAAGAAAAGATTTAAGCACTGTGAACGCGTGGCGGAAACAGCTGTAAAAATGGCGGAAATATTTAAAGCGGATGCGGACAGATGTTTTTTAGCCGGCATACTGCATGATTACTCTAAATACGATGAACTGAGCAAAATGTATCAGACAGTGACGGCTGAACAGCTGGATCCTGAACTGCTGCAGTATAAAACAGAAGTGCTGCACGGACCGGTTGCGGCAGCTAAAATGAAAAACAAGTTTAAGATTATAGATGAAGAAATATTAAATGCAATTGCGCACCATACGTCAGGGGCAAAACAGATGGGACTTATCGAAAAAATTATTTTCGTGGCGGATTACATCGAACCCAAACGCACCCAGCCGGGTGTCGACGGTATTCGCGATATTGTATTTAAAGAAAAAAATCTGGATCTGGCAGTCTACACAATTTCGAAAGCGAATGTGAGACATCTGCTGGATAAAGATCAGACGATTTACCATAAGACGATAGAATGTCTTAATTATTATAATATGGCCAGGGAGTGACGGAATGCAAAGTAAAGAAGTGTTGGAATTAATGGTGGAAGCATGCGACGATAAGCGTGCCGCAGATATAAAAGTATATGATGTAAAAGAAACGAGCCCGGTCACGGACTATTTTATTATATGCCACGGTAACTCAGAACGTCAGGCACAGGCTATCAGTGACGAAGTAAGAGAAGTAGCGCATAAAAATGGTCTTGATATCAGCATCGAAGGGCAAAGACAGGGTAAGTGGATTCTTTGTGACGTCGGCGATGTAATCGTTCATATTTTCTTGAAAACTGAACGTGAGTATTACAATTTAGAGCGTTTATTTAAAGATGCCGGTGATACTATTGGAGGCTAGCGAATACAAAATATTCGCCAAAGTATACGATATATTAAATTATGATATGCCGTATAATTTGTGGCTCGATATTATTAACGAAGTTAAAGGTGATGCACAGTCGGTTCTCGATATCGGCGCAGGCACAGGGGAGATTTTAAAAAATCTTGATGTGAAGAGGAAACTCGGCATTGATAACTCTGAAGAAATGGTTAACATTGCACGAAAAAATGATCCGGTGAGCGAATACCAGGTGCAGGATATGGTATTGATGGATCTCGGTGAAACATTTGAGCTGATTACAGCTACCGCAGACGTTTTAAACTATGCACTGTCAAAAGAAGCATTTAATGCAGTCCTTAAAAATGTGTATAAACATTTAGCTGAAGACGGCGTATTTGTCTTCGATGTGCACACTGAATATAAGATGCAGAACGACTTTAATTTTGAGTTATATTCAGACAGTACTGATGATATATTCTACACATGGCAGACGATTCCCGGCGAAGAGGAACTCAGTGTCTGGCATGAATTGACATTTTTCATCCGAAACTCTGAAGATTTATACAAAAAGTACGAAGAAACTCATTATCAGCAGACGTACAAACACAGTGAAATATTAAAAATGGCAAATGATGCAGGATTTATTATCGATAAATCATTCAGTGACTTTGATATTACTAATGTTATTACTGAAGTGGCTGAAAGAAACTTTTATATACTGAAGAAATAATTTTTAAAGTTTTGCAGGTTTATAAATTAACTTGTACGAAAAAAAAATAAAACGCCGTTTTTCCCTATATATAGTATGAGAGCTATTTTATATGGGGAGGCAAACGATGGATATTAAATCATTTTTTGAACAGTACAAGTTTTATGTGATTGGAGCACTTGCATTAATAGCAGTTATTATTTGCTTTGCCGTGATGAGTATCTCAGCACCTGAGGATACACTCAGTTTTGACAGTGTTCAGGCTGAGCCGGCAGATGCAGAAACCGTTGAGGAAGCAGTTCCAGTTGTTTCTACAGTATTCGTAGAGGTAAAAGGTGCTGTGGAAGCGCCGGGTGTTTATGAATTGCCGGTGGATGCGAGAGTTAAAAATGTTCTCGATATTGCGGTGCTTGCAGATAATGCGGATCTCTTAACCGTAAATCAGTCGGCAAAACTGGCCGACGAAATGGTCATTTATATACCTTACGAAGGTGAAATAGATACCGAAACAGCACCGGAAATAATAACAGCAGGCTCACCGGAAGAATCTCCGGGTGAGCTGGTTAATATAAACACGGCCGGTATTAGCGAACTGACAACGTTAAACGGTATCGGCGAGAAAAAAGCACAGGCAATTATGACGTACCGCGAAGAACAGGGATTATTCGGAACGCTGGAAGAGTTAAAAAACATACCCGGCATCGGTGACAAAACATTTGAAAATCTGAAGCCGTATATCACTATAAACTGAGGTGGCATTATGCGAATAGACTGGCATGAATATTTTATGGCACAGGCAATGCTGCTGTCGCTCCGTTCAACATGTGAACGCCTGAGCGTCGGCGCGACAATCGTCAAAGACAACAGGATTATCGCAGGAGGCTATAACGGCTCTGTATCCGGAGAAGTGCACTGCGTGGATGAAGGATGCTACGTCGAAGACGGCCACTGCATCAGAACCATTCATGCAGAAATTAACGGGCTCCTTCAATGTTCGAAATTTGGTGTATCGACAGAAGGCGCCTCCGTGTATGTCACTCATTTTCCCTGTGTGAATTGTACTAAATCACTGATTCAGGCAGGGATTAAAAATATATATTACCGGGCCGATTATAAAAATCACCCGTATGCCATTGAACTGTTAAACAAAAATAATGTACATTACGAACTGATCGAACTCGATAATCAAAAAATGAACAAGTATTTTGAGTCGATAAAATGATTCTGTTTTATCTTTTTATATCAGTTATTGCCGGCTGCACAATGTCAATAAGCCCCTCAGCGGGCTTATTTTTTTATGCAATTTTACTGTACAGTGTACATTTGAAAGCCGGGAGTCTGTTATTTAAAGGTGTTTTAACAGCTGCAATGATATTTTCAGCAATATTTTATGCAGCACCTGATACCGAATTCGACAACAGCAATTTAAACTATATTGTAATTGAGGATTATAAATATTACGCCGACAGTCTCCATTACATCGTCTCAAACAATGACAAAACATATGAGCTTTATGACGAAGCAGGAGAGCAAGTTATAGGGATTGGCAATGTATGCAAAGGCAGTCTGCCTGTCTCAATTCCTGAAGAACAGCGTAACTTTATCAAGCAGGACGGCCAGCAGTCACTCAGAATTAACGAATTGTCGGGAAGGATTTACTTAAACGATATATCGGAACTGCAATGCCGACCGGGAAAATTGGGTTTTGGGCAGCACTTTTCAAACATCAGGCATAAATATATGTCGAAGGTGCTGGAATCTACACAATATGAATACAAATACGATCTGCTGACGCTGTCGATTGGCAATAAGAATTATATCAGTCCCGATTTTTTTAATGCATTGCAGAAACTCGGTATTTACCACCTGTATGTTATCTCAGGGACGCATGTAGCATTTTTAAGTGCATTCATCTTTGGGTTTTTAAGACTGCTCAGAGTGCCTGTAAATACGATTAAAATAATAATCATACTCTCTCTTATTCTCTTTCTGTTTCTGAATTTCTTTTCACCGAGCGTGCTGAGAGCTGTATTTATGGGTGTGCTGCTTCTTGTCTGTTCATTTTTTAAGAAGAAACCGTATCTTGCAATAATTTCACTGAGTGCTTTAATCCAGCTGATTATTAATCCGTATGTAATCCTTCATGCCGGATTCCAGCTGTCTTATGTCACGACATACTTTATTCTGCTGACAAGGCCGCTTTTTATGCATTACAGCGCTCCTGTTCAGCTCGTAATGATTACCATTATCAGCGAGCTCTCGACGCTTGTTATCGTCCTGCTGCACTTTAATGAAATCAGTCTGAGCGGTCTGATATTGAATATTATATTTGTACCCTTGTTTTCATTTATCATATTTCCGAGCGTTATTATATTTAATCTGCTGCTGCTGTCAGACTTCCTGCCTGTATTTGATGGATTGTACAATCTTATATATTCCGTGCTGAAAGACTCCATTTACTATATCGCAGGCGCCTTTAAGCACAGGATTCCTGTTAAGAACCTGTCGGCAGTGAGTATAATTATTCTTTTAGTAATGACTTTCCGGCTGACTGTAAATGTCCTTTTATTAAACGTAAAACAGATTTTTATCTCAATCGCTGTATTTATCCTGGTGATTATTATCAGCCAGCAGTCGTGGAATAAAGAATTTACGCTGACAATGACCGATGTCGGCCAGGGGGATGCGTTTGTTATTCAGGACCACAGAAATAATAAGACGGTGATAATCGATACCGGAGGGACGTTTCAGCATGAAGAAAACAGAATCAGTTTAAGCGATAAAACGCTCCTGCCGTATTTAAAAGAGCAGGGAACAGATGTTATCGATGTTATTATTATCAGTCATCTGGATCTGGATCACAGCGGGGAAGTTCTTAACATACTGGATAATTTAGAAGTCGGAAACATTATTATGAATACTGGAGATGTTAAATACAAAGAGTGGTCAGCAGGTCTTAATGCAGAACAGCGGGCGAAAATTCATAACAGTTCAGCACTGCAAAGTTTTTCCGTCGGTGATATTCATTTTGAAAATCTGATACTGGATGACACACTGCCTGACTCCAATGAACAGTCGGTTGTCTTAAAGGCGCATTTAAATCAGTTCAGTATATTATTTACAGGAGATATCGGGCTTGTGACAGAAGAGAATCTTGCTGAACATTACAATTTAAAAAGTGATATATTAAAAGTCGGCCACCATGGCAGTGATACGTCCAGCGGACCTGAGTTTATAAAAGAAGTTGACCCGGTGATTGCCTTAATTTCAGCAGGTGTAAATAACCGGTACGGACATCCGCACGGCAGTGTAGTTGAAACACTTGGTAACAGACAAATTATCAGCACGAAAGAAAAGGGAATGGTGGAGTTTGGCATAAATCATGATACAATATGTATCCGTGCAAAATTTGACGTCATCGATAATCAATGCCTCAAAAAAGGCATAAAAAAAGAGCCGGAAGACCGGCCCGATTAATTCTTATCGATTATCCTGCAACAATAGCAAAGATTTGTGGAATAATATAAATTACAGCAAGTGCCACGAATCCAACTATGAAAGCAAGACCTGCGTCGATAACGTCATTGTTTTTTGACTGAACATTTTTCTCAAACTTATTCATATAATTACCCCCTAAACACTTAGTTACAGTATAGGCTAATTTTAATTAAAAAGCTATAATAGATTTATAAACTTTAAGGAGCATTATTTATGGAATTGCTGCAACTTCTGTATGGCACGAATATAATCCGCATAGAAGATAAAATAAAAAGTATCGCCAAAGAATACGTCGGAACACTCGACGACTTTAACTATACAAAAATAAATTTTAAAGACACTCCGGCTGAACAGATTATCGAAGAAGCTCAAACGCTGCCGTTTCTGGCTGACAGAAAAGTCATCGTCGTTGAGGAGGCAGTTCTGTTTACTGCACAAAAAACCGGTACAGCTGTGAATCATAATATTGATCTGCTGATTGATTATCTTAAAAATAAAAGCGATGATACGCTGATTATCTTTACTGTAATTACAGAAAAACTTGATAAACGTAAAAAAATCACAAAATTAATGGCCGAACGGGGCAAGCAGATTGAAATTAATGAGATGAATGAAAAAGAACTGACCAATTACGTCCGTTCTGTATTCGACCGCAATGAACTGGAAATCTCAACAGAAGCATTGAACCTGCTGCTTGAAAAAACGAGCTATAAATACGAAGCTGTACATAATGAAGTCACGAAGCTGGTGCTGTATGCAGAAGGCAATGTCACAGTGGACGATGTGGAAAATGTTGTGAGTGTGTCACTTGAACAGAACGTCTTCCTGCTCACGGACTTTATCTTAAAAAATGAAAAACAGAAAGCTGTCAGACTGGCACGTGAACTTATTCTGCAAAAAGAAGAACCGATGAAGCTGCTTCATCTTGTGATTGGCCAGTTCAGACTGCTGTATCAGGTGAAGATTTTAAACGGGGAAGGGTATCAGGAAGATAATATCGCACGGACGCTTAAAGTGCACCCGTACCGTGTCAAACTCGCTCAGAGACACACGAGAAAGTATCCTCTTGAGGTGCTCTTAGAAAAGATGATAATCTGCCGCGATATTGACTACAAGTTCAAATCGAGTTATCTTGACCGCGATACGCTGTTTGAATTATTTATACTGGAAATATAAAAGGCAAAATAAAAAAACCTTCATAAAGAAGGTTTTTTATTAGTTAGCCATTAATTTTGATTTAATACGGCTTGCTTTGTTAGCATGAATTTGATTGCGTTTAGTAGCTTTGTCAACAAGTTTGACAGCTTTAGAAACTAATTCAGCTTTGTTCTCAGCATTTTCACTCTTAGCAGTTTCAGCTTGTTTAACTGCAGTACGCATAGCGTTTTTCTGAGCAATATTAAGATCCTGAGCAGCTTCGCTAGTTCTAACACGTTTGATCGATGATTTAATATTAGGCATAATGTCACCTCCGACATAAAGTTGTACAACTTTTATTGCAACAACAGATATTTTACCAAATCTAAACTTAATATGCAATAATCAATCCGAAATGAATTGAAGTTAGTGCCATGCATTGATATAATTATAACATTGTAAACATGAAGAGAGTTGGATTTTAAATGAACAATATGGAACGTTTGAAAAGACAGGAAAATATAAGGAACTTCTCTATCATTGCTCATATAGATCACGGCAAGTCATCTTTGGCTGATAGGTTACTCGAAAACACACGCTCGGTTGAAGGCCGGGACATGAAAGCACAGCTTTTGGATTCAATGGATATTGAACGCGAACGCGGTATTACGATTAAACTGAACGCGGTTCGTTTAAAGTACACGGCTGAAGATGGAGAGGATTATACTTTCCACTTAATCGATACACCGGGACACGTCGACTTTACATACGAAGTATCACGCTCACTCGCAGCATGTGAAGGTGCGGTACTCGTTGTCGATGCAGCTCAGGGGATTGAAGCTCAGACGCTTGCCAACGTATACCTTGCACTCGATAACGATCTGGAATTAATTCCGGTCGTCAACAAAATCGATCTGCCTGCTGCAGATCCGGACAGAGTTGCAGCAGAAGTGGAAGACGTTATCGGACTGCCGAAGGAAGATGCTATTTATGCTTCTGCGAAAGCAAATATCGGTATTGAAGAAATACTTGAACGTATTGTTAAAGAAGTGCCGGCACCGGACGGCGATCCGGAAGCACCGTTAAAAGCACTTATTTTTGACTCGGTGTTTGACCCGTACCGCGGTGTTATTTCTTCAATCAGAATTGTGGACGGCACCGTTAAAGCAGGCGATAAAATCCGCATGATGTCATCAGGCAAAGAATTCGAAGTAAACGAAGTCGGTATTAACACACCAAAACAGCTTGCTGTTGATGAATTAACTGTCGGCGATGTTGGATATATTTCAGCATCTATTAAAAAAGTTGGAGATTCAATGGTCGGGGATACGATTACAGGTGCTGACAATCCGGCTGAAGAACCGTTACAGGGTTATAAGAAGATGAATCCGATGGTATTCTGCGGAATGTACCCGATTGATTCTTCTAAATATAATGATCTCCGTGAGGCGCTCGAGAAACTTGAGCTTAATGATTCATCACTGCAGTACGAACCTGAAACATCACAGGCATTAGGTTTCGGTTTCCGTACAGGATTCCTCGGACTTCTTCACATGGAAATTGTTCAGGAGCGTATTGAAAGAGAATTCGGTATCGATTTAATCGCTACAGCACCATCTGTTATTTACAGTGTGGACTTAACTGACGGTTCGACAATCAGAGTGGACAACCCGGCACAGATGCCGGATCCTCAAAAGACGGACCGCATTCAGGAACCTTACGTTAAAGCGCAGATTATGGTGCCGAACGACTATGTCGGTGCTGTAATGGAGCTGTGCCAGAGAAAACGCGGAAACTTTATGACGATGGATTACCTCGATGATGTGCGTGTTAACATCATCTATGAAATTCCGTTATCTGAAATAGTATTCGATTTCTTCGATCAGCTTAAATCTCATACGAAGGGCTACGCATCATTAGACTATGACTTTATCGGATACAAGGAATCCAGGCTTGTGAAGATGGATATTCTTTTAAATGCTGAAAAAGTCGACGCACTGAGCTTTATCGTGCATAAGGACTTTGCTTATGACCGCGGCAAGGCAATCGTTGAAAAACTGAAAAAAATTATCCCGAGACAGCAGTTCGAGGTGCCGATTCAGGCAGCAATCGGACAGAAGATTGTATCGAGAACGAACATTAAGTCTATGGGGAAAAACGTTCTGTCGAAATGTTACGGCGGAGATATATCGCGTAAGAAGAAATTATTAGAGAAACAAAAAGAAGGTAAAAAGAAGATGAAAGCTGTAGGTAATGTTGAAATACCTCAGGAAGCTTTCCTTGCTGTATTAAAAATGGATGAAGATTAACAACACCAAGAGGAGAAATCATTTGATTTCTCCTCTAATTTTAGGAGGAATTTAATGGATAGCATGTATGTCCATATCCCGTTCTGCAACCGCATCTGCACGTATTGCGACTTTAATAAGGTGCTCATTAAAAATCAGCCGGTGGATGATTACATTACCGCACTGATTGCCGAGCTGAAATCATACGGCAGGCAGACGCTTAAAACGATTTATGTCGGGGGCGGAACACCTACTGCCTTAACAGTGACTCAGCTGGACCGTCTGTTAAAATTTATAACCGAACAGTTTACGGTGACTGATGAGTTTACATTTGAGGCAAATCCAGACGAACTGACGACAGAAAAACTGGATGTACTGAATAACTACGGTGTGAACCGGGTAAGTCTCGGAGTGCAGACATTTAATAATGATCTTTTGAAAGTACTCGGACGCACGCATAACTTTGCTGATATTTTCAAAAGTATAAATCACCTGGAGAAAATCGGTCTGACGAATTACTCGCTTGACCTGATGTACAATCTGCCGGGAGAAACATTTGATGATATCGATATGAGTTTAAAATATATCAGTGAGCTGAAACCGAAACACATTTCGTGGTATTCGCTGATTATTGAACCGCATACTGTGTTTTATAATAAAATAAACCAGGGCAAGATGAGTATCGCAGGCAGTCTTGAAGAAGGCGAGAAGTACGATAAAGTCATCGCAGGTCTCGACAGTCTCGGCTATCCGCAATATGAAATATCAAACTTTGCGGTAACGGAATACGAATCGATGCACAACAAAACATACTGGCTGAACGAACCGTATATCGGCGCAGGTGCCGGCAGTCACGGTTACACAGGCGACTGCAGATACTACAATATAAAACCGGTGAACCATTATATTAATAATATGAATGAACACGGCACGGTCGTTAAAGAAAAACTGCAGCTGACTGATAATGACAAGTTTGAAGAAGAAATGTTTTTAGGGCTGCGTTTAAATAAAGGTGTATCGGAAGCACGCTTTAAAGAAAAATACGGTGTGCCGGTCGATGCAGTTTACGGCGATATCCTTAAAAATCTGACTGAACGCAAACTGCTTAAAAGACAGGGGGGCTATATCGCTTTAACTGAAGCGGGACGCATGATCGGCAACGATGTATTCGTCGAGTTTTTACTGTAGAAAATTAAAGCGGGAGTTACTTGTTGACATTCTTTGACCTATTTGATAAATTATATTTAGCACTTAAGAGAGAAGAGTGCTAACGAGGTGATTCTTTGCTAACAGAAAGGCAGGAAATCATTCTTACATTTATCGTAGATGATTTCTTAAATGTAATGACACCCATAAGTTCTAAATATTTACTCGACAAATATAAGTTCGATGTTTCGAGCGCTACAATCAGAAATGAAATGGCAGTGCTTGAAAAAGAAGGCTTTTTAATTAAGACGCATACCTCATCCGGACGGGTGCCGTCGAGAAAAGCTCTTAAATTCTACATCGAAGAACTTAAGCTGAACATTGAACAATCACCGGCAAAGTCTTTTGAGCTCTATTCGGGCACTGACAATCTGGATAATCTGACAGACGAACTTGCATTGGCAATCAGCGACCGCACCAGGTATTTAACGCAGGTATCGCTCGCGGCAGATAACGAAACTGTTAAAGGTCTCTATATTACGCCGCTGACAAATACTGCAAGTATCGCAATTATCGTCTTAAACAGCGGGGCGGTCAGGCAGATGCCTGTTAAAACAAACCGCGATGTAACGATTGATGATTTCCAGAAGCTGAGCAATATTTTTAATGAACTGCTGCTCGATAAAAATCTCGGTGACACCCGTGTCATCTTAAAAAACAATGCTCACGTCCCGCCGGGGATAAGAGATCTGTATGATCAGGTGACCGCACAGATTATGGCATCTGTTGAAGTGCAGAAGCGGACGATTGGTCATGCGGGCTTTAATTATTTACTGCAGGACATGAGAAACGAAGTGGAGACACTCGAACACTTATATGGCGATATCGAATCAGAAGCGCTGTATAATTCAGTGGAACAGCTGACATCAAATGATGTGAGTATTTACTTCGGTGATGAACTGGATGAAAGTTATAAATCACTTTCAGTCATCACAACGAATTTTGAGCACGCTGGACTGAGTGGTAATTTAATTGTTGTCGGCCCCGAACTTATGGGCTACAAAAATGTTATTAAATTACTTCACTCATTTAAAAAAGGAGTGTAGGCATTGACTAACGAGGAAGAAAAAGAAACAGTTAAAGAAACTGCAGAAGCTGCTCCCGAAGAAACGAAGGAACAGGCAGAAACTGAAGAAGAAATAACTGACACAGAAAACGCGGAAACTGAAGAAGCTCCGGCAGAAGAATCTGCTGAAGAGAACACTGAAGTTTCCAGGGAAGACGAACTTCTTGCACTGAAAGAACAAGTTGAAGAAAGCGAGAACAAGTATTTGAAACTCTATGCAGAGTTTGAAAACTTTAAGCGCCGCAACCGCCAGGAAGCTGAACTGAACAATAAGTACAAAGACCAGAAGTTTGCTGAAAACCTGCTGCCTGTGCTCGACAACCTGGAGCGCGCGCTCGCAATTGACGGAACAGATGAAAGTTTCATCGCCTTAAATAAAGGTGTTGAAATGGTGTACAACAACCTTGTTGACACACTTGAAAAACATGACATTAAAGCGATTGACGCACTTGATCAGCCGTTCGATCCGAACTTCCATCAGGCAGTGATGACCGAAGCGTCTGACAAAGACAGCGATATCGTGATTGAAGAATTCCAAAAAGGTTATATATTAAAAGACCGTGTCATCAGACCGACAATGGTTAAAGTAAGCGAATAATATTTAAATTAATTGGAGGAATATATAAATGAGTAAAGTAATCGGTATAGACTTAGGAACAACTAACTCAGTAGTATCAATTTTAGAAGGCGGAGAGCCTAAAGTAATTCAAAACGCTGAAGGTAACCGTACAACACCTTCTGTAGTATCATTCAAAAACGGAGAGCGCCAGGTTGGTGAAGTAGCTAAACGCCAGGCGATTACAAACCCGAACACTATTATGTCGGTTAAAAGACATATGGGTACGGACCACGTTGAAAAAGTAGAAGATAAAGAATATACACCGCAGGAAATCTCAGCAATGATCTTACAGAACTTAAAAGAAACTGCTGAAAGCTATTTAGGTGAAAAAGTATCTAAAGCTGTCGTAACAGTACCTGCATACTTCAACGACTCGGAACGTCAGGCAACTAAAGACGCTGGACGCATCGCAGGTCTTGAAGTTGAGCGTATTATTAACGAGCCGACAGCAGCAGCACTTGCATACGGTCTCGACAAACAGGATAAAGAAGAAAATATTTTAGTGTTTGACCTTGGCGGCGGTACGTTTGACGTATCTATTTTAGAACTTGGCGACGGCGTATTCGACGTACTTGCAACTGCAGGCGACAACCGTCTCGGCGGTGACGACTTTGACGATTTAATTATCGATTTCCTTGTCGACACATTCAAGCAGGAGCAGGGCATCGATTTATCTAAAGATAAAATGGCAATGCAGCGTCTGAAAGATGCAGCTGAGAAAGCTAAGAAAGACTTATCAGGCGTATCTTCAACACAAATTTCATTACCATTCATCTCTGCAGGTGAAGCAGGACCGTTACACCTTGAAACAACACTGTCACGTGCGAAGTTCGAAGAACTGACTCACTCACTTGTTGAAAGAACAATGGGACCTGTACGCCAGGCAATTAAAGATGCAGGCGTAAGCAAATCTGAAATCGACGAAATCATTTTAGTCGGCGGTTCAACTCGTATTCCTGCAGTACAGGAAGCAATTACGAAAGAACTTGGCAAAGAGCCTAACCGCAGTGTTAACCCTGACGAAGTAGTAGCAATGGGTGCAGCTGTACAAGGCGGTGTTTTAACTGGTGATGTGCAGGACGTAGTATTACTTGACGTTACTCCATTATCATTAGGTATCGAAACGATGGGGAACGTATCTACAGTTCTTATTGAAAGAAACACAACAATCCCTACAAGCAAGTCGCAGGTATTTTCTACAGCAGCTGACAACCAGCCGGCAGTAGACATTCATGTTGTACAGGGTGAAAGACCGATGGCAAGCGACAACAAGACTTTAGGACGCTTCCAGTTAACAGATCTTCCACCGGCACCAAAAGGTGTACCGCAAATCGAAGTTACTTTCGACATCGACAAAAACGGTATCGTAAACGTCACTGCTACTGATAAAGGTACAGGTAAAGAACAGAAGATTACTATCGAATCAAGCTCTAACCTGACTGACGATGATATCGACAGAATGGTTAAAGAAGCAGAAGAAAATGCTGATGCAGACAAAGCACGTAAAGAAGAAGCTGAGCTCCGCAACGAAGCTGACCAGTTAATCTTCTCTGCTGACAAAGCTGTTGAAGACCTTGGCGATAAAGTTGAAGATGCTGAAAAAGAACAGATTGACAGCGCTAAAGAAGAACTTAAAACAGCGCTTGAAGGTACTGATGTAGAAGATATCAAAGCTAAAAAAGAAGCACTTGAGCAGGCGGTTCAAGGAGTTACAACAAAACTTTATGAACAGATGGCTCAGGAACAGGAAGGCGCAGCGGATGCAGGTGCAGAAGCAGGAAATGCTGATGACGATGTAATCGATGCGGATTATAAAGAAGTAGACGACGACGAAGATAAAAAATAAATCTTCAACACTTAAGTCAAAGCCAAACGCATTGGCTTTGACTTTTTTAAATGGTATTATATTGACTGTTGGAGGGGAAAATTGTGGCTAAAAGAGACTTTTATGAAATACTCGGCTTAGATAAAAATGCAACACAAGATGAAATAAAGAAAGCGTACCGCAAGCTATCAAAGAAATATCATCCGGATATGAAAGACGGTTCAGATGAGAAATTTAAAGAAGTTTCTGAAGCATATGAAGTGCTTTCAGATGACAATAAACGCGCACAGTACGACCGTTTCGGCCATGAAGGCATGAACTCGCAGGGCGGCTTCGGCGGCGGCGGATTCTCAGGCGGCGGCTTTGGCGGCTTTGAAGATATCTTCAGTTCATTTTTCGGGGGCGGCGGACAGCGTGATCCAAATGCACCTCAAAAAGGTGACGATCTGCAGTACACGATGACAATTTCATTCGAAGAAGCTGTCTTCGGTGCGGCTAAAACAGTCACGATTAAAAAAGATGTGCTGTGTGATGTATGTGACGGCGACGGAACAAAACCAGGCACATCGAAATCTACATGTAAAACGTGTTCAGGTGCAGGTAATGTTGCTGTTGAACAAAACACGCCGTTCGGCCGTGTTCAGACGCAGCGTACATGTCCGACATGTTCAGGTACCGGACAGGAAATTGAACACCCTTGTGATAAGTGTAATGGTCACGGGACAGTCCAGAAGAACGTTGATATCGAAGTTAAAGTACCTGAAGGCATCGATAACGGCCAGCAGATCCGTTTGTCAGGCCAGGGTGAGCCAGGTGTAAACGGCGGCCCTGCAGGAGACTTATATATCGTCTTCAGAGTCAGACAGGATAATAAATTTACACGTGACGGCGATGACATTCACTACGAACTTAAAATTTCATTCGCACAGGCAGCACTCGGCGACGAATTAAAAGTTCCGACAATCAACTCATCAGTAATGCTGACAATACCTGCCGGTACACAGTCGGGCAGACGCTTCAGGCTTAAAGAAAAAGGTGTTAAAAACGTTCAGGGCTTCGGCTACGGTGATCAGTATGTCACAGTAACTGTCGTGACACCGACACGTCTGTCTGAACAGGAACGTGAAGTATTTAAAAAGCTGGCAGATATTAACGGTGAAGAAATCAGCGAACAGCAGGAAAATATTTTTGATAAAACAAAACGATTCTTTAAAGGTGAGTAAACTATGAAATGGCATGAAGTCAGTATCAGCACTAAAGAAGAAAATGAAGAGCATTTTTCGATTTTCCTGAATACAATCGCAAAAGGTGTATCAATCGAGCATTCCGTTGATATTTTAAAAGCTAAAACTGATAATTTTGATGAACAGTTCCGACTGAATCCAAAAGATTATCCGGATAGCGATATCAGAATACTGGTTTATTTTGATGAAACCTATAATATCGATAAACAGCTTGATAAAATCAAAGCATTTATCGAAGAAACACCGCTCGTGCATAAAGAGGAAATTGAAATTGAAAGCAGCATGATTGATGAAATGGACTGGGAAAATGAATGGAAGAAATACTTTCACAATTTCAAAGTCGGCAGAAATTTCTTCATCGTTCCTTCATGGGAATATGCTGACGTCGACATTGCCGACAGCGACAAAGTCATTAAAATTGATCCGGGCATGGCATTTGGTACGGGAGATCACGCGACGACTAGTCTGTGTCTGACGTTCCTTGAAGATGTTATTAAACCTGAAGATAAAGTTATCGATGTCGGTACCGGTTCGGGTATTCTGTCCATCGGAGCGTACCTTCTCGGTGCGGGAAATATAAAGGCAACTGATATCGATGAACTGTCACTGCAAGTCTCAAAAGAGAACTTTGCACTGAATGACTGTGAAGAGAATATTACCGTCATGCCGGCAGATCTGTTAAAAGATGAAACAGATAATTACGACGTGATTGTCGCTAACATTCTTGCTCATATTATAGACGATATGATCGACGATGCTTATAAGCTTCTGAATAATGACGGACGTTTTATCGCATCGGGAATTATCGTTGAAAAACAGGGCGAAATCATTGAGCATATGAAACAGGCCGGTTTTTCAATTACAGATGTACTTGAAGAAGAGGGCTGGGTAGCAATCTTAGCTGAGAAGGTGGCATAATGCAGCGTTATTTTATCGAAGGAACAGTGAGCCTGAATGAAAATTTTGTGATGGATGATGAACATATACACCACATTAAAAATGTGATGCGTGCAAAAGCCGATGATGAATTTAATGTGGTTGACAGGACAGGGAATGCATATCTTGTACGTCTGACGGATATTGACCCGGTCACTTACGAAGTGATTGAAAAAATCGATGCGGAAGTTGAACTTCCGGTAAATATTACACTGTATACTCCTCTGTTAAAAGGTGACAAAATGGATCTCGTTATTCAAAAGTCAACCGAACTCGGGGCCTCGGAATTTGTACTGTATAAAGCAGAGCGCAGCGTAGTGAAGCTCAACAGTAAAAAAGAGGACAGCCGTTTAGTGCGCTATCAAAAAATTGCACGGGAAGCATCCGAGCAGAGCAGACGGACTAAAATACCTGCTGTTTCATTTGCAGATGAATTGAAATCAATAGATTTTACTGAATATGATCTTGTCTTATTTGCATATGAAGATAATAACCTCACCGGACGCTCGATTAAAGACGTTCTGAAAGAACACGAGGCAGCAACTGTTGCCGTTGTGTTCGGTCCGGAGGGCGGGTTTACGGAGGCTGAAGCAGAAATATTCAGGTCATATGAGAATGTTGCTCTCGGACGCAGAATTTTAAGAGCGGAAACAGCACCGCTCTATGCACTTTCTGTAATTGGCAGCTACTATGAATAGCCGGTTTATGCTATTATTACAAGGAATATAAATTATTGGGAGTGTCTTTGAAATGGATGTAGCAAAATATATTGACCACACATTATTAAAGCCTGAAGTAACTGATAAAGAAATCGCAGTATTATGCGACGAAGCACATGAACACGGATTCTTCAGCGTCTGCATTCAGCCAGCATGGGTAAAAACTGCTGCTGAAAAACTTGCAGAGAGCGAAGTTAAAGTATGTACTGTAATTGGCTTCCCTCACGGTGCAGCAACGTCAGAAGTTAAAGCATTCGAAACAAAAGATGCGATTTCAAACGGTGCAGATGAGGTGGATATGGTAATCAACATCGGCCAGCTGAAAGCAGGCAACCTTGATTATGTCAGAGAAGACATTAAGAGCGTTGTAGATGCAGCTAATAAAGAAGCGCTGGTCAAAGTTATTATCGAATCATCTCTGCTTACAGAAGATGAAATTGTAACAGTCTCAAGACTTGCAAAAGAAGCAGGCGCCGACTTCGTTAAAACTTCTACAGGATTCAACGGCGGAGGAGCGGCAGTGGAAGCTGTAGCACTTATGCGTCTTACTGTAGGCGACGAAATGGGCGTTAAAGCAAGCGGCGGTGTCCGTTCTTTAGAAGATGCTGTGAAGATGATTGAAGTTGGAGCGACTAGAATTGGTGCATCAAGCGGTATCGCAATCGTTAACGGTGCTGTTTCAGAAAGTGATTATTAAATTTCAGTTGACTGAAAACCAGATAATATATTATAATATTAAAGTACATAGTACACACTATGTGAATTAGCCTTTTGCATTATCGGAGGGAGGGAAAACAAATGTCAAAAACAGTTGTTAAGCAAAACGAACCAATTGAAGATGCTCTTCGCCGTTTCAAGCGTACAGTATCTAAAAACGGTACGATTCAAGAAGCACGTAAAAGAGAGTTTTACGAAAAACCAAGCGTAAAACGCAAGAAGAAATCTGAAGCTGCGCGTAAGCGTAAGTTCAAGTAATATCACTCTTCCCTCTGATAAGTGATATATTATAAAACAGCGTACATTTTGTGCGCTGTTTTTTTGTGTCTCCATTTCTCATTTGAGCGGAGTTAATGTATAATCGAAATCAGGAGGGATGTACATGGGAGGTTCCTATTTATATATGATTAGCAATTCAATACAATTTTATATAGATATTGTAACTTCACCCGTTGTTGCATTTCTATTATTATCAATATTCTTCCTTGGTGTGGTGTATCAGCTCTTCTCTGAGAGAGTAAATATTGCCGGTATTCTTGCCGTTCTGTCGATATTTATCTTCTTCTCAGGTCACCTTCTTACCGGCGACGGCAATATACTGGCATTAATACTCATTCTCATCAGCGGAAGCCTGATGCTCATTGAATTTTTTGTTATCGGTATGATTCTTGGAGCAATAGGAGTAATGCTGTTTGGTGCAAGTATTTTAGTAGTCAGCGGTAATGCATTTTTGTACAGTGTTTTCTTAGCCGTAATTTTAGTTATGGTGATTATAGAGTGGGTGATATTTGTGAAATATAAGAAGCGTAAGATCCCTTTCCTCAATCGTTTAATTTTAAATGATGCAACGGATAAGGAGTCGGGATATACATCATTTGATGATCGTTCGCATTTAGTCGGTGAGATTGCGGTTACACATACAGTGCTGAGACCATCCGGGACAATCCGTCTGGGGGACGAGCGCATCGATGCTGTTGCTGAAGGCTCGTATATTCCGGCTGATGTAAAAGTTAAGATTATTTTTGTAGAAGGTACAAGAGTTGTAGTCAGACCAACGGAAGATTAAAAACAAGGAGAGTGGAGAATGAATTTAGCATTTATTACGGGCGGTGCACTCGTGACATTACTGATTTTTGTAGTAATTATAATCGCAGTTGCATTTATCCTGTCATTTGTTCCAATCGGTTTATGGATTTCAGCTGTTGCTGCAGGTGTTAAAGTAGGTATCTTTACATTGGTGGGTATGCGTTTAAGAAGAGTTAAACCTAAACGAGTTATCGAACCGATGATTAAAGCGCACAAAGCGGGAATTCAGCTGTCTACAAACCAGCTTGAGTCCCACTTCTTAGCCGGCGGTAACGTCGACCGGGTTGTGGATGCGTTAATCGCTGCCCAGCGCGCGGATATCAACTTAACATTTGAACGCTGTGCCGCAATTGACCTTGCAGGCCGTGACGTACTGGAAGCAGTACAGATGTCCGTTAACCCGAAAGTTATCGAAACACCATTTATCGCCGGTGTTGCGGTAGACGGTATCGAGGTTAAAGCGAAAGCAAGAATTACAGTTAGAGCGAACATCGAACGTCTTGTCGGTGGTGCAGGTGAAGAAACAATCATCGCACGTGTCGGTGAAGGGGTAATCTCAACTATTGGTTCTTCAACTAAACACGCAGAAGTACTTGAAAACCCGGAACGTATTTCACAGACTGTATTATCCAAAGGTCTGGATGCAGGTACTGCATTTGAAATTCTGTCAATTGATATTGCAGATGTGGATATCGGTAAAAATATCGGTGCGGATCTTCAGACTGAACAGGCTGTTGCAGATAAAAACATTGCACAGGCTAAAGCAGAAGAACGCCGTGCGATGGCTGTAGCGCAGGAACAGGAAATGAAAGCCCGCGTACAGGAAATGAGAGCGAAAGTAGTAGAAGCAGAATCCAGAGTACCTCTTGCATTTGCTAAAGCATTAGAAGACGGAAATATATCAGCAACTGATTATTACGATCTGAAAAATGTTGAAGCAGATACCAGCATGAGAGATTCAATTAACAAAATGACAAACCCTACACAGTTTAACGAAGAAGAATAGGGTGTGATATAGTATGGAACTTATTCCACTACTAATTATCGTTCTCGGTATAGTCTCATCAATCGTCGGCAGTAAGAACAACAAAGAAAAAGAAGGCAAGCGGAATATTGATACTTCTAAACTGGATAGAAGACAAAGCACCGCGCCAAGGAAGAGACAGCCTGACAGTGAGACGGCAGCTAATGAACAAAAAGGATTCTTTCAGACGCTGCAAGAGGCATTTGATGAAGAATTCAATCAGCAGGAACAACAGCCTAAGAGAGAAACAAGACCTGAACCGGCCAAACCGGCTGCAAGCTCAAGCCGCGACATGACTTCGAACAGCCGTCCTGAAAGACAGGCATCGGAGCGGCCGGTAAGAGAAACGATTCAAAAAGTGCGTGAACGCACAAATACGTCGCAGAATATCTCAGATATTGAAAAACGGATTACAGACCGTTCAAAACACGCGAAACGCGCCCTGGAAGCAAGAGAAAGCGTTTATGCGAAGGGCTATGACAAGCGAGTCGGTAGAGCTGAAGGGCTTGGCCGTGACATTGCGGATGAAGTACGCTATTCATACGGTGATGACCCTACGCAGATGAATAAACGGGGCAGAGATAATGACCCGGATACAAACATGACATCGGATGATTTGACATTTGATTCGAAATCATTTGTAAACGGCATTATTATGTCGGAGATACTCGGCAAACCAAAGTCCAAACAGAAATCGAACAAAAAGCTTGGCTGATGATTTAATAAGTTTTAAACGGACAGGGGAAATTTCCTGTCCGTTTTTT
>DAIPYL010000011.1:35036-47276 GCA_036782755.1 Jeotgalicoccus sp. | reverse complement strand
ATGGAGCTGCCGAGCGGGGCAGGTCATGATTCAATGAATATCGGACTCGAGCTGCCTGTCGCAATGATTTTTGCGCGCAGTAAAGCTGGCATCAGTCATAATCCCGCTGAATGGACTTCGCTCGATGACTGCGTTCTTACAGTACACGTACTGAAGAAATTCATTGAGAAACAAATGTCTAAATAATATAAAGAGCAGTGCGCATAAATTATGCGGCACTGCTTTTTTAGTTTCCTGTATTTTTAAACTGCTGTATTCTTGTTTTGATTTCATCTCTGACTCTTTGGAACTCGGTCCATTCTTTACCAGCCGGATCATCAAAGCCCCAATGTTCTTTTGTCACATGAGCGGGCAATATCGGACAATTCTGATCCGCGTCGCTGCACAGCGTAACTACTAAATCAGCTTCATTGATGATATCCTGCTGAATTAAATCAGATGTATTTCCGCTGATATCGATGTCGATTTCAGCCATCGCTTTAATCGCATTTGGATTCACACCGTGCGCCTCTATACCGCCGGAGTAGACGTTCCATTCAGACCCAAGTATCTCTTTGCCGAGGCCCTCAGCCATTTGGCTGCGGCAGGCATTTCCTGTACATACAAAGTATATTGTTTTTTTAGTCATAGCTATCCCTCACTTAAAATATTAACAGCGTAAAGTATAATCCGAGCAGTGTCATAATAAGCACCGGCGGAGTAATCAGTATGCCGATTTTAAAATACGTGCCCCACGATATCTTCATATCTTTTTTAGCGAGCACATGCAGCCACAGCAGCGTTGCCAATGAGCCGATAGGCGTTATTTTCGGTCCGAGATCCGAACCAATAACATTCGCATATATTAATCCTTCTTTAATAACATCCTGAGCACCTGTTTCGCTGATTGCTATCGCGTTAATCATTACTGTCGGCATGTTATTCATAATCGATGACAGAATAGCTGCAATTGCACCCATGCCCATTACTGTTGCGAGTAAACCGTACTCCGTAATGTTAACGATGACGTCTGCCAGTATATCTGTCAGCCCTGCGTTACGCAGCCCGAATACAACGACATACATTCCGATAGAGAAAACAACAATATTCCACGGTGCACCTTTAATTACACGTGAAACACTGACTGCTTCCGATTTACGCGATGTAACGAGAAAGACAAGTGCAATAGCTCCCGCGATAAACGACACTGGCACAGCTATAAATTCACTCGCAAGATAACCAATCAGAAGCAGGATAAGTATTACCCACGAGAATTTGAACATTTTTTCATCTTTCACAGCTTCGTACGGTTCTTTTAAGCTGCTGTCATCAAACGTTTCAGGAATAGATTTTCTGAAAAACAGCCACAATACGAGAATACTCGAAATCAGTGAAAAGATATTAGGTATTATCATATGCAGAAAGTATTCTATAAATCCGATATTAAAGTAATCCGCCGACACGATGTTCACCAGGTTGCTGACAATTAGCGGCAGGGAAGTCGTATCCGCTATAAATCCGCTGGCAATAACGAATGGAAAGATTACTTTCTCTTTCATATTTAAGTTGCGGACCATGGCCAGTACAATGGGCGTCAGAATTAATGCTGCACCGTCATTGGCAAAGAATGCTGCTACGACAGAGCCGAGCAGTGCGATGTAGATAAACATCTTCAGTCCGCTTCCGTTTGAAGCTTTCACCATGTGTCTTGCCGACCATTCAAAGAATCCTATCTCATCGAGAATTAATGAAATTAAAATTACCGCAACAAAAGTAAGAGTCGCATTCCAGACTATCCCTGTCACTTCGAGAATGTCTCCGAACGAGACCACACCTGTAATTACAGCGAGAAGGGCACCGGCCATTGCAGTAATACCAATATCCAGTCCTTTCGGCTGCCAGATTACAAAAATTAAAGTTATGATAAAAATACTAATCGCTAAAATCGTCATCAGCAGACACCTTTTTTCATCGTTTTGCATGCACAGTCCGCATGTGCTGCATTGGTAAGCTGCAGATGGCCGGAAATACCGTCCATCATACCGTGATTGAGTTTGTACATCATTTTGTTGCCGTCTTTTCTCTTCGTAACAAATCTACTCTCCACAAGCACTTTCATATGATGGCTGAGCGTCGGCTGAGAGAACTCAAAATGTTCCAGCAGATCGCATCCGCATAATTCTTCACACGATAGTAAATCCAGTATTTCCAAGCGGCCCGGGTCCGCTATTATTTTAAGCATTGATGCTGTTTCTTCATAATTCATATGTATACCTCCGTAATCTTTACATAGATTATCATCTATATAGATAGTTGTCTATATATTTTTATATAAATAAAACCGGCCGGAGAGTACCGGACGGTTTTATGTTTCTCTTACTTTTTAAACAGTTCTTTTTCTCTCCATTTACCGAACTTATAGTACAGCGACGCAAACACACTGCTGATAATAAAGCTGATGCCCATTCCCATACCGACACCAATTTCACCGAAGTACGAAGCAAACAGGCCGGATAACGGATAGCGCAGTATCCAGAAGGAGATAATATTCAGGATGAGCACCTGATACATCGCTCCCGATGCTCTCACGATACCGTTCAAAACGAAATTTAAGCCTAAAAACGGATAGCATAATGCAACTATTCTTAAGTAATTCGTTCCGAACTCTACAGCCGCTTCATCCTGTATAAACATTCTGATGCCCGCTTCTGCGAAAATTATCACGACTGCAGCGACACTCATCATCAAACCGAAGTTGTATAACGCTGCATAGCGCGCAATCTGTTTCACACGCGGCCATTGCTGAATACCGATATTCTGTCCAGCCATGGCGTTAACTGCCGTACCAAGTGCCATGGCTGGCAGCATAATTAAACTGTCGAGACGCTGTGCAGCACTGAATCCCGCCACACTGTCTGCACCAAACTGAGTTACTACACTCAGAATCGCTGCGATACCTGCGTGGATAACACCCATCTGCAGACCTGCTGGGATACCGAGCTTTAATATCAGACCGACTTCATAACGCGCCGGCATAGTCGGCATTTTGAACGGTACGAGTTTACGTTTAACCGCGAGATACACACTGTACAGAAACGCAATTGCCTGAGAACCAACCGTAGCCATCGCCGCACCTTGAATTCCGAGATTCAGCACTATCATAAACACCGGTGCAAGAATCGCATTAAGTATAACTGCTATAAAGACGATTCTAAGCGGCGTCTTACTATCCCCAAGCGCTCTGAACACAGTATTGATGAAGTTATAGCCAAACAGGAAGAACATCCCGAGAAGGCTTATTTGGAGGTATGATGCCGCCATATCCAGAATCGCATCCGGTGTGCCGATAATTCCAAGCAGACTTTCTGCGAATATGTAGCCGATCACGGCAAAAACCGCTGACATCGACGTCATAATAACGATAAAGGCATTTAAATAACGCTTCAGACCTTCCTCGTCTTTCCGCCCGTGCTGCTGCGATAAAATAGTCAGCGCCGCATTATTCAATCCAAGTATGAACGACAGTATCGTGACGAGAATCGTCGTTGCAATCGCAACTGCACCCAGCGCTTCTGCACCGAGAATATTGCCCACCCACAGACTGTCGACAATCTGAAATGAAGTCTGCAGCAGATTCGCCAGCATAATCGGCGCTGAAAAGATAATCAGCGGCTTTAATATCGGACCGGAAGTAAAATCATTTTTCGTGCTTTTCATTTTTTCACCTGCTGATATTTAATTACTATAAAACACAATCTTAATATTATAAGATGAAGCCGCAGAAAAAGCTAAGTATTCGTTCATAACCGTACAGGACAGGGTATATAAACGGTAACAAGAAAGAGGAGGAAATATCTGTGAAACGGACTAAATGGATAGTGATATTTCTGATGGGCTTAATTGCCGGATTTCTTATTTCAGGGTTGTTCGGTAATATATTTACGTTTATATAAACAAGAAAAACCGGACATCTATGTGTCCGGTTTCTTCATTATTCTATCGGTTCGCTGCGAATATGGAATCTGACGCCTCTCGGCCCCTCGACGCTGAACATGCCGCCGATGCCTTTTACAACATCAAGCGTGATTTGCGTATGCTTCCAGTATTCATACTGCTTATGATTCATATAAAATGGTACACCTTCAATTTCACCAAGCTGTACATCTACGTCTCCGATAATCATCATGCCTTCTTTCAGACACATTGGACTGGAGCCGTCACAGCATCCCCCTGATTGATGAAATATTAAATTCCCATGTTCTTTTTTTAATTCATTAATAAGTGATCTGGCCTGATCAGTCGCATAGACTTGTTCAAGTACTGCCAATTAGAAAAATCCTTTAGGTGACTCACTGTAGCTTACCAGCAGGTTTTTAGTCTGCTGATAATGTGCAAGCATCATCTTATGGTTTTCCCGGCCAATACCACTCATCTTGTAACCGCCGAATGCTGCGTGAGCAGGGTAGTCATGGTATGTATTAACCCATACACGTCCTGCCTGAATCGCACGTCCTAAGCGGTATGCTCTGTTCTGGCTGCGCGTCCATACACCTGCACCAAGTCCGTATAATGTATCGTTGGCAATTTCAATTGCTTCATCGTCATCTTTGTACGTTGCTACTGCTAATACCGGTCCAAAAATTTCTTCCTGGAAAATACGCATCTTGTTGTTTCCTTTAAAGATTGTCGGTTCGACGTAATATCCATTTTTAATATCGCCATCTACTGATTTTATGTTTCCGCCTGTCAGCAGTTCAGCGCCTTCTTTTTTACCAATATCAAGGTACGACGCAATTTTTTCCTGCTGCTCATTTGAAGTCTGTGCACCCATCATCGTATCCGGATCTAACGGGTTGCCGACTTTAATCTGTTCAACACGTTTAATTACACGTTCCATAAACTCATCAAAGATATCTTCATGCACAAGTGCACGTGACGGACATGTACATACTTCCCCCTGATTCAGCGCAAACATTACAAGTCCTTCAATTGCTTTATCTAAGTATTCATCATCTTCATCCATAACGTCTTTCGCGAAAATGTTTGGTGATTTACCGCCGAGTTCAAGTGTTACAGGAATTAGATTCTGACTCGCATTCTGCATAATGATGCGTCCTGTAGTCGTTTCACCCGTAAAGGCAATCTTGTTAATATCGGTATGCGTCGCAAGTGACTGTCCGGCTTCTGAACCGAATCCGTTAACAATGTTGAATACACCTTCAGGCAGCAGATCGCCAATTAATTCCGCAAGATGCAGAATTGTTGTCGGTGTCTGTTCTGCAGGTTTTAAGACGATAGAGTTACCTGCTGCAAGTGCAGGGGCAATTTTCCACGTCGCCATAAGCAGCGGGAAGTTCCATGGAATAATCTGTCCGACAACCCCAAGCGGTTCATGGTAGTGATACGCTACAGTATCGTTATCGATTTGAGAAATTCCGCCTTCCTGTCCGCGGATAACACCTGCAAAATATCTGAAGTGGTCGACTACAAGCGGTAAATCGGCATTCAATGTTTCACGTACAGCTTTACCGTTCTCGAATGTCTCAAGCACTGCGAGCTCCTCAAGATGCTCTTCTACGCGGTCTGCAATTTTTAACAGGATATTGCTTCGCTCTGTAACAGATGTCAGTCCCCATGACTTCTGTGCTTCACGTGCTGCCGCAACTGCTTTATCCACATCTTCCTGTTTTGAACGGGGAACTTTTGAAACAACCTCCCCGGTTACCGGTGATTCATTCTCAAAATACTCGCCGTCTGCAGGCGGTGTCCATTTGCCGCCGATGTAGTTTTCGTACTGTGATTTAATCCTGTACTTTGCGCCTTCTTTGTTCGGAAATTCAAATACCATTTTATTTCCCCCTTGTTTATGTTTGTTGATACTTCCATTCTACCTAATGCGGAATCAAAATGTAAAGGCTTTCAATTTGCAGATAATTTAATTCTGCAATAAAAAAGACGGGCACTTTCAGGCACCCGTCTTACATTTATTTAACTATCATTACCGGTATCCCGGCTCTTTTCGCCACTTTATAACTGACACTGCCCATCATCATTCCCTGCAGAGAATTCAGACCTCTATTGCCAAGCACTATAATATTATAATCCCCGCTGTTAGAGACTTTAACAACCGTTTCATCAGGAAGTCCGCGCTCAAAAACAACGTTATATTGAACGTTATTCGATTCGTATAAATCAATAATTCCCGACAATTTATCTTTTTGCTGCTGAACCGTATTTTCGCCGTGAAGTACCGCGTCTTTCGATTTTTCTATTTGAATTACATTCAGTATTGTCACCGTTGTATCTTTACCGATAAAATTCAGTGTTTCTTCTGCTGCTCTGAAGCTGTTGTCCGAGCCGTCTGCTGCAAGCAGTACTGATTTATACATCGAAACTCCTCCTTATTTTACGTTAAATGCTGTTCATTCAGCTGACTGAGTTCCTTAACGATTTTTCTGCTGTCTGCATTCAGCTGATCAACGTAAACTGTGTTGCCCTTATCTTCAAATTTTCTTACCATCGTATCGATTGCATCTACTGCAGAGTCATCCCACAGATGCGCTTTCGAGAAATCGAGCATAATATCTTTATCGTATGATTTAAATTCAAGCTGTTCAATCATCGTGTCGATCGAAGCGAAGAAGACCTGTCCTTCAAAATGGAAGACATAATGATTCTTCGTTAATTCCGATGTTACTTTAACTTTTGAAATCTTAGTAGCAAAAAATATTGCGCTGAAAAACACACCTGCAATAACACCGACTGCAAGGTTATTTGTAGCGAGAATAATTGCAACAGTTATCAGCATAACGAAAACATCTGTCCGCGGTGCTTTTTGCATATACCTGAATGTTTTCCAGTCGAAAGTGCTGATTGTCACGACAATCATAATACCTGCCAGTATCGGCATTGGTATCTGTACTACCAGATCACCAAAAACGATAATCATCAGCATTAAAACAAATCCTGCTGTAAACGTCGACAGTCTTGTTGTCGCACCTGCTCTGACGTTAATTACGGACTGGCCGATCATTGCACAGCCGCCCATACCTCCGAAAAATCCTGTAACGAAGTTTGCGATACCCTGACCGCGTGATTCTTTGTTCTTACTGCTGTATGAATCCGTTGCATTATCGACAATTCTTGCTGTCAGCAGGCTCTCCACCAGACCGACAATTGCCATTGATAATGAATAAGGGAAGATAATCTTCAGTGTTTCAAGCGTAAATGGCACGTCCGGTATGATAAACGAAGGCAATGACTTCTCGATTGCCCCAAGATCTCCAACCGTACGTACTTCCGCACCGAGAAATATATAACATGCTGTTAACACAACAATTGCGATAAGCGGTGCCGGCAGTTTTGTAAAAAACTTCGGCAGCGCGTAAAGTATAATGAGCGTGACTGCTACATAAATATAAGTATCAAATGAAATTCCGAAAATATGCTGCAGCTGAGCCATAAATATCATTATTGCGAGCGCGTTAACAAAGCCGATCATTACCGAGTTCGGAATGAATTTTAACAGCTTTCCTACTTTAAAAATTCCGAGAATAATCTGGATAATACCCATAAGTATCGTCGCTGCGAATAAATATTCCACACCGTACTCCCTGACGAGCGGAACAACAAGTAATGCAACCGCACCTGTCGCAGCCGAAATCATTGCCGGTCTGCCGCCGACTATAGAAATAATTACTGCGATAAGAAATGATGCGTACAGACCGACCATAGGGTCAACACCGGCAATAATAGAAAACGCAATAGCTTCCGGAATCAGTGCAAGTGCTACGACGACTCCTGCCATAATATTAGTTCCCGGTGCAGTCAGCCATTCTCTTTTAAGTTTTTCTATCATTTTTTCTCTCCTAAAATTAATTGCTTATTCTAAGTATATCAGATGAAATATATAAATATTGATAAAATAATTGGATAAAATAGCATACGTGTTAACTTTCATATAAAATGTATATTAAGACTGTTATTTAAATGGTAAATACAGGAGGGATAATATGAAAGCCGAACTGACAAAGTTCAAAGTAAAAGAAGGAAAAAGTGAAGTTGTCGACGAGTGGATCGGGTATATGCGCGATAATATGGATGATGTGCTTTTAAACCTTGAAGGCGAAAAAATGTATGTTGAAACAATTTTCCGCGAAGTCTTTATGGATGTTGAATATTTATACTGGTACAGCATTCAGAGCGATGAAAACGGAGAAAAAATTGACGACACACATCTGGATGAAAAACACCTTAAATACATGGATGAATGTATAGATAAAACGTTCCGTCCTGCTGATATGCAGGCAGAGGTAGTAATGCTTCCGGAGCACCTGAGACAGTTAATAAGATAGATGAACGACCTGCCTATAAAAAACGGCAGGTATTTTTATGTCGATTTATCTAATTCTGCTAAAAGCTGTCATTTTAAAACCGGATAATAGATACTCCCTTAATTTTTGCTGTATAATAGCAGAATAATATATTTTTAAATATAGAATTGAGGATGCGATATGAGAAAATTGGCAGACTTGTTATTAAAACGAAGCCTGCTGTTCATAGTTTTAATTTTTACAGTGTCGGTTGTCGGCGTGTATACTTTTTTAACTATCGATCAGCGTGAAATTCCGGAAACAGAAGTGAATTTAATTAACGTTATCACTGCCTGGCCGGGGGCAGATAAAGATGACATTGAAGAGAACGTTACAAACATTATTGAAACGGAAATGTTCAGTATCTCAGATATTGAAGATGTATCGTCCGTATCGGAAGATAATGTTTCAGTACTTACGCTTTCTCTCAGTGACGGCAGCACTCCGGATAATGTGCTTAATGATGTTAACAACCTGGTGCAGAGCATCAGCGGTGATCTGCCGGAAAATGCTGCCCAGCCGGAAGTTGAATCCATCACAAATGCCTTTCCGCTCTTAAGCTATCAGATACATAGTGATTCCTTCGAAAATCTGGAAGCAGTCAGAGGAGACGTTGAAAGCTTAAAACAGGAAATTATACAAATGAACGGTGTCGACAGCGTAACAATCAAAGGTTACCGCGAGTCGGCATACGAAATTCAGCTGGACTGGGATGCTTTGGCAGAAGAACAGCTGAATCCAAATGAAATTATGAATGAAATTGATTTATCGCTCAGTCCTGTCATACTTGGCCAGGATGTTGAAGATGAAGAGATAATACGTCTTGCTTTTGAAGATGAAACCGCTCTTGAAACACTGGAACAAGTGCGTGTTGGTGAAAACAAAGTACCGCTTCTGGATATTGCCAGCATCGAATCGGTTGAAAGTACACCGGATGATATCGTTCAGTACAACGGCAGCGATGCAATATCATTCACCGTGTTCTTATCAAGCGGGGAAGATGTACCCTCGGTATCTGAAAATATAGAGGCCGTGATAAATGACGGCCTTGACAGTATGCCTGACAATGTAACTGTCGATAATATTTCATCGGAAAGAGAAAACGTCGAAGATATATTTGTCGGTTTATACACATCACTGCTGATTGCAGTTATTGCGGTAATTATCGGTACTTCAATCGGACTGTCCCTGTTCGGTTCGATTACAGTAATGGTAACGGTACTGATTTCAATATTTATCGGATTTATCCCTATTCCGTTAATCGGTGTTGATTTAAACCAGATTTCTGTGATTGGTTTAATTATTGCACTCGGTATACTCGTCGATGACTCGATTGTCGTCAATGATAATATCGAACGCAGGTTTACACTCGGAGAGAGTAAAGGAGATGCGATTTATAACGGTGTGAAAGAAGTCGCGCCATCAGTTATCGCATCAACAGCTGCAATTGTCTTTACATTCTCGCCGCTCCTGTTCTTATCCGGTGCAAACGGCGACTTTATTAAAGCACTGCCGAGTATTTTAATCTCTACAATGATTGTTTCAACAGTACTGGCATTGACATTTATTCCTGCGATGCGTCAGGTTATTCCGGTCAGGAAAGTACCTAAGCATCCGGGATTACTGGGTAAAGTATTTACATGGGGCAGTAGAATTTATGCCGATAAAGTACTGCCTAAAGTATTAAAGCGTCCATTGCTGACGTTCCTTGCAATACTTATTGTAACTCTGCTGTCAGTAGGTCTTGTCAGATTCACACCGTTCGAATTTTTCCCTGAAGCGGATCGCTCGGAAGTGACAATCGATCTGATTTTTGATGAAGGACAGACGATTGAGAAAACGCACGAAGATACTCAGGAAATACTCGATCATCTGCTCTCTGAAATGGACCATGTTAAAGGTTCATCAATCTTTACCGGCGATGGGCTGCCGAACTTATTCGGTGCATCGTTAGATCAGTCAGGTGAAAACACCGCCCAAATCGCACTTCAAATAGATAAAGAAAAAATGAGTGCATCAGCAACAATTGATGAGTACGAAGAACCATTAAGAGATGCCTTCCCGGATGCAAAAATATTTATGAATACAATTATCCAGGGTCCGCCGGCGAGTGCGCCGATTACGGTTGAGTTCTTTGAAGACGACCTTGAAACGCTCCGTGAGGAAACAGCAGCACTCACTGAACAGCTTGAAGAATCAGGCGACATCGTTACTTCAAGCATCGGCAGCCCTGTAGAAACACTCCAGTACAGTATCGATTACGATGCACTGGAAGAGAACGGTATTTCCATATCACAAGTTAAAAATGAACTGAACATGATTTCAGAAGGCATTCCAATGCAGGAAATCATTGAAGACGGCAGCAGTAAAGAGCTGTCTCTGAAATATGCAGATGAGTTTAATCTCGATAACGTCGATATTGTAAATATCGAAGACGGCCGTCCTGAAATGTATCCGCTAAGCGACTTTGTTACAGTATCGGAAACTGAAGATACACCTGCAATTCAGCACAAGAACGGTGAAAGAACAGCCGAACTTCAAGTATATGCAGCTGATGAAGCAGCGACTGAATCACTGATTAATGAATTCAGTGATGGACTTGACGGCAGCACTGAATTAATTGTCGGCGGAGAATCTTCCGACCAGACAGACTTCTTTGTTGAAATTGGTATTCTGTTCTCAGTTATACTGATACTTGTCTATCTTGTTATCGCATTTGAATTTAACTCGCTCGTTCTGCCGCTGATTATTGTCTTCAGCATCTTCCTCGCAATAAGCGGAGGAATTATCGGACTGTTTGTGACACAGACACCAATCAGCTTCCTCGGTATAATGGGGATGGTTTCACTGACGGGTATCGTCGTCAGAAATGCAATTGTCCTTATAGACTTTATCGAAATGCGCAGAAAAGACGGCAGTGTAGACGATATATACACTGCAATCTATGAAAGCGGACGCGCAAGATTCAAACCGATTATTTTAACAACTGTAACGAGTATACTTGCATTAATTCCTGTTGCCTTCAGCGGTGACGTTCTGTTTGAACCGCTTGCTGTAACAGTTATTGCCGGCCTTGCATTCTCGACTCTCCTGTCGATGATTGCAACACCTGCCCTGTATTACTTCTACTACAAGTTCAGATACGGCAAAAAAAGTAAGGGATAAAGATTTTCCTAAATAAATATCTTCAGGTTCCTGTTAATGCACCGAAAACTAAAGTGCGTCCGAATCAGCACCGCGGTCAGCTTGACCACTGCAGTCCGGATGAAACAGGCAGCAATCCAAGTATTAATTATGAGCCTTCCATGCTCGGCGGACTGGAAGAATCTGAAGAAAAAGCGCTGGAGCATCAGTATAACGATATGGTTCCTGGCCGTGAAGCCGGCGAGAAATCAAGATACGGTCTCGGCACAAAAGAACAGCAGGATGCGGTAAAAGATGCTGAAGATAAAGGCCTGGATGCCGAACCATATTAATACAAAAATAAAACGCCTGACAGTTCTGCTGTCAGGCGTTTTTTATATTATCTGCCGCCGGCATGAAATTAGAAGTACAGAAAGCTAATTGGCTAAAGAAAAAGGAATCTTCTGCATTATTAATACTCAATACCCGAACCACACTTTTTATCTGGCGGACAAAGTACCCTTGACAGGCAAAGACAAAGGACTCGTCTTCGGACCGGTCAATGAAGTAATGACAGAATCGCGAATAAAGCACTTTTTCGGCATGGAACTTAAGAAAATCATCTTCGAAGAAGACGACCTGCTGCTTGAAACCATGGTTCCTAAAGCACTAGGTTTAAACCGCGACTTTCAAACTGTAAGTTTAATAATTTTGCTGGAATTTAGATATCTTTGTCAGAGCCGGGTTAAAGTCAGAACCGGACTGG
>DAIPYL010000011.1:21744-34936 GCA_036782755.1 Jeotgalicoccus sp. | reverse complement strand
TGCAAACATAATCATAATGAGTTGTACTGCCGCGGATGACACAGCCGAGCGTTATAACGCTGTCGTATTTACCCGTTTCAGCCAGTGTTTTTGCAGTCAGCGGCAGTTCGAATGCTCCCGGTACATACACTGAATCAATATTGTCATCTTTTACACCGTACTTCAGTAATGTTTTATGTGCGCCTTCTAGAAGACGGCTCGTTATAAAGTCATTAAATTCTGCAGTCACAATCGCTATTTTTAAGTTTTCACCATTCATTGATTTCTTTAATTCATTCATTATTAATTCCTCCTATAATAAATGTCCCATTTTTTCTTTTTTAGTTTTTAAATAGTCTTCATTATAAATATTTGCAGTGACAATGTGTTCTCTCGAATGTACTGTAATACCTTCATCTTCGAGTCCTTTTATTTTCTTCGGATTGTTGCTTAACAAAGTTACTTCATCCACATTTAACTGTTTCAGCATGTCTGCTGCCTCTTCATATGTGCGGAGGTCCGCATCGAAACCGAGGTGTTCGTTCGCACTGACTGTATCGTATCCCTGTTCAATCAGTTCATATGCTTTTAATTTATTTGTCAGTCCGATACCGCGGCCTTCCTGGCGCATATACAGAATGATGCCGTCTTCCTCGCTCATAATCTCCATTGCCTTATCCAGCTGGTCACCGCAGTCACAGCGTGCGCTTTTAAATACATCACCCGTCAAGCATTCAGAATGAATGCGTACGTTCATATGCGGTTTAATATCACCGTGTATAAGTGCAAGGTGCTCTTTGCCATCACTGTCGACGAAGTCATACATTTTAAACTGTCCGAACTTTGTCGGCAGGCTGATTGTGCTCGCCAGTGTTACAGTCTGTTTTTTTATCATATAGTCTTTTAATGCTTCAATTGTAATCATTTTTAAGCCATGCTGTTCTTTATAAACCTGCAGATCATCGACACGCGCCATCGTACCGTCATCATTCATAATTTCACAAATGACTCCGGCTGGTTTTGCGCCTGTAAGTTTTGCAAGATCTACTGCCGCTTCAGTATGTCCCTGACGTTCTATAACACCGCCGTCTTTAGCGATTAACGGGAATACATGCCCCGGACGGTTAAAACTTTCATGTGAAACATTGCTGTCAGTAAGGGCCGTTATTGTATCGTAACGCTCAAACGCACTGATGCCTGTCGTTGAACTGACATGGTCTATCGAAATCGTAAATGCCGTCTGGTATTCGTCGCTGTTATGTTCAGTCATCGGAATGAGGCCAGCTTTTTCAGCAATCGCTTTTGAGACCGGTGTGCAGATCAGACCTCTCGCATGCGTTGCCATAAAATTAATTGCTTCTGCATCGATAAAATCAGTTATACCGACAAGATCACCTTCGTTTTCTCTGTCTTCATCGTCAACGACGATAATAAGTTTTCCGGCTTTTAAATCTTCGAGTGCACTGTCAATTGAATCAAACATGCGAATCACCTGCTTTCTCAAAGTGAAGCAGATGATCAATATGCTTAATCATCATATCCGCTTCAATATTTACAATATCTCCTGCAGATTTTTGCGAAATTGTCGTCTTCGCTTGAGTTTCCGGAATAATGTTCAATATAAAAATATTCTCTTCCGGTTTGATATCGAATAACGTCAGACTGATGCCGTCGACTGTTACGGAACCTTTCAGCGTCATATAGCGCATCAGTTCCCGACTCACGTTTACTGCTATAACCAGTGCATTACCGTCATCTCTTATGTCTTCAATAACACCTGTACCGTCCACATGACCGGATACGATATGACCGCCTAAGCGCTGATTAAGTTTCATTGCACGTTCCAGATTCAGCATATCGCCTTCCGCAAGGTTGGATAACGACGTTACAGCATTTGTTTCATTAACGATTTCAACAAAAAATGACTGTCCGCCAAATTTCGTTACCGTCAGGCATGCACCGTCGACTGCAACTGAGTCGCCGATACTTAAATCATCAAAAAGGGTGTTTTGTATTTCAAGTTCAGTAAGTCCCGAACCTTTATTTATAGTAAGTACCGGTGAAGTTTGTTCGATTAATCCTGTAAACATGCTGGAGTCCTCCTGTAAGTAAGTTTGATGTCCGACTCGAGCTTTTCAACATGATGCAGCATCAGTTCATCTAAATGACCGGAGTCACCGCGGTGAAGCTGATACTCAGAATAACCAAATATTTTCGGGGCAATGTAAATGATGAGGTC
Source organism: Jeotgalicoccus sp. (assembly GCA_036782755.1). Lineage (GTDB taxonomy): Bacteria > Bacillota > Bacilli > Staphylococcales > Salinicoccaceae > Jeotgalicoccus. The sequence goes on along the minus strand of DAIPYL010000011.1, from coordinate 32,718 downwards.
ATCGAATAAATTTTCATTTAAAAATTGAGTGTGGATGGACGAACCGCCTTCCACTAAAAGTGATGCAATATCCGCTTCATATAATATATGAAGAATTTCAGTTAATTTATAATTTCCAAAGTATATGTGTGCACGATCTTTAAACAGCGCATTTTCTTCGTTATTCGTAAAAATAACAGGTTTGTGCGGATGTTTAAAAATATTCATATCGCTGTTCAGCTGTTTCGAGCCGAGCAGTATAACCGGCACCGGGTGTTTATTGTTATCCGTTAAACGGGTCGTTAAATGAGGATTATCATTTAATAACGTATGACCCCCGATCAGAATACCGTCGTGTATATGACGCAGCTTATGAACATCCCGTCTTGAATATTCATTGCTCACCCAGTGGCTGTCGCCGTTATGATGCGCAATTTTACCGTCGAGACTCATCGCACCTTTTAATGTAATGAAAGGGCGCTGATTTCTGAGCTGTATTTTAAATGGGCGGTACAATTCATCAATCGCGCTATCAGGCAGATGAATCGTTTCAATACCCTGATTGTTTAACACGCTCAGTCCGTCGACTTTGTCATTCGTATCCTTTTGCGCATAGAAGACACGTTTAATGCCGGCTTCGATCAGCGCATCGGTGCACGGCGGTGTTCTGCCGTAATGTGAACACGGTTCAAGCGTAACGTAAATGTCTCCACCGCGTACAGATTCCGTACAGTTCTTCAATGCTGCACGTTCAGCATGAAGATCTCCTGCTTTTAAATGCGCTCCGTAACCGATGACCCGGCCGTCTTTAACAATGACGGCACCGACCGGCGGATTGACTGCCGTCTGACCGGCTGCCATATTGGCCATATTTACAGCCATATTCATATATGTGTTCAAGTTTTTACCTCCTGAATAAAATAGCACCAGCGAATAAACTTATCCGCCGGTGCTAAAAAAATGTATGCTGAATTAACACAGTGTTTCACACAATGTTAAATAAACGTATATAAAATGAATTAAAAAGACATTTTTACGCTGCTACATTATTCTCTCTCCCATCCAGACTCTAACTGTCGGCTTCAGACTTGAACTGAATCAGCCATACGGTAAAAATTACCGTACAGGTCGCGGGCTTTCTTATAAAGATTACCGCCGGTTGGGAATTTCACCCTGCCCCGAAAGAATTATATTCAGTTGAAAAACTCTTTATAAAATATAGTACATTACTATGAGAAACGCAATGTATTGATATTTCTGATAATTAATTTAACCATATTTCCTATAAATTTGCCAATCATCTCCCGTCCTTAAAGTATCATAGAATTTTTTTATCACATTTTATTTAAAAACAATATTTCATTTATTATATGAAGTGTTCTAACCTTGAGCTATACATCCATAACAGGGGGAATTATAAAATGACAAATTTTGAATATGATTTAGTTGTAGTAGGATCCGGTAACGCAGCATTAAGTGCGGCGGTCTCAGCAAGTGAAGATGATTTAAAAGTACTCGTTGTCGAAAAGGGGCCGCAGCACAAACGCGGAGGCAACTCATTCTTTACTGATGGAGCAATCCGATTCGCATATAACGATCTTGACGGTTTAAGCAAAGTCGTAGACAACTTATCTGAAGAAGAACTAAACTCAATTGAATTACCAAAATATGCAACAGAGGATTATCACGGCGACTTAATGAACGTTACTAAAAACGAAAGCAACCCAAGTCTTGCTGAACATTTAACAGGCAAGTCATATGAAACAATTCTTTGGATGAAAGAACAGGGCGTAGAGTTCCAGTTAAATGAAAATCAATTCTTTGAAAAAGACGGAAAGAAATCATTCTGGGGCGGTCTGCCTGTTAAAACAGTCGATAAAGGTATCGGTCTTGTAAAATCATTATTCAAAAAAGCAGAAGAGAACGGTGTGGACTTCTGGTACGCATCACCTGCTGAAAAGCTTGAAAAAACAGATGGGAAAATTACAGGGGTTCACGTAAACAGTGAAGAGCACGGTAAAGTCCTTGTTAAAACTAAATCAGTCGTTCTTGCAAGCGGCGGATTTGAAGCCGATAAGAAAAAACGTATGGAACACCTCGGCAAAGAATGGGAAAACGCAATTGTCCGCGGAAGCGAGTACAACACAGGTGACGGTATCACAATGGCACTTGAAGTCGGTGCAGTAAAAGCAGGACAATATGACGGCTGTCACGCACATACTACAGACTACAACTCACCTAAAACTGGTGACTACAGCAAACCTGGTGACATCTATAAGAAATCATCATATCCATTAGGATTAATCGTTAACGTAGAAGGTGAGCGTTTCGTCGATGAAGGTGCAGATTTCAGAAACTACACTTACGCAAAATACGGTAAAGAAACTCTGAAACAGACTCAGCAGAAAGCATTTCAGATTTACGATTCTCAGGTGAGAGACATGTTAAGAGTAGAATACAACCTGGAAGAAGCAACAATGCTGAAAGCTGACAGTGTAGAAGAACTTGCAGTGAAAATGGGCGTTGATAAAGAAAATTTCCTGGAGACAATTAACAGCTACAACGATGCAGTTCAGGACGGCGACTACAACCCGAGTGTTAAAGACGGTAAAACAACAGTCGGCTTATCACCGAACAAAACAAACTGGGCGCTTAAGTTTAACGAAGGTCCTTTTTACGCTTATCCAATTACTTGCGGTATCACATTTACTTTCGGTGCAATCAAAGTAAACAACAAATCAGAAGTACTGGATGAGAATGATGAACCTATTGAAGGGTTATATGCTGCAGGCGAGATGGTCGGAGATCTTTTCTACCATAACTATCCCGGCGGTTCAGGCTTAATGTCAGGATCTGTATTCGGAAAAACTGCAGGTGACTCAGTTAAAAACTATCTTTCTACAGCAGCACAGAATTAGACATAAATTAAAAAGGAAAGCATCCCCCCGATGCTTTCCTTTTTTTATTTGATATTTCCCCACGAGCGCATATGTTCAATGAATTTTTTTACAATAACCAGATTTTCGTAGTCCTCATTGTACATTATCCATGTATCTCTTTTTATTAAAGCTCCGTCTTTCGATTCAACTTTTGATTTATACAGGTTCTCCTCTTCTTTTAAACAAATTTCAGGCACAATAGAATATCCTAAACCGCTTTTTACTAATTCCTTACACGTATCAAGACGATCTACTTCCATTTCTATACTTGCCGGCGAAGCAAATTCAGTCGTCCACCAGCGGTTAATAATCTCTTTAAGAGAAGAATCTGTTTTATAATCTATCTGCTTATATGAAGGTAATTCCTGCACATTAATTTCGTTTTGAGAAATAATATACAGCGGTTCCTGATTTAATAAATACTTCCTGCTTTGCCATTGATAATCTCTTCTAAGAATACCAATATGAACTGATGAATCGTTTAACATCTTATATACATCTGAACTCACACCTGTTCTAACATTAAAACGTACTTCAGGATATTTATTTGAAAATGATTTGAGCAGGTTAGGCAGAACATATTGAGCAAAGTTACTCGATACACCGATCTTCAGTGTGCCCGATATTTCTTCACTCATATTATTAATATTATCTTTAACCACCTGAAGCTGCTGCAGCATATCTTTTGCATATTTAACGAGATATTCTCCTTCAGACGTAAATTCAATACCTGTTTTCGTTTTAAAAATAAGCTCGGTTCCTATTTCTTTTTCTAAATTTTTCAAACGATAACTTAATGAAGGTTGCGAAACATATAATTTCTCAGCTGTTTTCGTAATATTCTTCTCTTCATAGAGCAATTTTAATATTTTCCAATCCTTCTGATCCATCGGACCACCCCTTTTTAATGCTTTAAAGACTATAATTCACTCTTCATGTTATCAGATTTTTCTATCGCATAATGTAAGAAGTTAACAATTTGTTTATATAGTACCCAGTTTCTCCGGTTAAAGATATACTGGAATTAATAGATATTCTTTAAGTTGAATCGATATATTCAGATTGGAGATGGATAAACATGATTTCAATTGATAAAGACCTGGAATTTGAATTAGGAGAAGTCACACGCAGGACACACAATATGGGTATTCCTGTCATGATTATTATTGAAGGCGCTCCTGCATCGGGTAAATCACGGTTATCAAACGCCTTATATATGTCGCTCGATGCGAAGTATACAAACTTCGTCGCCACGCGTCCGCCGAGAGAAGCCGATTTAAGGTATCCTTTCCTTCACCGCTACTGGTATCATCTTCCGAAAGACGGCAATATTAATATTCATTTCAGAAGCTGGTACTCGCAATTAATAGAATACAAGGATTATAATATCAAGCGCAATATTAATACTGACTTCAAATTGATTGAAGAAGATATGAAGAACTTTGAAGAAACTTTAACAAACAACGGCTATGAGGTTTTAAAATTTTACATTACTACGGATAAAGAAGTCCGGGAACGTCATATTCAAAAGCTGAAAGATAACCCTATGCTGAAATGGAAAGCTGAAGAATTCCAGAGCCGCCTGCAGCACCATGACTATGATGAAGAAATGGAATACTTTCTGCAGGATGAGACAGTTTCTCCGTGGACTCAGATTGATTTTCATAACAAAGAAGATGCCGCAAATACTTTATACTCTGCGATCATTACTCGTTTAAAGAAACGTATTAAAGCTGAGCATAAAAATAAGCCAAAGACCGAAGGCAGGTTCAGCGATAACTTTAAAACTGACTTGTTCACATTTGATTTTGATAAAGAAACTATCCCAAAGCATGAATATAAAGAAATACTGCCGGATTTACAGGCAAGAATGCGTGAAATTCAGTTCCAGCTCTATCAGGAGAAGATTCCGCTTGTCTTGGTTTATGAAGGAATGGACGCTGCCGGCAAAGGCGGTAACATTAAACGTACGAGAGCACTCCTTGATCCGACGGGCTATAAAAACAATGCTATTGGTACCCCGACTGATATCGAGCTTGCCCATCATTACTTATGGCGGTTTGCGAAACGGACACCAAGAAGCGGCCACATTGGATTTTTTGACCGCAGCTGGTATGGACGGGTTCTCGTCGAACGTGTAGAAGGTTTCGCTTCACAGGATGCATGGCAGCAGGCCTATGAAGAAATCAATGATTTTGAACAGTCTCTGCATAATTCTGGAGCCATCATAATTAAATTCTTCCTGTCACTGGATAAGAATGAGCAGCTCGAACGGCTTAAAGACCGTGAGGACACGCCTGAAAAACAATGGAAGATTACAGATGAAGACTGGCGAAACCGTGAGAAATGGGATTTATACCTGGAAGCTTCTGAAGATATGATTCGTCAAACAGATACTGACTATGCACCGTGGATAGTCATACCGGCAAACGATAAGCGTTATGCTCGTATTACTGCATTGAAAACTATTATAAAAATATGTGAAGAACGTTTAGCAGATGGGAATAAAAGAGTATAATACAATTGTTGTGACATAAAATCAAGGGGGAAAACATCAATGAAATACGTATTTTTAACAGGTACTAACAGAGGTCTAGGTGAAGCGACTGCAAAAATATTCAAAGACAGTAAAATTATCAGCATTACAAGAAGCGGTGTAGAAGAAACAGGTAATATCCATAAAGCATTTTCAGTAGATTTCAGCGATACAGATGCGATGGAACATTTTGTGCCTGAAATCTTCAATTCTGTAGATCCAGATGAAACGGATGAAGTATATTTACTGAACGTTGCAGGTATCGTTGATCCTGTAAAAGCTGTCAGCAATTTATCATCAGATGATATGTTAACAAACTATAAAGTGAATGTGGTGGCGCCAACACTGCTTATTCAGGGGTTTGTGAACCGCTTCAAGAACTTCGGCGGAGAAAAACGTATCGTTACCGTAACGAGTGGTGCGGCACGCGGTCCGGTTGAAGGATGGAGCGTGTACTGCAGTTCGAAAGCTGCAATCAATATGATTCACAGTGTACTTGATAAGGAAAACGTTCATCAGGGCAACAATATTAAGAGCTCGGTGTTCTACCCGGGCGTTATCGATACTGGCATGCAGGAAGTTATCCGTGCATCCGACATTAAAGAGTTCCCGAATGTGGACCGCTTTAAAGAATATAAAGAAACGAACAAGCTTGCGAAAGCTGAAGACGTTGCAGCAGCATTACATAAAGTAGTGACGCTGGAAGACTTCGGCAGCGAAGAAAGCTATGATGTAAAAGATTATATCTAAACAAAGAACGGGAGTAACGCATAGCGTTATTCCCGTTCTTTATATTAATACTGACTTAAATACTGTTCTTTTTCCCATGAGGTTATTTGTGCACTGTACATTTTCCATTCATAAGTCTTATTCTTTATAAAATGGTCGCATATGTGTTTACCCAGTGCTTCCTGAATGACTTCATCCGCTTTTAATGCTTTCAATGCTGTATATAACGTTGTCGGCAGGTCTTCTACATCTTCTGCCTGACGTTCTTTTTGCGTCATCTCAAAAATATTTTCATCCACCGGTGTGGTCAGATCTTTCTGATTCTGAATACCGCTTAATCCCGCTTTTAATATTACTGCAGTCGCAAGGTACGGGTTTGCTGACGGATCCAATGATCTTACTTCCGCACGTGTACCCGCACCTCTTGTTGACGGAATTCTCAAGAGCGGTGTACGGTTACTCCCGCTCCATGCGATATAACGCGGCGCTTCAAACCCTGCGCTCAGCCGCTTATATGAATTCACCAGCGGATTACAGATTGCCGTATAGCCTCTTGCATGGTCTAGTAATCCCGCCATGAAGTATTTCATTTCTTCGCTTAGCCCATACTCATCATCTTTATCGTAAAACACGTTTTCACCATCTTTAAATAATGAGACATTATAATGCATGCCGCTCCCGGCCTCATCGTATAGAGGTTTAGGCATAAATGTAACATGCAGACCGTATTGTCTGGCTACTGTTTTTGCCACCAGTTTAAACGTCTGAATATTATCACTCGACGTTACCGCATCACTGTATTTAAAACTGATTTCATGCTGGCTGGGTCCTGCTTCATGGTGAAACATTTCTACTTCAAAATCCATTTTCTTAAGTGTTTTTGCTATTTCACGTCGGCATCTTTCACTTGTATCTGTGATCGATACATCAAAGTAACCGCTCGTGTCATTCACGATAGTAGTGGGATTATTGTCTTTGTCCAATTTAAATAAATAGAACTCAGGCTCCGGACCAAGGTTAAATGCATCGTAACCCATGTCTTCCATTTCTTTAACAATACGCTTTAAATTACTTCTCGGATCTCCTTCGAAAGGCTCGTTATTGAAGTTATGCACATCGCAAATTAATCGTGCAACTCTGCAGTTTTCTTCAGACCATGGGAAAATACTCCAAGTATTATAATCAGGCTTTAAATACATATCCGATTCTTCAACGCGGACAAACCCTTCAATAGAAGAACCATCGAACATTATTTCCCCATCCAGTGCTTCTTCCAGCTGCTCAACAGGGATTTCCACATTTTTAAGTGCACCTAATATATCTGTGAACTGTAATTTCACATACCCGATTTTTTCTTCTTGTGCAATCTTTAAAATATCTTCCTTAGATATTTTACTCATTTAAATGACCACTCCTAAATATATTTAACACATAAATCTTCTCTTTCTTTATAAACCCGCTTACCAGCTTGGTTAAACGGGTTTTTTATTTTTATTTTTAAATAAAATTGTAATCACAGAGCAAGCTGCTAGCAGTACGCTTATAACCAGCAATGTTATATCCAAGCTTGAATACTCGCTGCTATTCTCAACATAGATGGCGTAGAGCGGCCAAATAATAACAAGCGGATATAGCCAATCTTTAAAGTAAAATGCTGTAATTAAACCGATGACGCCCCCAGCTGATAGCATAATAATTGTCCATGTTAATTCATCCAGACCAGCTATAGAATTGATATTATTATCGTTCGTCAACTGGAACACATTAACAATAGAAGCGACTGTGACCCAGGCAAAATAAACAGAATAAGGGAATCGGTCAAACCAACTGTAATTCTGATTCGTAATTAAAATATGCATAATAATTAGTGTAATCAGCAATGCAAAAATTACAATTACTGACGCCAGTATCATTTGCTGAGTAAATACTAAAATCCATGCACTGTTGAGTAAGAAGTTAATGATTGGCCAGTATTTTAATTTATAGGCTGGAGAATCTTCCCAAGTTTTCTGAAAGAACTGCTTAATTATCCATATAAATACCAGAATATATATTAATCCCCATATGGAAAACGCAAATCCCGCCGGCTGAATAATAGGCTGGTTACTGTCCGCAACATTTCCAACATTAGTTCCTACAAAGTAGTTCATTACTATCATTACTATAAAAGCAGCTAAATAACCTGCTGCCCATTTTCTCTGTGTACTCATCAAATCACCTTTCTGTTATTAGTAATAAGAAAAACGAGGGCATGCCCTCGCTTTTCTCTATAGTGTGATTTCAACGGGTTCCTCGTCATCATTCATAATTTTAATTGCATCCGGTGTAATTTTTAATACTTTAAGATGAGGATTCTCTTTTGAATCAAAGAAGCTTTTATCTTGTTTTTCCCACAGCCAGTCAATCGTTTGCTGATCGTTAATTCGTTCAACATTCCCGTTTATTTCAACAAAAGCGTTATTATCAGTATCATTAAATCCGAGAAGCACATGTGCCTGCGGGTTTTCTCCAAGCTCATCATATTTCGGCGACTGATCATTTGTTTTCGCGTATAATGTTAAACCGTCATTATAAAACCACATATAACGTGCATTGGGCACATTATCTTTCGCTGTTGATAAAACACCGATTTTTGACTCGTTTAAAATTTCCTCAATTCGTTCAATAGCTTTTGATTGTTCCACAATATCACCTGTCCTTGTTTATAAGTTGTTTTATATCTTTACCACAAATTCCATTGTTCCAATCATCAGAATGATTTCTTTTATGCAGACAGGGTATAAATTATTATGTATAAAATGAACAGGAGGCCATTGATTATGGATGTTAAGGCAGAAGCTAAAAAACTCGAAGGCTGGGAACTAGAAGGGGAAAAGCTGATTAAGAAGTTTAAATTCGAACGTTTCTTAGACGGCATTGAATTCGTAAATATGCTGGCTCAGCAGGCAGAAAAAGAGCAGCACCATCCCGGAATCAGAATTAATTACACGACGGTGACTGTAGTATGGACAACGTTCTCTACAAACGAGCTTAAAGAACGTGATATCGAAGGCGCAAAAGCGACAGATAAAATTTTCGGTTAAAATCACAGACTGCCTGGTATCCACTACACCGGGCAGTCATGTTTTTATATTTATACAACTAAGGATTTGGATAGATGAAATATTTAAAATCAGGAACGATTACCGGACTAATTTCAGGCACGTTTTTATTTGTCGTCTGTGCACTGATAAAATGGCTGACTCAAATGGAGCTGATGACTCTGCTTTTGAATGTGGATTTTATGACGGAAATGAATCTTCATATCGGGATAGAAATCCTGTTGCATCTCATAGTCTCAATCATGATTGCAGTATTACTTAAATTTATATTTGATAATTTTAAAATACTTTATATACCGGCATTAGTATTTAGCTGGATAGTCACGAGCCTGCTGTTTTACGTGCTCGGTTACTTAAGTGTGATGCATATCGAACTGCAGGGCTTAACAGGATTTACTGTATGGACAATTATACATCTTTCTTATTTCATTATTATTTTTTCACTTCATAAAAAAGGTTTCTAACACACTGAGGGGGACATTATGAATAAAGAAGCAGCACCGTTATTAAATGATGTAAAGAAGATACGCCAGCAGGTAACTGAAGATGGAGAACAGATTCTTGAACGCTGGCAGCAAGATAATGTGCGGGAGGAATATGTTCAAAGTCTTAAAAATCTTGCTTATTACATGGCCTTTCGCCGCCATGACCACCGCGAAATACAAAATGCTTTAATCCCCTGGGGTGTCTCATCACTCGGGAGACTTGAACCAAACGTATCCGGTAATTTGGATGCTGTAATTAAAACACTCGGCTACATTACCGGGAACGCGGAAAATGATACTGAGTACTTCAAATATCCAGGCTCAGATGACAGAAACAGCCAGCTCGAAAAAAATACTAAAATGCTGCTGGGTGAAGGCAATGAACATCGGCTCACACAAATTATGGTCACAATGCCTTCCGAGGCTGCAAAGGATTATGAGTTAGTTAAAAACCTGGTGGAGTCGGGAATGAATTCAGCACGTATTAACTGTGCGCACGATGACTCGAATACGTGGAAACAGATGATCGAAAACATTAGAAGGGCATCTGAAGAGACAAATAATCCATGCAGAATATTAATGGATATAAGCGGACCGAAAGTCCGGATAAAAACTCTCCTGACTTCTAAAAGAAATCCTAAGCTGAAAACCGGCGAGTATTTCCTGCTGTCCAATCAGGATGCAATGCTGCTGCCGTCAAAAGTATGTATAGCAATTAATACTTCAGTTCCTGAAGTACTTAAAAATGTAGACATTGATCAGCTTATTAAAATTGATGACGGGCAGGTTGAAGCAAAAGTAACTGAAATAAGGGATGACGGTTTAATTTGTAAAGTGACTAGAACATCCAAAGCGAAAGGCGTAAAAATTAAAACAGAAAAAGGTATTAACTTCCCGGATCTTGATATCAATTTAAATGTACTGACAGAGAAAGATATGTCCGATCTTGATTTTGCAGCGGAGCACGCAGATATCATTGCATTTTCGTTCGTAAAAAGTGCTGCTGATATGAAATATATTGAAAATACACTCCAGAAAAAACTACCGTCAGACAAAAAGAACATGCCGATAATCGCAAAAATAGAAACGACAGAAGCCATTGGAGAAATTCCGAATATCATCGCTGAAGCGGCATCAAGAAGACCATTCGGAATTATGCTGGCACGCGGAGATCTCGCAGTTGAAATAGGGTATGAACGACTCAG
>DAIPYL010000011.1:0-21644 GCA_036782755.1 Jeotgalicoccus sp. | reverse complement strand
AAAACAGCGATGCTCCGAGCATTGAATATTTCTAAATCAATGTTTGAATAAAGTAAACGCCTTCAGAGAGTTGTGTTTATATGCGTAAGCTTAAGGAGTTTTTTAAATACATTTTGATTGCAGCAGTCGGTGGTGCTCTTGATTTACTGCTGTTTATCATACTGCACACATATACTGATATTCACATTCAGTTAGTAAATCTAATAAGTATGTTCACAGGCGTTACAACAAATTTTATACTGAATTACCATTTTAATTTTAAAGCAGACAGCAAATTTTTCAGACGTTATTTTTCATTTCTGACAGTCGGCGCAATTGGTTTTTTAATCGTCGCACTGCTCGTTTTAATTTTCGTTCAGCATCTTGGATGGAATGCCATTATTGTAAAAATCGGTGCGACAATGCTTGCAACTGTGATTCAATATTTTTTAAATCGTTATATATCATTCCGGAGATACAGAGCATAATCAATTAACCCGGATAGTTTGAAAAATAATATTTATCTAATTACTATATGGGGGAGAAGGAGAGATAATATGATTACAGGTTTAGGTAATATTAAAGTACCGGACAGTAAGATTATTACGGATGCACAAGATCTCGTTCACGAATACGGTAATGAATTAATTTGGAACCATTCTAACAGAGTATATCTATTCGGTGCTGTTAAAGGGATCAGGATAAAGTGAAGTATGATCATGAACTATTATACATCAGCGCACTTTTCCATGATTTAGGTTTAACAAAACAGTACAGCAGTGATGATTTACGTTTTGAAGTTGACGGTGCGAACGCAGCACGCCAGTTTTTAAACACTCATAATATCACGCCACAGCAGATTCAGCTAGTCTGGGACGCAATCGCACTTCATACTACACCGGGTGTTGCGGAGCATAAAGAAAGCGAAGTCGCACTTCTTTTCCACGGTGTCGGCATGGACGTAATAGGGGGATAACTTCGATCAGTTCAGTGAAGAAATCAGAAAATCTGTCGTTCAAAAGTTTCCTAGAAATGATTTTAAAAATGATATTATTCAAGCATTTTACGATGGAATTAAACATAAACCGGAAACAACATTTGGTAATATGAAAGAAGATGTTATCAAGCACTTCCAGCCTGACTATGCGAATGATAATTTCTGCACATGCATTCTTCATTCCAAATGGGAGAGTTAAAGGATTTAGGAACTTAACACTCAAAGCAATGTAATGCATAGCGTTACAAAACTATGCCATGCGTTACAATGATTATTTAAATCCCGCCCGAGCTGCTAAAGCTCCAGCGGGATTTTTGTTTATCGGCAAAATGTATGCGTTCACAAAAACTCCATAATTTACTACAAAGATGTAAAAGTTATTGTTGGTTATTCTTCAGTTATAGATTAGAATAGGTTTTCTGATTGAATTTTAAATGATGGAGGATGGGATATGGAATTAAATTTAGTGACATCATTATTTTTAGCAGTGATAGTTTACCTCATCGGTGCTTACTTAGTTAAAAAAATACATTTTTTAGATAGATACTCTATACCGGCACCAGTTGTCGGCGGTCTGATTTTTGCAGTGTTCACATTGATAATGCACACTGCTGGTTTAGTTACGATAACTGTTGATACTTCTCTACAGTCTTTATTTATGATTATATTTTTTACAACAGTCGGTTTAGGTGCAAGTTTTAAACTTATTAAATTGGGTGGAAAACTACTTGTGATTTATTTACTTGCCGCAAGTTTTTTATCAATTGTACAAAATACTTTAGGTGTATCCATGGCAAGTCTGCTTGGTATAGATCCGCTGCTTGGTCTTATGGCTTCTTCTCCTGCGATGATCGGCGGGCACGGGGGTGCTGCAGCATTCGGTGAAACAATTGATGGATTAGGAGTACAGGGTGCGACAACTGTCGGGATTGCTGCGGCGACACTCGGCCTCATCGCCGGCGGCGTATTTGGCGGACCGGTTGCACGCTTTATGATTAACAAGCACAATCTTAAGAGTAACGAACCCAAGTTCGATGCTGGCGATTATGAAATTCCTGTTCAGAAAAAAGAAAATAAATTTACAATCGATCAATTCTTTATATACCTTGCCATTATTACATTTGCTATGGCCCTCGGCACGTATATCGGCAGTATCTTCTCCGATTTAACTGGAGTTATTTTGCCCGATTATGTAGGTGCGATGTTTGTTGCAATTGTCGTAAGAACACTTCTCGATGCTTCACAAGACAGAATATCATTTGATTTCGATACGACTGTAAACGATAAAATTGGTGCGGTTTCTTTAGGCTTGTTTCTGTCATTCGCGTTAATGAGTATAAAACTTTGGGAGCTCGCTGATCTGGCATTACCAATTCTGCTGATTGTTTCGGTTCATGTTATCTTCATTATTTTATATACGGTGTTTATCGTCTACAGACTGCTAGGGAAGAACTATGACGCAGTCGTGATGATTAACGGTATGATCGGAAGTGGACTAGGTGCAACTCCTACAGCTATGGCTAACATGGATGCAATTACATCTAAATTCGGTTCTTCGAAGACCGCTTACTTAATTGTACCGGTCGTTGGAGCATTCCTTATTGATATCGTTAACATTCCCGTTATCGTGTTCTTCATAAATTTATTCAGCTAAACAAAAAGCCGGGATATCCCGGCTTTTTTTATGCGTATTTGTCTTCCTGCTCAGAAGCTTTGTCGCGTAGCTCGTAATAATACAGCACGCTCGTCATCGCACCTTCATCAACCATATTCGAATCGCGGAATTCGTTAGGTTTTCCGAGATTAATAATATAGTCATCATCCGTCCATTTATTCATAGCACCTTTGATTAACTGCTCCGTTTCTGTCTTTGATGCATAAAGTGCTCCTGCTGCGAGTCCCGCTCCAATAATAAACTTCGTTCGTTTACGCATGGTAAATCCTCCTTAAAAGATTAGTTCGCAACTGCCTTTATTTACCTATTCCCGTTTTAGAGCATGACCTAACAACTTTATGATGTTTCACACATTTGATACTCACTATTACAAATGGGTATAATTAATTAAATTGATTTATAAAGAGGTAGTTATATGAATATCAACGATGTAAAGCCGCCTACAGAGTTTAAGTATTTTGAAGAACAGGTAACCATTCACAAACATTTTTCGTTTATATGCGATAACCGTATATTTTTTTCGAATACTGCTTTTAAAGATTTAAAGAATCATCATTATTCTTTCAGCATTGAGATATCTTCACCTGTTAATGCTCTTGGGCTTGCGACTGATTTTCATTTAATCGATAAAATTTACGATGACGAAATCGGCGTTAAGCTGGATAACTGCCTGCTTAATGAAACGCTTCCGGAGATGAATACGACAGCAGAAAACATAGCTTACTGGTTGTTTGAAGAGTTTTCTGCACGTTTGCCGGAGAATGATGTACTGCTGAAAGTAACGCTGTACGAAAATCCGAGGCAGGGTGTTACGATTACTAAACAGATGACACTTCACAAATTCACATAAGTGGACTATGATAGTGATAATCAAATAATGAATTCACCACCACTGGGGGTGTCCGTACGGACTGAGATTGACCCTTATCACCTGATCTAGATCATACTAGCGTAGGGAAGTGGCATATTTTTATATGCACACCATTCCGTTAGTGGTGTGTTTTTTTGTTTGAAATTTATAACGGAGGCTTCATCATGAAAAAAGGAAACAGTTTAACACTCACTGATATTTTAATTACTGTCGTTATCGCACTCGTTTTCGCTGTTATTTATTCTTTATGGGACGGAATTTATACTATTCTGCAGCCGTTCGGACTTCACTTAAATGAACTGGTTTACGGCATGTGGTTTATCGCTGCAATTGTGGCGTACTTAATTATAAGAAAGCCCGGTGTTGCACTGATTGCCGAGTTTGCAGCGGCTTCCGGGGAAACGATTGTACTGCTGCAGTTTGATGTCTCGCTGATTATGTATGGTTTAATACAGGGACTGGTTTGTGAGCTTGTATTCCTGTTCTTCAGATATAAGAGTACAAGCCTGATGGCGGCAGTTCTTGCCGGTATAGCAGCTGCTCTGTCAACGCTGCCGCTCGATTGGTATTACGGTTATCTCGGACACCTTGAAACATGGAATCTGGCATTAATGTTCTCACTCAGAATTCTCAGTGGTGCGATTGTAGCCGGCTGGCTGGGTCATTTGCTCTATAAAGCATTGAAAGAAACCGGCGTCTTAAAGTTTGTCGGTCGAAGAGCTGACAATTCACATGAAGGATTATAATATGTCTCGAGTAAATATAGAAAAATTGAATTTAAAATTTCCGGAAGCACCTGCCAAGCTTTTTAACGATTTAAATATTTATATCGAAGCAGGGGAGAAAGTACTGCTGCTCGGACCGAGCGGTTCGGGAAAAAGTACGCTGCTGAATGTCATGGGCGGATTAATTCCCAATGTTATTCATACACCGATGAAAGCTGAGATTCTCGATATTCCTGATGATAATGCTTATGTGTTTCAGGATCCTGATTCTCAGTTTACGATGCCGACTGTTGCAGAAGAACTCGCTTTTATATTAGAAAACAGAAGTATTCCAAAAGAAAATATGGAACCGATGATGCTGGATGCACTGAAGCAGACCCGACTCGATGTGCCTCTCGACTTAAATATTAATAACTTATCCGGCGGAATGAAGCAGAAGCTGTCTATCGCTTCCGCACTGCTGCAGAACCCAGATACACTGTTCCTGGATGAACCGACAAGTATGCTGGACGATGAATCCGCAGCTTCGTTGTGGAACGTTATTGAGCAGATTTGGGAAAAACGCACAGTAGTTATCGTTGAACATCGTGTTGATTATATTTGGGATAAAGTCGACCGTGTCATTCTGATGAATGGCGAAGCACAGATTATCCACGAAGGTATACCCAATGACGTTTTAAGACATCACAAAGACCTTTTAAATGAATACGGTGTCTGGCATCCGGAATCGTGGCAGAAGGCTCCTGTATACGCTCCGCTGTCACCTCAGGATGAAGTACTGCTGGAACTGAAAGACCTGCATCTTGAACGCCGAGGCATGGAGATTCTGCACGTTGATCATTTAAGTGTTGGAAAAGGGGAATGGATTACACTAGAAGGCAAAAATGGCACTGGTAAATCCAGCCTGCTGCTTGCGATTATGAAACTCATTCCGGCAGACGGCAGCATTTATTACCGGGGCAAAATAATTAAAAAGACCAAACACATTGCGGGAAATGTATATCCTGTTTTCCAAAATCCGGAACTGCAATTTATTACACATAAAGTATTCGATGAGATTTTTATCAATATGGAATCACGTTTTGACTATAACGAAGCAGTGCGCCAGACAGAGGTCATTTTAAATCAGTTCGGGCTGAATAATATTGCCCATCTGCATCCGCTTGAAATTTCCACCGGCCAGAAAAGACGCTTAAGTGTTGCAACAGCTCTCGGCGGTGTACCTGATGTGCTGCTGCTCGATGAGCCGACGTTCGGTCTCGATCAGAAATCAGCTTTTCGTATGCTCGGCATGTTTCATGAAATGGCAGTCGCAGGCACAACGATAATTATGATTACGCATGATGAGAATATTAAAGAACGCTATCCGTCGAGACGGTTGATTATTGAAAATGGAACACTTCATGAGAAGAGGACAGGTCATGCTTGAAACGATAAAGAATTACAGCACCTTTATAGATAAAGCGAATCCGCTGACGAAAATACTGCTCGCGGCAATACTTTTTGCCACAGTAATTTTTATTCATAATCCGAACGTCCTCTTTCATCTGACAATACTCATGCTCATAGCATTACTGTGCCTAAGCGGTGTTAAAATTAAATATCTCGTCATGCTGCTGATTTTCATATTTATTTCAGGGTTCATCTCAAGTCTCTATATGATATTTTACGGTGAAGGTACTGAAACACTGTTTCGCTACGGCATTATTCATATTACTGACGAAAGCTTTGTCAGGGGACTTCACATTACGATGCGCGGCGTTATTCTGTCGTTATTCGGTGCACTCGTTATATTTACGACGAAGATTACCGATGTGTTTTACGCTTTGATGATTCAGCTTAAAGTGAAACCTAAATATGCCTATTCTTTTATGGCAGCGATACGAATGGTGCCGATTATTGTCTCTGAATACTTCCAGCTGAGACAGGCGAGAAAAGTGCGCAGTGCACTGATTAACAAAAAACATATTTCTGGATTTAAAGGCCTGAAATCAACGATTGTCACATTGCTCAGCCAAAGTATCAGACGGGCATACAGACTCGGCATTGCTATGGAATCAAAAGGGTTCACAGACGGCAGCCGAACATATTATCACAGAACAACTTTCTCGAAACACGATTTATATTTACTGCTGATGATCGCTGCTGCAATATTTGCTGCCATACAGCTTGGAGCAGTAATTTCTCCGTTCGAAAGTACTGATGCAAGATAAAAAAAGTCCGCTTAAAAATTAAGCGGACTTTTTACATTCACTATTCTGCCGGAGTTCCCGGTTCAATGTCATATGATTTCTGTACTGTTTCGTTACGTTCGCCGAGACCGTCAGTTGTTTTCTTATCCCATACAGCCTGCTGTTTTTCTTTCAGCCCTGAAACCATCTTCTCAGGAATGACGTTTCGGTACTGCTTAGTCTCACCGAGTATGACTTTAATTGCCGGTTCCGTCACTTCGTGAGGGTCGAATTGTTCACTCGGGAATGCCGTTTTACTGTAATCAAATACCGTTTCACTGAGATCTGTCTCCCAGTTTTTCCACGTTTCAAATTCACGGTCATTAAATCCGGTTAAATAAGGTCCCGGATTAATCGTTGATACTTCCACATTGAATTCCTGAAGCTCTTTACTCAATGCCAGTGCAAAGGCTTCTACAGTATGTTTGGAGCCTGAATACGGGCCGGACAGCGGATTTGTTGTAATCCCTGATACCGACGATACAAACACGATGCGTCCGCTCTTATTCTCCACCATTTTACGGGCAAATCCTTTAGTTAAGAGTATCGGTCCAAAAACATTAGCCTCGAATTGATGGCGTAGATTCTCTTCCGGTATATCAACTAATGAACCGCCTTCTTTTACTGCAGCGTTATTCACCAGCACATCAATATCCCACGTCCATGCCTTCTCACGGTCTTTAGCATTTGTTACGTCCAGTTTCTCAATCTGCATCGCCACACCGCGTTCGCGCGCTTCCTGCTCTAACGCTGAGACCTGCGACATCACTTCCACCGTTGCAATCACCGGATTGCCTTTTTCCGCCAGTGCAAATGCAATATTTTTACCGAAGCCTGTTCCGGCACCTGTAATAAGAACTGTCTGAGTCATTAAAAAGCCTCCTTGAATTGAATATTACCATTCCTAAAATTCTATACCCTTTATGATTTTTTAAATGCATGCTGGTTTTATGAGTATTTTATGAAGGGAATGTAATATTATGATTGAAATTGGAGGGATAACAATGGAACAGCTGTATGAAGATGTTGCATCTTATACTCTAAATCTGTCGGATGACGATGTTTTACAAATCACTGACTTTACTGCTTTAGAACCTATCTATCCTCATTGGTACCGTGCAATGAATACGATTGATATGGCTTCAGAATAAACACTTTTAGACCACTAATTTTTTTAAAGCATTTTTAAAGAGCATGTCTTCGCGCTGACTCGGCATCCAGCTGTTATATTCTTCAAGTTTCATTAAAATCATAGGATCTTTGGTTTTAAAATACCTATAGATATCACCAAATACAAAGTATAAACTTGTATTAACTTCATTAAATATTTCAATCTCTTCTTCAGTCAGTGAATTTTTGTCTACGGCTTTATAAAGATTTTGGAATGCTTTTGCCAATTTGCGATTCAGTTCTTCAGTATCATGAAGCTCGGTGTTATATATTCCTGTTATATTATCGCTGTCTACATTCTGTTCAATCCATGCAATATTCCGTGAGTAATTAGCTATAATGTCACGATTCTCTTCAATTTCATTTAAAATGCGTGTGTGAGAAACTTCAGGGTCATACATATAATTCATAGAGTCATAGTACTTCAGTTCATCAGTGTTACCTTTTATTAAATTCCATATACTTTTCCCATCGGCAGCTGCTGGATTTAAACCTGTAACTAACCCAATAAGTACATTAGTTAATAAAGCGAAATTCAATACTGAATTCTCGATATCAACAATGTACTTCAACATCAGTAGAATAATAATCGCAATAAGATTAAACAGCGCTCCTCCTAGATTGAGCCATATAATATCTTTTTTAGTGATATGTCCCTTTCTAAGTGGCTTATAAGCAAGCATTGCACCAAAGCTGAAATACATAGGAATTCTTAAATACCATCTGCCGTTCATATACATTCCGGGAAGTCCCGATATAAATGAGATTCTCATACCTCTTAAAAGAGCAATAAAACAGTGCCCTAGTTCATGAAATACTACGGTAAGCATCCAAACAGTAATTATCATCATGAGATAAATTCCATCAAAATCTAAAAATATATGGATAATCGGTGCAACAATATAAAACAATAATATAACTATTAAATTACTTTTTAAAAAATTCATCTCAACTCATTCCTTCGTCCCATATTTAGGAATAGAACATCAAGTAACTTATGAGCATAACCAGAATTAACAGCATCGGTATAGAAAGATATGTTATTACAATATCACCAGCAGTTTTTTTCTTACGAATATTTTTTTCATCATAAAAATCAACTAACTGCCTGTATGTGTATATCTTATACTTACGTTTCATAATCTCCAGGGGAATGGCAGCCAATAATGCTATGATATAAAGCAAAATAGATGATATGAGTAAAGTTCGATTATCCTGAAGAATAGCGGGTACAAATAAGAAAACTGCTATAAGTGCAGAAATTAGCATAATACCAGACCAGAGCTTCCATTTCTTTTGATGAGCTTTTTCACGTATGTATTCAATATCGCCTTTAATTAATTCGTCTATCGAGACATTAAACAGCACACTGAGCATCATTAAATTATGGACATCAGGATAGCTCTTATTATTTTCCCAATTGGATATTGTTTGTCGTGAAACATAAATTTTTTCAGCCAGTTGCTCTTGTGAGTATTCATAACGTTTTCTGTACTTTTTAATTTGTTTACTAAGTTCCATATGAACTACTCCTGTTTTAAAAGTAATTAATTCACTTTAATATTAACACCAATTTTCTTTTACAACTTCATTTTATAGTGTCTAAATGCTTTTACATAGCATCACAACCATATTATACTGCTATGCGTTATATTATATCGCCACGCATTATCTATATGATGCCGGACATCAATTGCAGTTCATTAAAAATTATGCAACAATTAAAGCTTAGCACTAACACTATAGGAGATGATTCCAAATGAACATGCACAAGTTAGTTAAAGTGCTGGCATCAGCGGGAATTGCAGCTACTGTCGTGACAAGCGCACACGTTGCAAGCGGAGATGACGGTATAAATACAGTCGAAGCAGCAGAATCTACAAGCTCAAATTATAAATATCAAGGCGATACAGGATATGGAGATGGAAACTTCCTTCTCAATGAAGCTCTTATCAAAACACTGGAAGAAGACGGCGATTTGGCATTCAACGGGCATACTATTGAAGCTTCAGAAGATGATTATGAAACACGTGCAGATAAAAAATCTGAGTTCGTAGAAGAACATGATCAGAAGTTCACCCTGCGTGACGGGACAGCAACTAAAGTCGTTTTCCCAATTCAAGATGAAACATTGTCAATTGACGACGTAACAGAAGCATACGGAGATGACTTTGAAACAACAGAAAGTAAAAATGGTAAATACGAAACATATGTATATAAACTCGGCGATAAAAAAGATGATGATAAGAAGAATATTATAGCTTTCAAAGTAGAGGACGGGTATGTAACACAAGGTACGATTGGTTACAGCAAGTCTTACTAAAGATAAAAAGTCGGGACAAATAATTTGTCCCGACTTTTCCTAATTTTTTCCGGTTTGCAGATTGCGTGGTCTTATCGACCTCAGAATCAGCACGCCAATACCGAGAAGGACAAGTACCAGCCCCAGCCATGATAGGCTGCTCATATATTCCCCGAGTAAGAAAACACCAAGCAAAGTAGCTGTCAGCGGTTCTGCCAGTGAGAGAGTCACAGCCGTGGAAGAAGACACATTAAACAAACCAATGGCAAAAAGATAATATGCTATTCCGGTCGCTACGACACCAAGATGCAGGCTCACAATTATTCCTTCCTGACTGAACACCCAGGACATATCGAATATGAATAGTAAAGGTGACAGCAGCAGCCCGCTCAAAGTAAATACTACGGCGACTGCCGGCAGAGGAGACATCTTGATTACTATGTCTTTATTGACTATCGTATAGCAGCCAAAAGCGAGTCCCGCTCCCAATGCCAATATAATTCCGAGCGGGTCTGCCTGCACCGATCCCTGACTTGAAAAAAGTAAAATAACACCGGTTACTGACAGTACGGTAGACAGCCACCAAATGGCTGCAGGTTTCTTTTTCAGAAACAGCATTTCAATAATTCCTGTCAGCATCGGCGCGCTGCCAATTGCAACAACAGTACCTATCGCCACGCCGGTAATTGCTACTGCGGAAAAAAATAGAGGTTGATATAAAGCCATACACAGAGACGCAATGAGCGTTGTCTTTAACGGCAGATTTTTTAAATTCAGTTTACCTGTAAGCAGTACGATAATCAGTAAAAATAATCCGCCGATAAAAAGTCTCGCGGTACCAATTGCAACCGGATGGGCTGAATCCGGCGCCAGTGCCTGCATTGTTCCTGTCGTCCCCCAAAGTATCGCTGCCAAAAGAATGAGCAGTGGTGCAAATTGCTGTTTCAAAGAAAATCACCTCATTATAAGTATGTTACAGATATCTTATACAATTATCGGATGATTTACTTTGCCGAAAGCAGCATCTTATTTACCTTTTTTTAAGATTTCTAAATTCATGGGGAGACACGCCCTCGTTTTTCACAAACCAGCGTGTGAAAGAAGATATAATCTCAAAATCCATTTCCCCGGCTATTCTTGTTATCGGCCAGTCAGTCCCAATCAGCATATATCTGGCTTCTTCAATTCGAAGTTCATTTATATATTCTTTCACACTTTTGCCGGTCTGGTTTTTAAACCATTTAGAATAGTAAGCCGGATGGTAATTTTCTATTTGAGCCAGCATTTCCAGACTCAAACGCTGTTTAAAATTTTTATTAATATATTCAATCGACGGCGGGGTTGCAGTTTTAAGTTTATTTGTAATATAATTCGTTAAATTCAAAAGTGCCGCACTGTCAGATGCTTTCTTTACTTCTTCTGTCAGAAGATACTTTATTGCAGACCAGCCGGCATCCATTGCTTCATACATATCATTTGTACTTCCGGGAAGAATGCGTACCGGAATATCCAAGACCAGAAATTCATTCTGTTCTGATGAATGAAATACATGGTCTGTATAAGGCGCAAGATAAAAACAATATTCCGGGGTAAGATTAACCTGGTGACCAGCCGTTTTTAAATCCATAGAACCATGCAGAGGGAAGAGAAATTGACCGTGTGTGTGATGATGAGATGTGACGGTTTCAGTGTAAATTCTTTTTTCGCAAACAATAGCACTATTTTTCATAAGAAACACCCCTCAAAATACATTATTCGTTATTAGCCGAAACACAATTCTTTTAATAATCAAATCATATATTTAGAAAAATTACTATTTTATCTGCTTTTTTGAAAAAAAAGATCCTGGAGCAAATGCTTCCAGGATCTCTTGATTTACTTTAAATCAGCGAATCTGTATTGATCCGCCGTCAGCCATCAGTGTCTGGCCTGTCATATAATTTGAATCTTCTGATGCTAAAAACACAGCTATCGGACCGATATCTTTTTCAGGGTCTCCCCAGCGTTTCATCGGCACTTTGGAAACAATTGCTTCAAATGTTTCGGGATGTTCTTTTGACCACGCTTCAACACCCGGTGTCATTGCGATTGGGCTGATGATATTCACATTAATACCATATTCTCCCCATTCGTTTGCTGCAACTTTTGAAATCGCACGGATCGCTTCTTTTGCTGCTGCATATGCCGTTTGTGTTTTTTGCCCTTCAAGACCTGCACCGGAGGCAAAATTAATTACGCTGCCTTTAGACTCTTTAAGATACGGGAATGCACTTTGCATCAGATAAAATGTCGGATAAAATCCTGTGTCGAATGAGAAGTCCATATCTGCCTGTGTTGTATCTTCAAAGTTCACCTGTCTGGATGCATGTGCATTGTTTACAAGCACATCGAGTTTGCCGTATTTCTCCACAACAGTATCGACGATTTCATGCAGTTTTTCGCGCTCTGTTAAGTCCGCTTTAATGAACATTGAATCCGGTGATATTTCCTGAAGTTCACTCAGTACCGCGTTGCCCTGTTCTTCGTTCAGGTCAACAATCGCTACTTTAGCACCTTCTTTTGCCATTGCTTTCGCCATACCGCTGCCTATCCCGCCGGCACCGCCTGTAATAATAACTGCTTTATCTTTTAATTTCATACTGATCACTCCATTTTGTACAATTTAACTTACATTGCTGTTAAGCCGCCATCAATTATGAATTCAGATCCTGTAGAATAGCTTGAATCCTCTGATGCAAGGAACAGCACCATATTTGTCACTTCTTCCGACTGTGCCATGCGACGCATTGGGATGTGTTTTGCGAATTCTTTAATTTGTTCCACTGCATCGCCTTCAGTTACCATCGGTGTTTCGATTACACCCGGGTGCACTGAGTTCACTCTGATACCAAGGTGTCCAACTTGTAATGCAGCTGCTTTTGTCAGCCCTCTGACAGCAAATTTAGAGTCTGTATAGCCAACTGCACCGCCGACAATTCCGTTCATCGATGAAATGTTCACAATTGAACCGCCTTCAGCTTTTTGCATCGATGGTAACACCGCTTTAATTCCAATGAAAACCGACACCTGGTTAATATCGATAATTTTTTTATATTCTTCAACTGACATATCAGCAATACTCTTGCTCATGCTGATTCCTGCATTGTTTACAAGAACGTTAACCGGACCGAAAGCCGCTTCTGTTTTTTCAACAACTTCCTGCCATCCTGCTTCGTCAGTCACATCGTGTTTTACAAACAGTGCATTATCTCCAAGTTCAGCAGCCAGTTTCTCGCCGACTTCTTCATTTATATCAGTAAATACAACTTTAGCGCCTTCTTCAACGAAACGGCGTACGTGCGATTCGCCCATTCCTCTTGCTCCACCTGTAACAATTGCAACCTTGTCTAATAATTTTGTCATATTGTAATCCTCCAATAATGATAGTCTGACTCTCAATATAATTATAACGCTAATTTAACTGTTATGCTAATATTTAGACATGCATTATAATTAATATTTGAAAGGGGAAGATTGTATGTCAAAACAGCTGACAAACAAAGAACGCCGTCATAAGGCTATTGTCGATGCTGCCGAAAAACTGCTGATAGAAAGCAGCTGGGACAGCGTGCAGATGCAGGATATCGCAAAAGAAGCTGAAGTTGGTGTCGCAACACTTTTCAGATACTTCCCGAAAAAGCAGACACTGATTATTGCTGTTGCCAATCAGATATTAACTGAAGAACTCGATTTTTACTGTGATATCAGTAAACAGGAGATAACCGGCATTGAAAAAGTCGAATCAATCTTTACGAGAGTAAATAGACTTGATAATCCCGGGGCATTAAAGAAATCGAAGTTTATCGATGTCTTTGAATCGAATATCAGCGAGTTCGATAATTTTGCAGCAGAAGCAAAAGATTACTTCGCCATACGCAATGATATTTCCAATATCGTAAGCAAAATTGTCCAAGAAGGTCAGGCCGATAATACACTGCCTTCCGACGAGTGTGTTACCGATGAAATTATGACGATGATTAATAACTACAGTCTTTTCGCACGGAAGCTTGCGCTGATGAAAGGTATTATGACATTGGAAAAGCACCCGGGTATCAGCACCCAGTTAAAAATTATGCATGACATGTATATGGAAAGACTCAGAGAATCTTAAAAATATATTCATCTTAATGGGAATAGAGCTGGTGGGATTGTGATGAGATTAAATAGAACAAGATTTACAATGACATTTAATATTTCAGTAATACTGGTTTTTATACTTCTTATCTTTATTGCTCCATCGACTTTTCTTCAGGATTTCACACCTGAACAGCGAAGAACTGTGGGGCTTCTTGTACTTGCCATTTATCTATGGACCATTTCTCCTCTGCCGTCAGGAGCAGCGAGTATACTTCTTCTCGCGATGATGATGATTCTCGGACTTGTAGACTCAGTCGAAAGTGCAATGAGCGGATTTCTATCTTCTGCGCTTTATTTCATTTTAATTTTAACTATATTAAGCAGAGTGCTTGTGAAGACCGGTGTCGATAAAGTCGTCGCCTCGCAGCTGCTGAGATTGAATAAAAAAGGTCCTAAAGCGATAGCTGTTGCACTGCCGGTACTGATTGCAATACTTCCTGTGCTTATGCCTTCTGCATTTGCACGGCTTAAAATGCTGCTGCCATTCGTAGACAGATTGAATGATTCATTTGGATTTTCAAATCACAGTGTTTTCAAGAAGTATGCATTATATGTTATCGGACTAATGAATCAGAACGGAACTATTATAGTCTATACCGGCGGAGGCTTCCCGGTTTTAGCAGCTCAGCTTTTAAATGACTACAACGTTGCTGATCTGGGCTGGCTGGAATGGTTTCTTATTATTGCACCGCCGCTTTGGCTGGCGCTGCTTATCGTAAATATATTTGCATGGAATTACTTTAAATATTCCTATCCATCCGAAACTCCGGACAGCCAGGTCCAAAAAGCAATTCAGCCTGAAAAGTATTTTGAAACACCACGGGAGAGAAAAAGATTCCAATTTGTAATTATGACTTTTTTAATGATGATTATAGTATGGGCATTGACAGATAATAGTGTCGTTCCGACTTTATTACCGCCAATGATACTACTTGTTATTTACTCAATTCCGAAAATCGGTTTGCTGAATAATACAGATATCAGAGCATTTGACTGGGAAAGCTTTCTGCTTCTCGGAGCCTCTTTTTCCATCGGTATTTTACTGGATCAGAATGGAACAGCCGCAGTAATAGCAGAACAGATGATGCAGTTTGTTCCGGAGAATTCCGGATTGATTTTCAAAATCATACTGGTCGCTTTAATTACTTTTGCATTCAGAATGATATTCATTGTTCCCTCATCCGCCATAATAGTAATTTTCCCTGTCGTGGTTTCTTACGCAGACATCACCAACATACCTGTATTGAGTCTTGCATTCCTTGTAATTTTAATTGTGGGCGGTACAAATATTTTACCCATACATTCACCCACATCATATTTCGCTTTTCAATCAGGAGTTCTCAGTAAAAAAGATCATTATATAATCGCTGCATTTTCAACAGGTATATTCATTATCACTGCAATAATCGCTGCATCCACTTATTGGACGCTATGGTTGTAAAATAATTATTTGAAAATTTAATCTCTTGATTCAAAAGCAGCATCAATGCGATTTCTATTCTGTTATAATAGGCAATAGTCTACTTGAGAAAGAATGATTATATATGAAGCGTTTTTTAGAAGTAAGTCTTGAAACTAAAATAAATGGGATATTGATTGGCGTTATAAGCCTGATTATCATTTCATTGTCAGCTTTTTACCTTTATCACTCAAGCAATGAATATTACGATAACGCAAAAAGACTAACTCTCCAATCTGCAAAAACTATTTCTTTTTTACCATCAATAACTGACAGTGATAATTTAAAAGATAATGAAAAAATTCAGACGCTGACCAATCAGTATATTTTTGAGAATGATATAGATTTCGTTATTGTGAAAAATAAAGAAGGAACTATTCTGTCCCATCCAAACCCTTCAATGATTGGGGAACATGAACCATACGAGGAAGACATGCGTGCGAATATTTTTGGTGCTTACTATACGGAGGTAACCGATAAATATATAGAACCTGCTGTTATAGCCATAGCTCCTGTCTATACGGGAAATGAAGTTAGGCAATTGAGCGGCGTAGTTAAAGTCGGTTATTTTGAAAGTAAAATTACTGAGAAAGTGCTGAATAAACTGTATCAGCTTTCATTCATTATTATCTTTTTCATCATTCTAAGTTTCTTTATCAGCAGATGGTTTGGAAAATACATAAAATCAGAGACACTCGGTTACGAACCAAAAGAAATCACTATGATTCTTAAAAACCGGGAAAACATTTTTTCAGCTTTGGATGAAGGTATCATTGCGGCTGATTTATCCGGAAAAATTATTTATATTAATGAGGCGGCCCGTAAATATCTCGGAAGCTCTGCAGGTACTCATGTGAATGATAATATTCATGATTATTTTAAAAACGATTTAGAAAAATATATAGATAAAAATGACAGCAATCATGGCATCAGATATTTCGAAACTTATTTAAATGACAAAGAAATTGTCGTTATTGTTAATAATCTCTACGAAAAAGAAGAGCGTTCTGGTCACGTCATTATATTAAGAGATATGACAGAGATGTCCGAGCTTTCCAATAAACTAACAATTGTAGAATCACTCTTTGATGATTTACGAGCACAAAGCCATGAGTATAAAAACAGACTTCACCTTATTTCAGGATTGCTGGAAATGCAAAAATATCATGGCATACGGGATGTACTTGATGATGAAATAGATAATCTGGATTTATATGAAAAAAACCTGATTGGTATCGAAGAAGACCGAATAAAAGCTCTGCTGATTGCCAAAATGAATAAAGCCGCTGAAAAACAGGTTAATTTCAAAATCGATGATCAGAGCCAGATGATTCCCATTTTCGATAAACATAAAATTAACGCTCTGATTACTATTATCAGTAATCTCATTGATAATGCCATTGAAGCAGTACTCGATCAGAATGAACCTGAAATCAATTTCTATATTGGTTATTTTGACGGATGGATGGAAATTGTAGTTCAGGATAACGGCAGCGGTATAAATAATGAAGAGAATATCTTTAAAAAGGGTTATTCGACTAAGAACGGCGGTATCAACAGAGGCTACGGACTTTATAACGTTACTGCAAATGTTGAGCTTCTCGAAGGATATATAGACGTCAAATCCAGGAACGGTCAAACTGTATTTACGGTTGAAATTCCTATAGTCGAGGAAGGAGAATATAATATTGAAAATTCTTATAGTTGAAGACGATTTTAGAATAGCAGAAATGTACAAGGAATACTTGTTGAAAAATGCACCTGAAGACGAGATACACATTGCTCTGAATGCAGCTGAGAGTCTAAAAACCATACAGAACCACGATATTAATCTCATGCTTGTAGATATTTACCTCCCCGATATGCATGGTGACAAATTAATAGAAAATGTTTTAAAACAATATCCTTATATGAACTTTATAGTAGTAACAGCAAGTCAGGAAAGTGAAAAAGTTAAAAATGCGATGCAGCTCGGCGCACTATACTATTTAGTCAAGCCTGTGAAACTGGATAAATTAAGTGAGACTGTTAATGACTATAAAAAGAAAAATGTGACTCTTTCAAAATCAATTGAACTGGAACAAGATGATATAGATATGTATTTCGGGCGCATAGGGACACCTGCGGTAAACAATCTTCCAAAAGGCATTGACCCATTGACACTTAAAAAGATTGAAGAAGTTTTTTCAAACCAGCATGAATGGACATCATCCCAGCTGGGTGAGCATTTGGGAACTTCCAGAACAACGGTCCGAAGATATTTGGAATACATGAGAGAGTTGGGAAAGCTGACTGTTTCTCAGGATTTTGGAGATAAGGGACGGCCTGAAAAAAAGTATAAAAAGAACCTATCGTGAACTTTATGTTTTTTAATAACATAAAGTTCTTTATATTTTTAACTTTGGTAGCGTTTACATTTTAAGGTTATCTATTTAAGATGGGTAGCAGTAACGAAAAATGAATTTTCAAACTATTGGAAGGGGATGTATTTTATGAAAGGCCATATGAAAATATTTTCAGGAATCATGTTATCCGCTGCGCTAGTGCTCGGAGGGTGCAGCAGCGGTGACAGTTCAGCAGATTCGGACGCAGCTTATCCTAGTAAGAACCTTGAAATTGTTGCACCTGCAACACCAGGCGGCGGTTGGGATACTACAGCACGTGCTATGCAAAATGTTCTTGATTCAGAAGGACTTGTTGAATCAAATATGAACGTTGTTAATAAACCCGGAGGTGGAGGTGAAGTCGGCTGGCAATACCTTAAAGGTAAAGATGGCCATACGATTTCAATTAACTCGAGTCTCGTAATTGCTAACAACCTTTTAGGTCAAAGTGAACTTACATATGAAGACTTCACGCCATTAGCAGTTCTTGCTACAGAGTGGATGACAATTGCAGTTCCAAGGGACTCTGAAATTGAAGATGGAATCACGATGCTCGACCAACTGAAAGAAGATCCTAAATCACTGAAAATCGGTGTGGGTCCGGCTCTTGGAAATAATGACCATCTTTCTTTTGTACGTGTTGCAGAAGAGTATGGCGTAGATGTATCACAGCTTGATTACATGATTTACGAAAGTGGAGGAGACATTCTGACTGCTCTGATGGGCGGACATATTGACGTTGCTACACTATCAATTTCAGAATCACTTGATCAGCATCTAGATGGCAGCATCAATATTATTGCTACAACTGCTGATGAACCAATTCCGGAAGATGAAAACATTCAGTCATGGCAGGATCAAGGTATTGACTTTACCTTCCCTCACTGGAGAGGAATCATGGGACCTCCTGATATGACAGAAGAAGAAATAGCATATTGGGATGACACATTCGCCGAAATGGTTGAAACCGAAGGCTGGCAGCAGGTTCTGGATAACAACAGCTGGGATGACTATTACATGAACAGCGAAGAAACACGCGCTTTCCTTGACGAACAGAGCGTAATGTATGAAGACCTTATGAAAAAAGCAGGTTTAACTGAATAATATAATCATAATACGGAAAAGTGGGTGGAGACCATTAGATTTATAGTACCTTCAATCATATTATTAATTTCCGTAATCTATCTGATACTGACATTTAATTTACCTGAATCTAAAGTTGGAAATCCTACAGCAGCAATGAACTATCCGCTGCTGATAGGTTTTTCGCTTTTAGGACTGTCTGTTCTTTATATACTATCTGAAATTAAAGATAAGAAGAAAACATTTACGGCATTTAAAATATTTGCTGATAAAGAGCTGACAATCAAAGTAATCGTTGTGTTGGTATTCTGCTTAGGTTACACATTATTATTTGAACGCATTGGCTTTTTAATTTCGACAGTTTTATTTTTAGGAGCTTTATTATTTTTAATAAACGGAAGACGCAAATGGTTAATGAATATTACTGTGGCAGTTTTATTTTCATTTATTTCATGGTACACGTTCGCAGAACTGTTAAGCGTCAGTTTGCCGTAGGGGAGGCTTATCGATGGGTGTAGATTGGAATAGTTTTTTTGAGGGTTTAACAACGGCCATGAGTCTCCAAAATATAATATTCATCATTCTCGGCGGACTTCTTGGAACGATTGTCGGTATGCTTCCAGGACTTGGTCCTGCCACAGCAATAGCAGTTCTTATTCCTATTACTTTTGGAATGGATTCTACCAGTGCACTGGTGCTTCTCGGTGCAATTTACTACGGAGCAATGTACGGTGGTTCCAGAAGTTCGATATTAATCAATACACCGGGTGATGGATCAGCAATTGCAGCAACATTTGACGGCTACCCTATGACCAGAAAAGGACAAGCTGGTCAAGCTTTAACATTGGCCACAATTGCTTCTTTAATTGGTGGTACTGTAGCGATTGTAGGATTTGTATTTCTTGCTCAACCATTAGCAAACTTTGCATTGCGGTTTGGTCCTGCAGAATACTTCTTCCTGCTGTTATTCACACTTTCAGCTGTAGTTTCTCTTGCAAAAGGAAACATGATCAAAGGCTTTGTTTCAATGGCTCTTGGTCTCCTTATAACAACAATTGGTGTTGATTCACAGTCAGGTGTATATCGTTATACATTTGATATTCCACACCTGAGCGAGGGAATCGATTTTCTAGTAGTTATTATTGGTATTTACGCTGTAGGGGAAGTACTTTATAATATTTTACTTCTTAATGATGACAGCCAGAGAATTAAAGAAAGTGTCGGTAAAACCTGGATTACAAAAGAGCAGTGGAAACGTTCATTCTGGCCGATGATCCGCCAGTCTCCGGTAGGTTTCCTAATTGGTATACTTCCAGGTGCCGGCGGTTCAATCGCATCTATGATCAGTTATTCAACTGAACAGCAACTATCTAAAAAAAGTGATGAATTCGGTAAAGGTGCTCCAGAAGGTCTTGCAGCACCAGAATCTTCAAATAACGCGGCAGCAGTTGGTGCATTTATACCAATGCTTACTATGGGAATTCCGGGTTCAGGTACAACAGCAGTAATCCTTGGAGCCCTTATAATGCTCGGACTGCAGCCTGGACCAATGCTGTTCCAGAATCAGCCGGATGTCGTGTGGACATTCATCAACAGTTTATTCATCGGTAACATTGCACTTGTTATTATGAATATACTGTTAATCGGTGTCTTAATTAAGATTTTAAAAACACCGCCTAAAATACTCTATCCAATTATATTAGTGCTTGCATTTATTGGGACATATACACTCGGGTATAGTATTGTCGACTTTGCTATCCTGATGATTTTTGGAGTTATTGGTCTGTTTATGAAGATTCTTAACATTCCCACTGCACCGCTCATTCTTGCAGTTATAATCGGCCACCAGCTGGAACAGAACTTCAGAATGGCAAGTGTAAGTTACGATAATGTCTTTGCAATGATGACTGCTTCACCAATAGCAATTTTATTTGCAGTATTAACTGTGTCATCTGTATTTCTTCCTATGATACTTGGACGTCTTTCTAGAGTAAAAGTTAATAATAAAGGATGATGAAAATTGACTTGGATTATTGAAGAATCAAAAAGCCAGCAGCAGCTGGCTTCAGATTTTATGGAGCATGTAAAAAAAGATAATGCATTACCAGTAGTGGGAGCTCATGATGGCATGAGCTCCCTTTTGGCAAAAAAATGCGGGTTCAATCATATTTATCTTTCCGGTGGTGCATTGTCGGCGAGTATGGGTATTCCTGACATAGGGCTTTTGACTCTGGAAGATGTCGCCGGCCGTGCACGCGAAATTATAAGAGCATCAAATCTTCCCCTGCTGGTTGATATCGACAACGGGTTTGGAGAACCTTTAAATGTTGCACGGACATGTCTCGAAATGGTCGAAGCAAGGGTAGCTGCTGTTCAAATCGAAGATCAGCAGATTCCTAAAAAATGCGGACATTTAAACGGAAAGAAACTGATTTCTGAAGATGATATGGTTAAAAAGATTCAAATGATTAAAAAGACTGCCCCAACGCTTAAAATTGTTGCACGCTCTGATGCATATGCTGTGGAAGGGATGCCAGGCATGACTGAAAGGCTTCACGCATATATAGAAGCCGGTGCCGACATCGTATTTCC
>DAIPYL010000010.1:30400-48766 GCA_036782755.1 Jeotgalicoccus sp. | reverse complement strand
CCCTTTGTTAATTCAACATTGTCCATGCCCCGCACACCCTACTCGCATACAAAAAACCGGACCGCGTCTACAGGCAGTCCGGTTTTCTAAAATATTTTACCGTGTTGTTGTGCGGTAATCGATACTGTAAGGCAGTTCTACTGATGTAGTGTCCACTGTTTCTTCGTTCATCAATTTAGTCAGAAGTCTCATCCCTACTGCACCAAGGTCATATAATGGCACAGCGATGCTTGAGATTTTAGGTCTAACCATCGTCACGAGTCTTGTGTTTGAACAGCTGACGATTTGCAGGCGCTGCGGCATTGCCACACCGTGCTCGTGTCCGCCGTGCAGAATTCCGATTGCTGTCTCATCGCTGATTACAATTACCGCATCGCGGTCTGTATCAAGCAGTTTGCCGAAGATTTCTTTACCTTTGTCGTAGTCTTCAGCTTCTTCTGTCGTTAAGTAATCGTCACCGTTTAGTCCTGCTTCACGGTATGCTTCTTTCATTCCTTCCACCATGCGTGATTCCTGGTAGCGTGAATATCCTGCTGTTACGAAACAGATATTTTTAGTGCCGTCTGCGATTAATTTCGCCGACACTTCTTTGGCTGCATCGTGGTAGTTGATATTAACGTTTGGAATATCGTTGGCTTCTTCACCTGATCCGCAAATAACTACAGGGACTTTCGAAGTATCGATATCCTGCATTACTTCGCTGTCCAGTTTTCCACCAAGGAAAATAATGCCGTCAACCTGTTTGCTGACAAGGTTTAAAAAGGCATTGCGTTCTTTCTTCGGATCCTGGTCCGTATTTGTAATGATAATCTGGTAATTATACATTTCTGCGATGTCTTCCAGTCCACGCGCCAGCGCTGAATAATAAAGGTCTGAAATGTCCGGAATGATTACGCCGACTGTTGTCGTTTTTTTGCTTGCAAGTCCTCTTGCCACGGCATTCGGTCGGTAATTCAATCTATCTATAACATCTTTAACTTTTTTTCTTGTTTCAGGTTTGACGTTTGGATTACCATTTAAGACTCTAGAAACTGTTGCCATTGAGACTTTTGCTTCTCTAGCCACATCATATATAGTAACTGTCATAATATCCCTCCGAGTCTAATGTGAAAATGTAAACGTTTTAATCAATAATACCAAATTTCCGGCCTGAATGGTACTGAATATGTAACAAATTTATAACAAAAAAATTCAGTCACGCAATGTGACTGAATTATTTATCTAAATTTTTTGACTCTTCGCTGCTTTTCTCAGCGTATTTAGACATATCGACTACATTCGGACGCTCCAGATTACTGTCTGCAGCTTCATCTCGTATAGCCTGCTGCTGAGCCTGAACTATTGAAGTATCAAGCTTCTTAACTCTCGATTTCTCGTCCATTTCAGCTTTTTTGTCCTTAACCATCTGCTTAACATCGCTTACCTTCTCATCGAGCTTGTCAGTGAGTGAAGGTCCATCTTTCTGTTCATTAACTACAGAGTCCTGGATTTTCTTAATATCATCTCTTAAAGCATCGCCTGATTTCGGAGCGATAAACAGACCGCCTACAACACCGGCGAATAAGCCAAGAGCGAGGCCGACCGTAAAGTCACGGCCGGTCGATGTTTCTATTTGAGCATCGTAGTTCTCGACACCTTTGACATGTCTGTCTCTATTATACGTTTCCATGATTTAACCTCCAGCCGGAATCAATCACTGAGACTTATAAATTCTCTGACTGTCCGTCTACATTGACTTTACTGTAAGCTCTGTTGCGCTGCTGCTGTCTTACCTGCCATTTGTCTGCAATTTCCATTGCAACGTTTGACCATTGTACAACCTGTGAAATTTTCTCTTCATTCTGAGAGATGTTATGCGTAATTGAGTTCGTTACACGGTCGACTGAGTCGTTTAAGTTAGTTACAGAATAACCAACACCCTGTACTGCATCTACTACAGCATTAAGTTTTTCAGATTTACCTTGAATATCTTCAACTAAACGATTTGATTTGTGCAGAAGATCTGTTGACTCGCGAGTAATTCCCTGAATCTGTCCATCCAGTCCATCTAATGTGCTGGCTACGTGGTCCAGATTTTTCTTAACCGAGAACAGTACAACTGCAATTGCGATACATAATACTAAAAATGCAATCGCGGCAATACCCGCGGCAATATATAATACTATTTGCCAATCCATTTTAACGCCTCCAATATTTCTTTTCTGTATTCTTAATTATCATAACCTAATTCACAATGATATAAACATTTAATTTATATAACTTTGCGCTATTTTTAAGAAAGCAATTCCGTAAAACGTTTCTCATATTTCTGGATGTCTCCTGCACCCATAAATATAATTACGCCGTCTGCATGTTTATCGAGACGTTCAAGATCTGCTTCTGTCAGCAGTTCCGCTCCCGGTATTAAGTCCACTAAATCCTTGCTGGATAAAGTGCCGCTTGCCTCACGTGCCGAGCCGAATATATCAACGATATATGCTTTATCCGACGTTGCCAGCACATCAGCAAACTCCTGAAGGAATTTCTCTGTGCGTGAAAATGTATGCGGCTGGAATACCGAAATGATTTCACGGTTTGGATATTTTTTGCGTGCTGTTTCAAGCGTTGCATCGATTTCTTTCGGGTGGTGTGCATAGTCATCCACGATGACCATGTTATGCAGCTTAGTCTCAGAGAAACGGCGTTTAACACCTTTATAATTTAAGAAAGATTCTTTAATCAGTGTAATATCCAGTTTTTCCAAATAGCAGACGCCGATAACTGCCAGTGAGTTTAACACGAGGTGGTCCCCGTACATCGGAATTCTGAACGTGTCAAAATGCTCGCCTTTTATCGACACATCAAAAACAGTGCCGTCTTCTGTCACTTCGATATTTTTGGCTGTGATATCATCGCCGCTTTCAATACCGTATGTCAGCATATCCTGCATCTCCTGCTTAATTTCTCCGATATAAGGATCGTTGCCGTAAGCAATAATACATTTCTTCACCTGTGAAGCCATTTCCTTAAATGCATCCACTACATCTGAAATATCATTAAAGTAGTCAGGGTGATCAAAGTCAATATTTGTAATGATTGCATAGTCGGGATAATAGCTCAGGAAATGACGTTTATACTCACATGATTCAAACGTAAAATATTTGCTTTCAGGGAGACCGAATCCGGTACCGTCACCAATCAGGTACGTCGTCTCCACATCACCGTTCATCACGTGCGACAGAAGACCTGTCGTCGACGTTTTTCCGTGTGAGCCTGTAACGGCAATAGAAATATAGCTGCTCATAAAGTCCGCTAAAAATACATGATAGCGGATAACTTCATAGCCCATCTCAACAGCTTTTTTAATTTCCGGGTGGTCATCTTTAAACGCATTCCCGGCAATGTAAGTCATGCCTTCCACGATATTATCTTCTGTAAAAGGCAATATTTTTATCCCTTTTTTACGCAGAGGACCTTCTGTAAATACTTCGTTTTCAATATCAGAACCCTGCACTTCATGACCTATGTCATAGAGAACCTGAGCAAGAGCGCTCATTCCCGCACCCTTTATTCCGATAAAATGATATTTCTTCACGATTACACCAATCTTTCATCGATTATTATATTTTATGTGATCAAACACACTTTGTTTAACTGTTCTATTCACCGCGCCGATAGAAATACGGTTCGGTTTGTTCGATGTCGGAATGACAGCTAGTGCATCATTGCCCTGTGTCAGTTCATCCGTCCCGCCGACTGCATTATTATCTGCATCGTAAAATGCGATTTTCGTCTGCAGAAGCTGCAGAAGTTCATAGCGGATTTTTGAATCAGTGTTCATGTAATTTGCAATCACATGAATACCAAGCGGTTTCCCCTGTTTTAAAATCTGTATCAGGGCGCGTACTGCGTCCGGGTTTTTGTTTTCGAGCAGTGCTGCAAGATCATCGATGATAATTACTAATGTCGCTTTTTTCGATTCAAATTTTACACGGCTGTTGTAGCTCTGAATGTTTCTGACATGCGCTCTTCTGAACGACACGCTACGGTCGTTCAGCTCATGCAGGAAAAGTTTCAATGCTTCAGGATCGGCCGGTGAAATTCTCGAGCCGAAAGAATGAGGTACATCCAAATAGCCGTCGTACTTGTCGTCTTCTGCTGCAATGGCGATTTTCAGGTCGCTTGAATTATGATTCATTAACAGCGACAGAAGAATATTATCAATAACATTTGTATCGTAGTTGGGCTGATTGCCGTGAATTAAAATGTGCCCTGCTTTTGACAGTTCGTAGCTGAAGATTTTATCATCCACAGTTTTACCAATCACAAACTTGTAATCACTTTTGCGCAGTTTTAAGCTGCTCGATTCGAACAGTGTGCGGAAAGTAATCGGACGCACATTTTCAAGCGGCACTTCAAGTCCGATGTTTGATGTCCCGATGAGCGGGCTCATAATACGAAGCTCATCGAGGTTCAGTTCTTCTTTTAATGCAGCATTCAGGCGCGGAATATTACTGACTCTGAACGCGTGGTTCAGTTTCACTTCATAACGGCCGATTACGCCGTTTGAAGTATAGCTGATTACACGGCCTTCCACATTCAATTTAGTAAATGCATCATCAATCTGTTTCCAGAGTTCTGCGTCCGGTTCTTTGTAATCCGGTTCTTGAGCACTGCCAAGCATATTGATGCCCGGCTGAGTAACATTCGGACCGATTCGTTTACCGGTCGCTGCCTGCTGCTTCTCGCGCAGTTTATTCTGTTTTGAGCCGAGTACACTCAGTGTATCATGCTGCTTTTTCCTGTATGCCGGTTTTTGCCTCTCGGCTGCCGGTTCGCCGTTTGCTATTTGTGCATCCCGCTTCTTTTTCAGCGCCGCAAGTTCAGCACGGCGCTGCTGTTCTTTTACCTTCTGTTTGTCTTTCTTTTTCTCACGCTGCATACGTTCCTGCACGATTTTATCCACAATGACAGAATTATAGTTTTTAAATTTCTCAAGGTAAATTTCACGCTCATCCCGTTCCCTCTGTTCCGGTTTTTTCGAACCGTAAACTGCCGACGGAACTTGGCGTGCTTTTGAAATCGTCATTCTCGTCGGACGTTTAACCGATGGTTTTGACGCACTGTATTTCGTTTCCCGCTGCGGGCGTCTGATATAAGCAGGCGGTGAATCTAATGGAGTAACCGATTCTGTGTCCGTAACATCACTGTCGATATCGAGAGGAAATTTAAATGCTTCTTTCGTCTGGTCTCTGTCGTGGCGTTCCTTATTAAATTCTCGTCTTCTTCTTGTCATTTAATCTCACCTTTATCCGACCGGGAATGGTTCGCCGACATTGTAGCTGTCGTCTAAAACATAAATACCTTTTACCCCATCATCTTTTAAGTTAAGCTCTTTTTTAGAACAGATCATACCATTTGAATCCACACCGCGGAGCTGTGAAGGTTTAATATATAATCCGCCCGGCATTACAGCGCCGACACGTGCTACAACAACTTTCTGCTCAGCATCAACGTTTGGTGCGCCGCAGACAATCTGCAGTACTTCTGTACCGACGTCCACTTTTGTCACGTTTAATTTATCCGCATCCGGGTGCGCTTCCTTTTCGATGACCTTGCCGACGACAAACTTCGGTGTCAGATCAAATTCAAGTGCTTCAATGCCGTTCTTCTGAAGCAATTCATTGATGCGCGGCACCATTGTTTCATAGTCATTAATATTAGCACCTTCAAGCGCTAAGTTTTTTTCAGCGTTGAAAATGTTAAGGCCGATTACTTCATCGCCGTCTTTAATCAGAGTAATATCACCGTTGTGCTCATATGATACGTCTTCTGTCTTTCTTAATGTTACAAGTAATACATCTCCGATATTTTCGTTGTATGTGAGTCTCACATTATTCACTACTTTCTTCACTATTTGTTTTTTTATTGTAATTTTTCTGCTTCCCTAAAATAAATACAGGCTGCAGCTTCGTACCGTCGTATGAAAACGACAGTGATGTAATCGGCGTCAGGCCTTCTGTAAAGTACTGCATCATCATCTGCGCCATAATGTCGTAGCCGACGTTATTTTTACAGTCAGCTATAATCAGAACATCCTGGTGCGGCAGACCGACCAGCATTTCGCCTTCTGTCTGTCCCAGCATCTCATGCAGGAACGCCGTATTTAATATACGTGACGAATCATAGCCGTCGTTATGATTGATAAAGTAAAAGTCATTTTCCTGAACCGTCTGTTTTTTAATTTCAACCGGCAGATTTTGAAGATTGTTTTCTGCGAGCACTTTCATGTCTTCTTCAGACATGCCAAGTGATTCAAGCAGTGCTTCGTCAATCAGACGGTAGCTCTTATCGAAATCAACCGCATAATATATATTCGTTTCATTCGTATGCGGTGTAATGATGAATGGCTCCCCGCCTTTAGTTTCTTTCGGGAAACTTGCTGCACGGACAACAGGATAAATTGCCGCAGTTGCCGCATCGATGTTTTCTTCGCCCATACGCTCCAGGGATTCATCGATATAATAAACAAGTTCATCTATAATTTTATCATCATTCTTCGCTTTATTCAGCGCTTTTGCCAAAGCAATTGTAATTCCCTTGCCGTTATCTTTACGTTCAACACGCAGTTCTTCTTTCTCACGGTCGAATTTATGCGAAACGTCATCTCTTTTTGCAGTGATTCCTTCAATTACAAGATCACGCATTTTATATATATTCATAATTTACCTCCTGTGTTATTTACCTAAACTAATAATTTGATCGCCCTGTTTAATAAACCCGTAAAAGCTAAACAGTTTATAGAATATCAGAGTTACAATTAGAGGTAAAACGATATGAAACACCAGTACCAGCATAACAGTGGACATTGACAGCCCCATCGTTTCAATCGCCATAATCTGGCCGACGAAACCGCTTGTTCCCATACCTGCTCCCGCTGCATTGTTTTCCATCGGGAAAAACACAGTCATAATCGGTGCAATGATTGCACTTGCGATGACCGGCGGCACGATAACGAAAGGATTGCGTAAAATGTTAGGAACCTGCAGCATTGACGTGCCGACACCGATTGAAATAACACCGGATATGCCGTTGTCTTTGTAGCTCATCGCTGCAAGTCCCACCATGTGGCAGCAGCAGCCGATAACGGCTGCACCTGCAGCCACCCCGCTCAGGTCGAGCATCAGGGCAAGAGCCGCACTGGACAGCGGTGCTGTCAGCGTAATGCCGAACACAACGCTGACGAGAATACCCATCATAAACGGCTGCTGTTCAGTACCGAAGACGATAATATCTCCGAGACCTGTCATTACTCCACCGACTGCTTCACCGATTAAACCGGCAAGAACAAGCCCGATAATTAAAGTTAAAAGCGGCGTGACGATGATATCAAGTTTAGTTCTCTGCTGATACAGTCTCGCTGTTTCTATAACGATTAAGCTGACGATAAAACTCGCAGCCGCCCCGCCTAAATCATATGCGTGCTGACTGACAGCAAGCACGGAAAAAATAACGAGCGGCGGAGATTTTAAACCGTAGGCAATTGCCACACCGATTGCAGCGCCTGTTAAACTCTGTGCTGTATCTCCGATTACGGATAAACCAGCGAGCGGCGGAACATATGTCGCCACCGTATTGATAATCAGTCCGATAATTAATGTTCCGAATAAACCAAGTGCCATAAAACTCATCGCTTCTATAAACCAGCGGTGCAGTATGTTTTTCATGGCTTACCCCCGGATTCCATCTACAGTTTCATTATTTACATTTTTAATCAGCGATGTTAATAAATTATGTGCATGGAAATAGTCTTCATAATTAATAATTGAATTCGCTGTGTGGATATAACGTGAACAGATTCCAACTACAGCCGACGGCACACCGTCGCCTGACACGTGAATACTTCCTGCATCCGTGCCGCCCGGTGAATGGTAGTACTGATATTTAACATCCGATTCTTTGGCTGTATCGAGCAGGAACTGACGCATCTTCGGTGCGAGAATCATCGTGCGGTCAAATAGACGCAGCAATGTACCTTCACCGAGCTTGCCAAGGTCGTCTTTTTTGCCCATCATGTCATTTGCCGGTGAACAGTCAACGACAAATGCAATATCCGGCTCAATCATATTTGCGCTCGCTTTCGCGCCGCGCAGACCGACTTCCTCCTGCACGTTTGCACCGATATACAGATCGCAGTCCAGCTCAGTGTCTTTCAGTGACTCCAGTGCTTCGATTGCAATCAGACATCCGTATCTGTTATCCCACGCTTTAGCGAGTAATTTCTTCTCATTTTTAAGAACCTGAAAATCAACTTTAGGAACGATTGAATCTCCGAGGTTAATACCCATCTCAAGAAGCTCTTCTTTTGAATCAGCCCCGACATCAAGGAGCATATCAGATATTTTAGTTTCTTTGTTGTCGCCTCTTCTGAAGTGCACCGGCACACTGCCGATTACACCTGTAATTTCTTCGTCAGATGCAGTACGCACTGAGAAGCGCTGGCT
The DNA here is from genome assembly GCA_036782755.1 of Jeotgalicoccus sp. Lineage (GTDB taxonomy): Bacteria > Bacillota > Bacilli > Staphylococcales > Salinicoccaceae > Jeotgalicoccus. The sequence continues at coordinate 40,283 of DAIPYL010000010.1, read as the reverse complement.
TAAAAGCACATCTGTCGGCCAGCCGCCAAGCGGAGTGAATTTAAGAAATCCATTGTCCGTCAGTTCAGTAACCATAAAGCCGACTTCGTCCATATGTGCTGCAACGAGAACTTTCGGAGCGTTTTCTTTTTTACTCTTCTTCACTGCAAAAATACCGCCGAGACCGTCCTGAATAATTTCATCAGCATGTTCCGACAGTTCTGTTCTCATATAATCTCTTACTTTATCTTCAAATCCAGGTGCTCCGTGCAGTTCTGTTAAAGCCTTCATTCTTTCCAATGTTTTTTTCGACAGTTCCATGAAAATACCCCTTTTAATTGTTATTTAGTTAATATTCTATGTTAAACTACTTCATAAGGAGGATGTACATATGAAGCGTAATTTGATTATATCTACATTATTAGCTGTAACGATTATTCCGCTGGTGGTTTGGTTATTGCTGCACCGCAGAGTCGACACTAAGAAAATTGTCGATAACCTGCATCTTCAATTCGAAGACATTTCATTCATTTCACTCGACTATCAGGCAGACGGCCAGAACCGTTTTGGTTTAAATACAAACACGGTAAGCGGTGTGCTGCACGTAGGCAACGATGAAAACACGGTGAAATATAACTTCTTAGCAGATCCTTACACAGCTGAAATCATGGAGATTACTGTTCAGTAATCCCCATGATTTTTTTATTTGCTTAAATGTTCAAATGTCTTTCTGATACGCAGAAGACCATCTTCGATACGCTTTCTGCTCGATGCAACGTTGATTCTGAAATGATTGTTTTCATCATCCAGATACAGCTTGCCAGGTGACACGGCAATTCCGCCGACTTCCACAAGTGCTTTGTGCACTTTTTGTGCATCCATACCCGACTTCTCAAAACTGATCCATCCAAGATACGTTGACTTCGGAATATCAAATGATAAATACTCGGACAAGTGTTCATCGATATAATCGCTGATCAGCTGGAAGTTGCCCTCAATATGCTCGTTCAGCTGGTCGATCCATTCACCGCATTCAGTATACGCTGCTTCAATTGCCGCCAGCGCAAGACTTGATGCCGTGTTGACATTATATCTGCTCCCCATTGCAGTATTAATGTCTTTCGTAATTTTTCTGTCTTTCGTAATGTAATAAGAATGCGGAATACTCGCCAGGTTAAATGATTTACCAAGACCTGTCGTTACGAGTACCGGATCACTTTCTTCCAGCAGCGATGCCATAGATACGAAATCTTCTTTCGGTCTGACAAAATCCATATGAATTTCATCGCTGATTAAATATACGTTGTTCTCCTGACAGATATTCTTAATCTCAAGCAGTTCCTCTTTCGACCATACTTTGCCTGTCGGATTGTGCGGGTTACAGTGAATGTATAAAGTAACATCTTCACGGCTGCACAGCTCGCGGAACTCTTTCGTGTTCAGGGAATACTCTTTTTTATCTTCGTCGTAAATAAGCGGCGTCTCCACTCTTGTACGGTCGTTCCCTTTAATTAAATTCGGAAACGAGTTGTATGAAGGCGTCGTTAAAATAACGCCGTCTTCTTCGCTTGTCGTCTGTCTCATCACTTCGCCGACAGTATATAATACTGAAGCCGCATAATGAATGTCTTCTTCGTTTAAAGAAATATTAAAGCGTGTTTTCCACCAGTGTTTAACCGGACCGTAAAAACGCTCATTCTGCCACATCGTATAACCGAAAATCCCGTTGTCGAGGCGCTTTTTAATCGCGTCTCTGATTACTTCAGGTGTTTCTATATCCATGTCTGCAATCCAGAAAGGTTCAAGTCCCTTCGCGCCGAATAAAGTTTCGGTGCCATCGTACTGAACACTGTATGTACCTTCTCTTGACGTTGTCTTATTGAAATCGAACTGTGTCATTATATTCCTCCACTCCAAATGTTCTGTATCCTTACATTTTAACATTCTTTAAAAGATAATACACGAATATAAAAAAGCACCTTTCCTTAGAAAGATGCTTGAATCCAATATATTTTATGTCCGCGCTGCGAGAATTTCTCCTCGTACTCGGTACGGATATTTTCTTCCGGTTCATCGTCATGAACGTCCAGGTTAAGATTCTCAAATTTCATGCCGAATGCGTTCATCGACATCAGGCTGAACTCGAATAATCCTCTGTTGTCCGTTTTAAACTCAACGATTGAATCTTCTTTTAACAGCTGTTTATAGCTGGTTAAAAAGTTACTGTGCGTCAGTCTTCTTTTCGCGTGGCGGTTTTTAGGCCACGGATCCGAGAAGTTTAAATACACTTTATCGATTTCACTTTCATTAAAGTAATCCATAAGAGTATTCGCATCAAGCAGCAGCAGTCTTACGTTAGTCAGACCAAGTTCAATCACTTTTTCTGTTACACGGATTAAAACATTCTTATCGATTTCAATTCCGACATAGTTAATATCAGGGTTATTTTGTGCGAGCGTCGTTATAAACGTGCCCATGCCCGTACCGACCTCAATATGAATCGGCAGGTCCGCACTGAAAAAATCTTTTATTCTTTTACTGTACGTATTGTTAACATCCACAATATGGTTATTTGATTCAAGATAATCAATTGCCCACGGTTTGTTGCGCATTCTCAAAAATATTCACTACTCTCAATTATTAAATAAGACGGTCTTTGTCCATAACTTTCGAGAGGAATAAAATCCACTCGTTCATTTCTGTGAAACGTTTACGGTCTTCATACCACTGAATCATCGTTATCGCCTGTACGAATGTGTACCATTTCATGCGTGAACGAAGATCATTGTCGAGTTCGATACCGTAATTACTGAGCCAGCTGCCCCACTTACTGTGGTCGACGTAAGGATATAAAATCATTCCAAGGTCAATAGCAGGGTCGGCAATCATTGCACCTTCCCAGTCGACTAAAAACAGCTCGTCTGTATCGGACAGCAGCCAGTTGTGATGATTGACGTCACCGTGGCATACTCTGCAATCTGCAACCTCAATTTCCGGCACTGCGTTTTCGAGGTATTGGATAGCATTTCTAACGACGTGGTGGGCGTTTACTTTCGGAGATAATGAAGACTGTATTTTATTAAGTAAAATTTCCGGCAGCATAGGTTTCATACCGAGACGTTTTAACATCGTGAGCAACGGTTCTGATGTGTGTATCTTACTCATCAGTGCTGCGACCCGCAGCCCTCCCATATCTTCACGTGTCAACTCCCGGCCATTTTTCCAATGCTGTGCTGTTACCACTTCGCCCGTCTCGATTCGTTTTGTCCAAACGAGTTTCGGGACGATGCCTTCTGCTGATAACGCCGCGAGGAAAGGGCTGGCGTTTCTTTTAAGGAATAATTTGCGTCCGTCCTGTTCCGCTTTATAAGCTTCACCGGAAGGACCTCCCAAAGGATCTAATTGCCAGCCGAGTTGATAGAAATGATCCAATTCTTACACCTCGTTTCATCGTTCAAATAAAAATTTGCGCTATAAAATTAAATTAGATAGCGCAAATTTAGTTCGTGTTTAAAATTTTATCGGGTTTAATGTTTTATTTCAAGGACAAAAGATGGAATACTTTTGCCAACTGAATGTTAGTACACACTCACTGTGATGTTGTTCAGATAAATTATTATACACTAAACAAAATGTTGTTTAAAGTTAACTGAATGATGTACTGTTTTTCATCGCTCATTATCTTACCCGGCAGCAAAGTTTTAACTGCTGCTCCGAGTAAAGAAGCAAATGTTAGTATAACAGGTTTTATGCCTTCTGGGAATAGATGATTTCATTCTTTGCTTTACTCTAATACCCTGTTATTCAGAGTTCAAAAATATCAGTTATCTCAGTGTTGCAGATATTAATCAAAAGTGTAAAAAGGCTTGAGCATGCTTACTTTTCAACACATGTATTGTAAAGCGCTTCCAGATAAATTGCCGTTGCCAGCATCAGCTCATCAATGTTCATGCGCTCATCTTTCTGGTGCATTGTGTCGACTGTATCCTTAAACATTGCACCGAATGCCACACCTGTTTCTAACGTGCGTGCATAAGTTCCGCCGCCGATAGTAAATGCTTCTCTGTCGTCATCGGTATGTTTGCGGTAGCTTTCGAGCAGCTTTAATACAAGCGGATCATTTTTATCAACGTAGTGCGGTTTCTGGTCGCTGATATCTTCTATAGTAAAGCCTGTTTCCTTAATTTTTTCTTCCAGGTTTTTAATGCCTGCATCAAAATCAAGCCCCGCCGGGTATCTTAAGTTCACACCGAAGATTCCGCCGTCAACTTCCGTGTAGTTAATCATACCCGTATTAACACTGACATATCCCATTTCTTCATGATGATGCGACATATTAAACTGTTCGCCTGTTAAATTGCCGATAATATATTTCTGTGCGAATTCAACAAACTGGCTGCCATTCGCATCGAGTTCAATTTCCGAAAGGAACTTAAGCAGCTCGGTACCGGCATTAATGCCCTCTTCCGGTGTCGAACCGTGCGCACTCTTGCCAGACAGCTCGAGTTTTAAAAAGCCGCCGTCTATTTCATATTTGCCTTCATTTCCTGTTTTACGGATAAACCCTTCGTACGCCTGAATAATCGAGCTCATCTGAGTCAGCACTTTCAGTTTCGCTTCAGCAGATTCCGGCACCATATTGTAACGTTCACCCGAAATAAATGCTTTCAGTTCGATATCTGTATCAGAATACTCATCGTCGAGATTCGACTGGACGATGTTAAATGACGTAATCCCTTTTTCACCGTGGATTACCGGGAATTCAGCATCCGGAGAAAAACCGGCACCCGGCATTTCTTCTGACTGGAAATATGCATCCGTACACTGCCAGTCAGACTCTTCGTCAGTTCCGATAATCAGGCGGACACGCTGGTTAAATTTATAACCTTCGTTATGTAAAATCTTCAGTGCGTAGTACGCTGCCATTGTCGGCCCTTTGTCATCCTGTACACCGCGGGCGATAATTTCGTTGTTTTTAATAACCGGTTCGAATGGATCAGACGTCCAGCCTTTACCTGCAGGTACAACGTCCACGTGACCAAGTACGCCGAATAAATCTTTTCCTTCGCCAAACTCAATATGACCGGCAAGATTATCGACAGTCTTCGTCGGCAGACCTTCTTTTGCACCAAGCTCAATCATAAACTCGAGTGCTTTCTTCGGGCCTTCACCGACAGGCGCATCCTTAACCGACTCCCCCTTGACACTGTCGATTGACAGTAATCCTATCAAATCGTTGATTAAATCATCTTTATATTTACTTACTAATTGTTTCGCATCCATGTTCATCAGCTCCAGCAATAGATTTTCTTCTATTATATACTTTTTGATGAGAATTTTCAGCGGTTGGGTGGTTAATTTTATATGGAATCATGCTGGAGTACGACGGCAATCCGGTGTCGTACTTTAACGTCTGTTTCATCAAAATTCCCCTAAAGCCAAAAAAAAGAAGCCGCATCTGCGGCTCCTCAAAATAATCAGTCGTTATTTATTGTTCTTTTTGTTGTCTGTAACGACATGGACGTTATGATTTTCATCTTTAGCGCCTGCTTCGTCTACTACATCAACGTTGTGTTCTTCTTCGAAATTTTCTACTTCACTTTCAGAGATGCCGCCTTCGTCTGCCAGCACAGATTCTCTTTGATCAACGTCGTCCGGGTTTTCTTTATCAGGCTTCGCATCTGCATCGGATTTATTGTTTTTCATTTCTTTTTCTGCTTTTTTAGCTTCTTTTTTCACTTCGTCAGCTTTTTTCTGACCTTTTTCTTTTAATTCCTGTTTGTATGCTTCAGGATCTTCTTTTGCTTTCGCGTATTCGTCTTTGGCTTTTGATTGAACGTCAGATGCTTTTGTTTTCGCAGCGTCTATCTGTTCGTTTGCTTTCGACTGTACTTCTTTTGCTTTCGCTGATGCTTTGTCCTGTACGTTTTGCGCGTAAGCTTTCGGATCTTCTTTCGCTTTAGAGTATTCCTCCTGAGCTTTTACCTGAACATCCTGCGCTTTGGCAGTCGCTTTCTCCTGCACGTTTTGTGCGTAGCCTTTCGGATCTTCTTTCGCTTTGGCATATTCTTCTTTTACAACATCTTTATTGTCTGCAAGTTTTTTTGCAGCGTATGCAATACCAAGTACTGCACCGACTCTGAATACTAAATTAAATAGTTTTCCCATTTTGATACACCTCATATTATAAAATTGTTATTCATTGGACTTAATATAAAATATACCCTGGTCTGAAATTTATAAACTTAATTACTTAACTTTTTTATTTCTTTTTCGGTTAATCTGCGATATTCACCTTCTCCGAGTGTTTCATCGAGTGCAAGTGTCGCAAAGTGCGTCCGTTTCAGCTTCACAACTTCGTTGCCGATTGCTAAAAACATCCGCTTCACCTGATGAAATTTCCCTTCGGTAATCGACAGTGAAACTTCATGCGGATTTAATAATTCCGCCTTAGCAGGTTTCGTCGTAAAGTCTTTCAATTCGATGCCTGTCTCAAGCTTTTCAATATCTGCAGCAGTCACCTCATCGCGCAGTGTTACATGATATGTCTTCCAGTATTCATTTTTCGGCGACAGCAGCTGGTGGGCAAGCTTGCCGTCGTTCGTAATGAACATCAGCCCCACCGTATCTTTGTCCAGTCTGCCGACAGGAAATAATTCACCCTGCTGCGGATGGCCGATTAAATCGATTACAGTCTCCGTCGGTCCTTCTTCCGTTGAAGAGATGACACCGTCCGGCTTATTCATCATAAAGTAGATAAACTCTTCAAGCACAATCGGTACGTCGATATAAATGATTTCATCGTCGTAGCCGACGTCCGTCTTCGGACTTTTCACGATTTTACCGTTAACCGTAATGTCACCTTTTTTAATCAGTTTGTTTACTTCCTTGCGGCTGCCCAAGTTGGCGTTCGCAAGATATTTGTCCAGTCTCATTATAAAAACTTCACTTTCCGGCGAATTTTTTGCGCCCGTTCACCGAGCACTTCGTCTGCAAGTCCTGTTTTAAATGAAATGAAAAGATAGACAACCACACCTGCAGGTATTGTAACCAGCAGTGTCAGTACAGAAGTTAATGTCGTCATTTCATCGATATTCATCATTAATAAATAATATACAACTTCAACTGCCAGGAGCATTGCAAGTGCACACACCACAATTTGGAATATCGGTGCAACGAATGCACGGAAACGGATTTTTCCGTGTTTCTTAATAATAATCAGGTTCATAATCACACCGGCACCGAGGGCAATAGCTGTTCCCATAACCGCACCGACTGTGTAGAAGTTCATGATCAGCGGAATGTTGATTGCTGCTTTAATAATCAGCATGATGATAACTACGTAAAATGTCAGATTCTGCTTGTCGATGCCCTGCACGATTGAACACGTCACCGAGAACATTGAAATAATAATACTGACGGGTGCATAGAATGTCAGTATCATAATACCGATTTCGTTATAGCTGTAAAACGATGTATAAATCGGTGCTGATAAAATCATCATTCCAAGACCTGCAGGAATAACGAAGAATAACAGCATCAGAATCATCGATTTCACCTGACTGTGCACATTATCAAACAGTTTCTGCTGATAGTTTTTCGTAATGAACGGAAGAATCGTTATCGCAAATGCTGATGCGAATGCTGTGGGAATCATCACGAGTTTGTGTGTCGTCAGGTTGAGCATGCCGAACCATGAGTCCTGCAGACTGCCCGGCACACCGGCAAGCGACAATGCGTTGTTATGAGTCATCTGATCGATGAATAACACGACCGGAATACTCATGCTGACAATAATAAACGGCAGGCCGTAACGGATAATTTCTTTATACATTTCTCCGTAAGATAAACTGATGCCGCTTTTATCCTGTCTGCGCTGCTCCGCCATAAACGGTTTACGTTTTCTCCAGAATATTGCGAGTGTCACAGTCGCACCAACCGCCCCTACGAAAGCTGCAAATACGGCAATTTCGTTAGCGGTTTTTATCGAACCGTCCATTACGTTAATAACGATGAACGCACCCGATAAAAGTACTGCAATTCTTAAAATCTGTTCGACAACGGATGAGACACTCGTCGGCCCGAATGATTCGTGGCCCTGGAATATCCCTCTCCACGTTGCCATAAATGGAACAACAATGACTGCGAAGCTGATTACGCGTATAATACTTGTAATATCTTCGGTGCTCCAGCGGTGATCTCCGCCTCCGCCTGCCGCACTTTGTGCTTCGGCAATAACCGGCGCCATGAAATATAAAGCAAGAAAAGCAATAATACCTGAAGCCATCATGACGAGAAGACTTGATTTGTAAAGCTTCTGACTGGTCTCGTAAGCACCGAGCGCATTATACTTGGCAACGAATTTCGATACCGCTCCCGGCACGCCGGCCGCGGCAATCGACAGCATGATTGTATACGGCGTATAAGCATACCCGTAAAGAGCAAGGTTTTCCTCTCCGCCCATAATGCTGTAAAATGGAATTAAATAAAGCATTCCTAAAATCTGAGTAGTAAATGTAGCGGCGGTTAAAAGGAATGTACCGCGAAACATCTTTTTCTGATCCGACATATATTAACCCTTCTTATCTATAATAAACATACCCATTATTATAATGGATAAGGGAATACTTTAAAACTAAAAGGAGCAAACTCATGTACGATACGATAGTAATTGGCGGCGGCGTCAGCGGAATCATGGCTGCGACCGCTGCAAGTCTGAACAATAATAAAGTACTGTTAATCGAAAAAAATAAAAAACTCGGCAAAAAACTGCTGATTTCAGGCGGCGGGCGCTGTAATGTAACGAACCGTCTTCCTTATGAAGAAATTATTAAACACATCCCGGGCAACGGTAAATTTTTATACGGGCCGTTCTCTGTTTTCGATAACGAATCGATTATTAACTTTGTCGAATCCAACGGCGTCAAGTTAAAAGAAGAAGACCACGGCCGGATGTTCCCGGTTTCGAACAAAGCGAAAGACGTGCTGAATGTCTTTTTGAAACAGCTCGAACAAAACAAAGTGGATATCCAGTTTGAAACTGAAGTTGCAGCAGTCCTCCATAAAGACGATAAAATCACCGGCGTTAAAACGACGGACGGCAGAACATTCAATACCCGGAACGTTATTATTACGACGGGGGGTAAAAGTGTGCCGCAAACAGGTTCTACGGGCGACGGGCATAAGTTCGCAAAAACGCTTGGTCATACAATTACCGACTTATTCCCGACAGAAGTACCGATTACATCCAATCAGCGGTTTTTCACTGACGGTTCCCTGAAAGGCATCAGTCTCGACGACGTTGCTTTATCGGTATTAAAGAAAAACGGCAAACCGCGTATTACACACCAGATGGATATGATTTTCACCCACTTCGGCGTGAGCGGCCCGGCAGCACTGCGCTGCAGCCAGTTCGTTTATAAAGAACAGCAGGCTCAGAAAAAAGAGAATATTAAAATGCAGCTTGACTTCTTCCCGCAGTATACGATGGGAGAAATGCAGGAATACATTAACAAAACAATTAAAGATAATATCGATAAAAGTCTGAAAAACATTTTAAAAAGTATACACCAGGAACGACTGATTACATTCGTCCTTGAATATTTGAAAATCGATGGCAGTACGAGCGGTCACCACGTGTCGAATCAGCAAAAACAGGCCCTTGTTGAATTTTTCAAAAGATTTACGTTCAACGTCAACGGTACCCAGTCAATTGAAAAAGCATTCGTCACAGGCGGCGGAGTTAACTTAAAAGAAATTAACCCGTCTACGATGTCGAGTAAGATAATCGACGGTCTCCATTTTGCAGGAGAAGTGCTGGATATCCACGGTTATACGGGCGGCTACAATATTACGAGTGCCCTTGTGACCGGTTATGTAGCAGGATACCACTGCTCGAACGGGT